>NZ_KE124774.1:1184355-1486855 GCF_000188155.2 Methylocystis sp. ATCC 49242
CGGCAGCGCAACGCCCGGCTGCGCCGCCGCCCGCGCCGCCCCCGCCGCCGGTGAAGGAGCCGACGCCGCCCCCGCCGCCGCCGGCCGCCGAGATCGACCCGCTCGAGTCGCTCGAGGCTGAAATGGCGCGGCTTCTGGGCCGTCCGGAGAAGGAATAAGCAAAAAGGGCGTCGCCTTGTCAGCGACGCCCTTTTTCATTGCTTCAACGAAAACCGCAGATCAGTCGTCCCGATAGACCTTTTCCCGCCGCTCGTGGCGCTCCTGAGCCTCGATCGACAGCGTCGCAATCGGCCGGGCGTCGAGGCGCTTGAGCGAGATTGGCTCGCCCGTCTCCTCGCAATAGCCGTAGGTGCCGTCCTCGAGACGCATCAGCGCCGCGTCGATCTTGGCGATCAGCTTGCGCTGCCGGTCACGGGCCCTAAGCTCGATGGCGCGGTCCGTCTCCGACGACGCGCGATCGGCGAGGTCGGGATGGTTTTCGTTTTCATTCTGCAGGGCGGCCAGCGTTTCGCGGCTTTCATGCAGAATGTCCTCCTTCCACGACAGCAGCTTGCGACGGAAGTATTCGCGCTGCCTATCGTTCATGAAGGGTTCGTCTTCGGACGGTTTGTAAGTCTCTTCCAAATCCACCGTCATTGCCGCGAATCCCCCGTAAGGCCATAGGCGGAGCCTATATAGACGCGCCGGTTGACACTTACAATCGCTGACGCCCGTGTTGCCATTTTCACCCGCATACCGTGCAGAATCATAACCTTGCAAATGGGTCGGAAAAGGCGCGCCCGCGCGCTCAACCCATCGCCTTGCGCAGATTTTCGTCGATCTTGTCGAGGAAGCCGGTGGTCGAAAGCCACTTCTGGTTGCAGCCGACGAGCAGCGCCAGGTCCTTGGTCATGAAGCCGGCCTCGACTGTCGCCACGCAGACCTCCTCGAGCGTGCGGGCGAAGCGGGCGAGTTCCTCGTTGCCGTCGAGTTTGGCGCGATGGGCGAGGCCCCGCGTCCAGGCGAAGATCGAGGCGATGGAGTTCGTCGAGGTCTCGTGACCCTTCTGGTGCTCGCGGTAGTGCCGCGTCACCGTGCCGTGCGCGGCCTCCGCCTCCACCGTCTTGCCGTCGGGCGTCATCAGCACGCTGGTCATGAGCCCGAGCGAGCCGAAGCCCTGCGCGACCGTATCCGACTGCACGTCGCCATCGTAATTCTTGCAGGCCCAGATGTAACCGCCCGACCATTTCAGCGCCGAGGCGACCATGTCGTCGATCAGGCGATGCTCGTAATGCAGGCCCAGCGCCTCGAACTGCGGCTTGAATTCCGCGTCGTAGATCTCCTGGAAGAGATCCTTGAAGCGGCCGTCATAGGCCTTGAGAATCGTGTTCTTGGTCGAGAGATAGACGGGGAATTTGCGCACCAGCCCATAGTTGAAGGTGGCGCGCGCGAATTCGCGGATCGACTCGTCGAGGTTGTACATGGCCATGGCGACGCCGGCGCCGGGGAAGGAGAACACCTCCTTCTCGATCACCTGCCCGTCCACGCCCTCGAACTTGATCGTCAGGCGGCCCTTGCCGGGAACCTTGAAATCCGTCGCGCGATACTGGTCGCCGTAAGCGTGGCGGCCGACCACGATCGGCTGCGTCCAGCCCGGCACGAGCCTCGGCACATTCTTGCAGATGATCGGCTCGCGGAAGATCACGCCACCCAGAATGTTGCGGATCGTGCCGTTCGGCGACTTCCACATCTCCTTGAGGCTGAATTCCTTAACGCGCGCTTCGTCGGGGGTGATGGTGGCGCATTTCACGCCGACGCCATGCTGCTTGATGGCGTTGGCGGCGTCGACCGTCACCTGATCATTGGTGGCGTCGCGATTCTGGATCGAGAGATCGTAGTAAAGCAGATCGATGTCGAGATAGGGCCGGATCAGCTTGTCCTTGATGAAAGCCCAGATAATCCGGGTCATTTCGTCGCCGTCGAGTTCGACGACCGGATTCGCCACTTTGATCTTCTGCATGAAACCCTCATCCCGTTCGGCGCCCGCTTATAACGCCGCGCCTATGCAAGGCAAAGCGGGCGCCATCATGGCCCGTCAAATCAAGGGATCTGAAACCGCGTCAGAATTGATCCCGAACGACGACCAGTCGACATATGGCGGCCGTCCTTCCCCTGAGCTTCATGAACAGTTGTACACATAACAAGAAGTGCTTTTGTTTTCATGAGATGTTGCGCGAGCGGACGGCAGCAGAGCTTTTGTTGACTATTGGAATATTGCAAGGAACGCTCAAGATTCACGGTCTAGCTTGCGCAACTGGAACCATGGCGAAGCTCTTTTCGCGCTGTGTGGATATTCGGAGCAATGCATAAACCTGGATTTTATGCTCTCGCACGCGCGTCGCGTGTCCGGAAGCGATTGCGAAATTTTCGCGCCAACGAGCGCGGCTCCATTGCGATGATCTTCGGGCTAGCGCTCATCCCGATGTTCATGATGATGGGCGCCGCCGTCGATTACACGCAGGCGGTGACGGTCAGATCGCGGCTGAATCATCTCGCCGACCGGGCGGCGCTTGCCGCCGTCAAGGCCGCCGCCCAGAAGGAATCGGACTGCGTCGCCAATCCTGCCGGCAACAATGTCTCGAATTTTCAGGGTTGCGGGCAGAAAGACATCATCAAGGCCGGCGTCGCGGCCGGCGTCCAGTATATGAACGGCGATCCGCTCATGCGCGGGGCCGACCGAAAACCGACGATCGAACTCTCTAGCAGTGAGGGTTCATGGTCGGCGACGGTCAATTATTCGGCCGACATTCCCACGAATATCGCGCGACTGATGGGCGTGCAGACGATCCCCGTCAACGGGAAAGTTACGTCCAATATCGCGCTCGGCACGCATATGTATCTGAACTTCCATCTGCTGCTGGATCGTTCGATGTCGATGGGCATAGGCGCGACCTCGGACGACATTTCGCGACTTCAGGCACTGACCGGCTGCGCCTTCGCGTGTCATTCGGAAGGCTACGAGGCGCAATATTACGACCAGCCCAAGGCGCAGGGCATCCGCTTCCGCATCGACGATCTCCGCGACGCCACTGGCGCGCTCGTCGCACAGGCAAAGATGGTGGCGAGCGCCAATGCGCGCGAGCATATTCAGATGGGCGTCTACGCTTTCAACCATCATGTCTCGCCGCTCGTCGAGATGACGTCGGATCTCACGAATGTGGCGAACGCCGTGAAAAATCTCGATCTCCCCACCCACGACGACGGCACGCAGGCGGCCGACGCGGTGACCTGGCTGGTCGCCAACAAGATCAAGGGCAACGGCACGGGGCTCACCAGCGCCGCGCCGCTCGAAATCGTGTTCCTCGTCACCGACGGCGTGGAGGACGGCATCTACACGGGCTGGAACAAGATGGTCGGCCCGACCGGCCTGCCGCTGCCCTGGTGGCCGTCATGGATGACCAAGGCGCCGACGAGCGCCTTCCCCGTCACCGCATGTGACGCGCTGAAGAGCAAGGGCGCCATCGTCGCCGTTGTCTATACGACTTACGTGCCGTTCCCCGGCACGGTTCAATACGACAGGTTGATAGGCCCCTTTGCGCCGAATATTTCCCCCAATCTGCAAGGTTGCGCGTCGCAGGGCTATTTCTTCACGGCGTCCGAGCCGGGCGACATCACGAGAGGCATGCAGAGCCTGTTCAACAGGGCGCTGCAGGAGCTCGCGCTGAAACTGACGCATTGATGCAGGAGATGCGGCGGCGCATCGAAGAGCCGTCGTTTACGGCGTATTATGCGCGAGACGACTAACGTCGCGCGACCCCTGCCGCGCGGAAATTCTTTTATGCTGACCTCGCTACTTTATCTTGTGATTTATTCGCTGCCGTCGATCGCCGGCTGGTGGCTCTGCTTCAAGGCGCCATTGGGCCGACGCAAGATCCGCCTTTCCGCTTCGATTCCCGCGCCGCCGCAGGCCGTGTGGCTGCGTCTCGATCCGCGCAATTCCGATGCGGAGTGGAATCCGCAATACGACATCCGTGACGTGACGATACTCTCGCAGGAGCCGCTGACCATCGCGAAGACGCTGCGTCCGCGCCATAGCGACAAGCCTTTCCGGCGCATCGTCGACGCATGCGCCCTCGAGGAGTCGAAAGGCCGTATGGAGATCGTGGAGCTCTCGAAAGACGGTAGGCCAACGCCCGCCGAAGAAGCGCCGCACATATGTTACGAAGTGACCGGGGACGGCGCCGGATCGCTGGTCACGCTCACTTACGAGAGCAGGATGACAGGCTATCTGAATTACGAGCTGTCGCGGCTGAGCCTCACGCGCTATCTCGCGGCGCTGCGAGACGTCGCCGTCGGCCACGGCTCGGCGAAGACGCCCTGTCTGCGATTTTCCGGCTGGCGTATGGCGTGGCTGGGATTTCTCGGCGCCGTTGCGCTGATCGCAATGATGCTCGCGCCAGCCGTCTACATGGCTTTGAGCGGATTGCCGGCAAACTTTTTCGCTTTCGCCGGAGGCGCTTCCATCAATGGCGCCGCGGCCGCCGTCATTTGCCTGGTCGTTTTTCTGCTCATCACCTATCTCGCCGCCATTTTCGTTCTTGCGACGCTGGTTCACGAGCTCGGGCACGCGCTGGCGATGGTCGCTTTCGGCCATCGCGGCGTCACCGTCAGCCTCATTCCGTTCGGCGGCGGCGTCGCGCTGACGGGGCGCAATCACGCCAGCGCATTCGAGGCCGGAGCCGTCGCCCTCGCGGGCCCCCTTCTCGCCGCCGCCTTGGCGCTTCTGGCGCTGCCGGACGCGGAGACGGCGACGAAAGCGCTTGGCTATCTCGTCGGTTCCGCGAACACCCATTCCTCGGAGACACTCAGCCTGCTGACATGTTTTTCGGCTGTGACCGGCGTGCTTTTCGCGTTTCTGACGCTGCTGCTGAACGTCCCGAATATCCTGCCCTGGACGGGCTCGGATGGCGCGAAGGCGCTCGCGGCGACCTTCAGCAGCCGCAAGCTGCGGCTCGTCGCCGCCGGCGGCCTGACCGCGCTGCTCGCGCTGACTTTCGCGAGGTTCGAGGATCTTTTGCCTTTCGGCGTGCTTCTGGCGGTTCTGAGCTGGTGGAACCGCAAGCGCGCGAGTAGCGAGACGACCCGCGCGCCCAGCGGCGGCGAGCGCCTCCTCATCGCTGGGGTAATGGCGCTCACAATCGCGCTTTACGCCCATGAGGCGGCGATGCTCAGGCGCATCGAATGGCCCCAGAAACCAGGCGCCGAGACGCCGTTTCCAGCGAACGGGACCTGACCCCTTCCCCCCGGCGCGCGTTCTGAATAGTTTGCCGCCTCTCTCGTGAAAGGGGCGCAAGTGGTCGGAGCCGGGACGGATCGAAGCAAGATAGCCTATTCAGGCGGGCCGGCCATCATACTGGTGCGGCCGCAGCTCGCCGTGAATATCGGCATGTGCGCGCGGGCGATGGCGAATTTCGGTCTCTCCGACCTGCGGCTCGTGAGCCCGCGTGAGGGATGGCCGAGAACCGGCGCCTATCGCAAGGGCGCCTACGCCGCCGCCGCCGGCGCGACGCATCTGCTCGAAGGCGCGAAGCTCTATGACAGCGTGCGCGAGGCGATAGAGGATCTGTCCTTCGTCTACGCCGCGACGGCGCGCGGACGCGGGCAGATGAAGCCCGTGCATACGCCCGCGCAGGCGCTGCCGACGACCGCCGCGCGCCATGCGGCGGGCGAAAGGCATGGGGTGCTGTTCGGCCCCGAGCGCACCGGGCTCGACAATGACGACGTGGCGCTCGCCGACGCGATTCTGACCTTCCCCGTCAATCCCGCCTATGCCTCGCTCAATCTCGCGCAGGCGGTGCTGCTCACAGGTTACGAATGGTTTCGCGCCGCCCATGGCGACGTCATCCCCTTCGAGATCGAGGAGCGCTCGCCGCCGGCGACGCGGGAGATGACGCTCGCCTTCTTCGATTTTCTGGAAAACGAACTGGACAAGCGCGGCTTCTTCCGCCCTCTGACGAAAAAGCCGGTGATGTCGCGCAATCTGCGCAACATGTTTCACCGCATGAGCCTCACCGAGCAGGACGTCCGCACGCTCTGGGGCGTCGTGGTGCGGCTGGTGGAAGGCCCCCGCCGCGACCCGAAGAAGGCGTCGCGCAAGAAGGCGGCGGAAGGAACGAATGAAGCCGCCGGGACGCAGGAGCCGGAGAACGCCGACTCTCAGTGAAACGAGCGTTTTGCCTCCTGCTTCGCGGGCGGCGGCGGGGCGAGCGGGCTGGCCTGATGGTGCAGCAGCCGCCATTTTTCGTCGATCAGCCGAAACCAGTTGGTTGCGAGCAGTAGCCCGCCCCCCACTTCCTCGACACAGAAAACGCGGCCGTCCCCGCCTTCGATCAGCGTCTTCTCCTCGCGCGCCGTCACCGCCTCCTGCGACGGGTTGCGGAAAATGTCGCGGTAGGAGGCGATCACCGGCGCACGCCCGATGAGCGCCGGCCAGCCGGGATGCACGCAGGTGACGCCATCGGACGCCCACAACGCCTCCATGGCGCCGAGATCACGCGCGGCGAAGGCTTGATAATAAACAGCATTGGCGGCGAGGAGAGCGTTTTCGTCCATGCGCCGAGAGTGTCCGATTTGCGCCGGCATGGCAAATGCAGCCCCTTGATCGCTATCGGAAAGGACGCCGGAGATGGATGCGTTGACGTGGTTCGGACTGTTCGCTGTCAGCGCGATGCTCGTCACCTATGCACTCGAGGCGCGCAGCCACTGGTTCGTGCTCGCCTTCGCGGCGTCCTGCGCGATGGGCTCGGTCTATGGCTTTCTGCAGGGCGCCTGGCCCTTCGGCGTCGTCGAGGCGATCTGGTCGCTCGTCGCGCTGAACCGCTGGCGAAAGCCTGGTTGAGGCGCGTCAACGGGCGAAAGGGCGTGGCGCGGGGGCCGGTCGCGGATGACAGCGACCTCTGCGGGCCGCCCGGTCTGCTATTTCAGGTCCGGCGTTCAGGAGACAAGGCTGCCGAGCAAGCCGGGGGCGTGAGCGCCGCTTGATTCAATTCCGGGAAGCTTCCTGAAAAAACGCCCAAAAAAAGATAGTCCGCCAGCGAATAGATACGCTGGCGGACTCTATTTCGATGACGCGCGTGACCTGATAGCCGTTAAGGGCAGCCTTACGCCTTTCGGCGTAAGCCGCCTCATGTCACGACCCAAGTCGCATCACCGTCGAAACCGGACCACTCTGTGGGACCGATCACGCGCTGATCGTAAAGATCAGAGGCGCGTCAGGGTCACAGCGGCGATGACGACCATAGCCAACATAGCTGCGGGGACAAGCCAACCCATGATTCTCTCCCTCTTGTTACGCCTTTTTATTGGCGTCCTTTTTACGGCGTAGCCGCACGAGATAGCTTCACGAAGGGCTCCCCCTTTGTCAAGCCCCAACCATCTCATTGAAACGCTCCCTGCTCTTGGGGTCAGGCGAGCGAGGCGCTCCTGACCGCCGCCCTACAGGAGTTCCAGACCTCAAAAAACCGGGAAAATCCGGATCGATTTTCAGGCGCGCGGACGACGCTAGGCCGGCGACGGTAAGCCTCCGACGGAGTCGAGCCGCACGTCCCCCTACCTATGGCGCAATCCCCTTATGCGCCCGTCAGCCCCGGCGGCGAGGGCTTCGCGCGCTTGTAACCGACCGCGAAGTGCATATGCTTGCCGCGCATTTCGACAAGAAAATTCAGATGGCGAAGATCGCAGCAGCAGCGGCCAGCCTCTTGTTTTTCTTCCAGACTTTCGCATTCGACGCGAATGCGGCCGATCTGCGCATGATCGCCAAAGGCGCCAAGCAAGGGATCATTCGCGGCGATTCGTCGGCGCAAACGCCGGAGCGAATCCCTGTGCTGGCCGTCGAGCACGGGATCAGCGTTCTGCGCGACGCCTCGGGAGGGGCGACGGGAAAAGCCATTCGTAAACCCCTCATTGTCACCGTCCCGATGGGCGCCAGTTTTCCCCAGCTTTACGACGCCGCGGTTAACGGCGAGGTCCTGACAGAGGTGACGATCGAGGCGGATGCGTCGGGCGAAGGAAGGCCGGCATGGACCCTTGCGCTGAAAAATGCGCTGATCATCGAGGCCGCGCTCGATGCAAGGACCGGAATCGAGTTGGAGAAAAAAATTTTGCGTCTGACGATGACCTATCAGGACATCGGCTGGAGCCTCCAGCCTGGCTCCGAGGGCGTTGTTTCTCCGATGGTTCCGCATTGAATGAAAATCATTCGTCGCCATCTTAGCTCCGATCGTGATATTGAGCCGTCGCGCCGGCCTTGAACCGGGCGCATCAGAGGCCAGACATGTTCATCCAGACCGAAACCACTCCCAACCCCGCCACGCTGAAATTCCTCCCCGGCCAGGACGTGCTCGGCCAGGGCGCAATGGAGTTTCGCTCGCCCGACGCCGCCGCCAACGCGCCGCTGGCGCAGGCGCTTCTCGCAATCGACGGGGTTCAGGCCGTGATGTACGGCTCCGACTTCGTGTCCGTGACGAAGGACGGCGCCGACTGGGCGCATCTGAAGCCCGCGATTCTCGGCACGATCATGGAGCATTTCGCCTCCGGCGCGCCGCTGCTGACCGAGGGCGCCGCCGGGGCGCAGCAGCATGAGGACGGCGAGTTCTACGACCCCTCCGACGCGGAAACCGTAGCCACGATCAAGGAGTTGATCGAGACGCGCGTGCGTCCGGCAGTGGCCGGCGACGGCGGAGACATCGTCTTCCGGGGCTTCCGGGACGGCGTTGTCTATCTCACCATGAAGGGCGCCTGCTCGGGCTGCCCGTCCTCCACCGCGACGCTGCGCAACGGCATCGAAAACCTGCTGCGCCACTTCCTGCCGCAAATTAAGGCGGTGCAGTCGGCGTGAGCGGAACCCCCTGCTACACATAAGTTTTGGCTTCAATCTGAGGATTCGCCGGCGCCTTTGTTGATCGAGACCGGAAAACGGTCATAATCCGGGAATCATGCGAATCCTTGCGATTGACACAGCCCTTCCCGCCGTCTCGGCCTGCGTGCTCGACCACGACGCGGAAGAGCCCATTGCCTCCGAGCGCCTCGAGATGGAGCGCGGACACGCCGAGGCGCTTTTGCCGCTCATCGAGCGGGTCATGAGCAAGGTCGAGGGCGGCTTCGCCTCGATCGACCGCGTCGCAGTCGCGGTGGGTCCCGGCTCCTTTACCGGAATTCGGATCGGGCTGGCCGCCGGTCAGGCCATCGCGCTCGCCTGCAAGGCGGAGATCGTCGGCGTCTCCACGCTCGCGGCGCTCGCCGCCCCGCTTATTCTCGAATCTTTCGAGGGCGTTGTCGCCGCCGCGATAGACGCCCGCCACGGCAAGGTCTATGTCGCGGCCTTCGGGCCGGACGGCCGCGCGCTTCTGACGCCCCGCCGCGCGGGGGCGCATGAGGCGCTGCGCGCGCTCGGCGACGGTCCGCTGCTCCTGATCGGCTCGGGCGCCGAACTGCTGGCCAAGGAAGCCCGCGCCCGCGGCGTCGCGGTCAAGATTGTCGGCGAACAGGCCTCTCCGGACATTTCCTACGTAGCCCGCCTCGGCCTCGCTGCGCAGCCGGAAACAGCCCCGGCCCGGCCGCTCTATCTCAAGGAGCCGGACGTCACGGTCGACAACAAGCAGCAGGACGCGCAGCCCGTCGGCGCGGCGACCGACGTCCCGCCGGCTGTGGAGACCGCAATGGCGCCCGACGTCGTGTCCGACGCGCCCTCTCCGGCGCAAGCGTGAGCCGGACAGATGAGTCTGCTGTCCAGCTTTTTTGGCAAGGCCACTTTCGTCATTGAGCCGATTGGCGCCGAGCGCGCGGAGGAATGCGAGCGCCTGCACGGCGCCTCCTTCGCGTTCGGCTGGTCGAAGATCGATTTCGAGAGTTATCTTACGGATTCACACGTCATAGCGGACGGCGCGGTGACGGAGGGCCGGCGGTCGACATTGGGCGGGTTCATCCTCTCGCGCCTCCTGCCACCCGACGCGGAAATACTGACTTTCGCGGTCGATCCCGCCCGGCGCGGCGTCGGTCTCGGCCGGATGCTCCTGGACAAGCACCTCGAAAATCTCGAACGCGGCGGCGCGCGACTGGTGTTCCTTGAGGTGGCCGACGACAACGAGGCGGCCCTGAAGATCTACTCGCGCGCGGGCTTCAAGGAGATCGGGCGGCGTGAGAACTACTACCAGCGCGCCAATGGCGAACGCCGCGCGGCGATCAATCTACGTCTGGAGATGTAGGCCGGCCGAATATTGGATTCGGCGCAGCCGCTGAAAGCCCCTATAATACGTTCGCTGGACTCGGCGATGCGCGAGTCGCGGCTGGGGCTTCAGGGAGCAAAAGAGATTTCCACACCGGTTTCGAACGCGGTCGAGACGATCGAGGACGTGACCGCCAAAGGCGGCAAGGTTCTGGTCAAGTCCTATGGCTGCCAGATGAACGTCTATGACGCGACCCGCATGGCGGACCTGCTCGGGCGCGAGGGCTATGCCGAGACGGCGAACGAGGAAGACGCCGACCTCGTCATTCTCAACACCTGCCACATCCGCGAAAAGGCCGCCGAGAAGATCTATTCCGAACTCGGAAAACTCGCCTTGACCAAGCGCGAACGCGACGCGCAGGGCCGCGAGATGAAAATCGTCGTCGCCGGCTGCGTCGCCCAGGCGGAGGGCGAGGAGGTTCTCAAGCGCCAGCGCGCCGTCGATCTCGTCGTCGGACCTCAGAGCTACCACCGCCTGCCGGACCTGTTGCGGCAGGCAAAGGACGGCCGCCGCGTCACCGACACGGAATTTGCTGTCGAGGACAAATTCCACGCCCTGCCCGACCCGAGCCGCGCCCAGATCCGCGCCCGGGGCGTTTCCGCCTTCGTCACCGTGCAGGAAGGCTGCGACAAGTTCTGCTCCTTCTGCGTCGTGCCTTACACCCGCGGCGCCGAAGTCTCGCGGCCCGTCGCCGATATCGTCGCCGAGACCCGACGGCTTATCGACGCCGGGGTAAGAGAGATCACGCTCATCGGGCAGAACGTGAACGCCTATCGCGGCGCGGACGACAAGGGGCGGGAATGGGGCCTCGCGCGGCTTCTGTCTCACCTTGCCGACATGGATGGGGTCGAGCGTCTTCGCTACACGACCAGTCATCCTGTCGACATGGCGCAGGATTTGATTGACGCGCATGAGTCGATCGGAAAGCTCATGCCCTATGTCCATCTCCCCGTGCAGTCCGGCTCGGACCGCATCCTGAAAACCATGAACCGCCGCCATACGGGCGCCGACTACCTCGACATCATCACGCGGCTGCGCAAGGCGCGGCCGGATGTGGCGATGTCCTCCGATTTCATCGTCGGTTTCCCCGGCGAGACGGACGCGGATTTCGAGGAGACGATGGCGCTGGTGCGAGAGGTCGGCTTCGCTTCGAGCTTTTCCTTCAAATATTCGCCCCGCCCGGGCACGCCCGGCGCCGAGCGCGACGACCAGATCGACGAGGAGGCGAAGCGCGAGCGCCTCGCCGCGCTTCAGGCGTTGCTCGAAGAACAGCGCCAGGCATTCAACACCGCGACCGTCGGCCGTGAAATCGACGTGCTTTTTGAAAAGCCCGGCCGTCACGAGGGTCAAATCGCTGGCAAGAGTCCCTATATGCAGGCTGTGCATGTCGAGGGGGATCCCGAAATGATCGGGAAAGTGGCGCGCGTCGCGATTGTCGCGGCAGGCTCCAATTCTCTGGCGGGACGGCTTTTGGGCGAGGAGGCGAAGGCTTGACGACGATCGACGATCTGCAGATCGTTCCGCGCGACGACGCGGCAGAGCCCGATGCGGAAATCACGCTCGCCTTCGAAAACAACAAATATGCTTCGCTCGTCTTCGGCCTCTACGATCAGAATCTCGCGAAAATCGAACGACGCCTGCGCGTCGCCTCCTTCGCCAATGGCAATCACGTCACGCTGAAGGGAAAATCCGAAGCCTGCGAACACGCGCGCCGCGTGCTCGAGGCGCTTTACGACCGTATCTCCAAGGGACAGGCGGTCAGTCTCGGCGACGTCGACGGGGCGATCGAGGAGACCGCGCGTCAGCGCAGCCTCTTCCCCGAATCGGAGCCGAGCCGCGGCGCCTTCGAACAGATCCTCACCCGCAAGCGCGGCCTCGTTCGCGCCCGCAACGCCGCGCAGGATCAATATCTGCGCGCGCTGAAGCGTTATGAGCTCGTATTCGCCGAAGGCCCGGCCGGCACCGGCAAGACCTGGCTGGCCGTGGGCCATGCGGTGCAGCTGATGGAGCAAGGCGCCGTCGAGCGACTGATCCTCTCCCGACCGGCGGTCGAAGCCGGCGAGCGTCTGGGCTTCCTGCCGGGCGACATGCGCGAGAAGGTCGATCCCTATCTGCGTCCGATCTACGACGCGCTGCACGACTTCATGGATTCGCGAATGGTCGAGCGCGGCATGCAGACCGGCATCATCGAAGTTGCGCCGCTCGCCTTCATGCGCGGCCGCACGCTGACGCGCGCCTGCATCCTGCTCGACGAGGCGCAGAACGCCACCTCCATGCAGATGAAGATGTTCCTCACGCGCCTCGGCGAAGGCTCGCGCATGATCGTCACGGGCGATCCCTCGCAGACCGACCTTCCGCCCGGCCAGGTTTCGGGGCTTTCGGAAGCCGTCGGGCTGCTGTCGGAAATCGACAGCGTCGGCCGCGTGAAATTCTCGGAAGGCGACGTCGTGCGCCACGATCTCGTGCGCCAGATCGTCGGCGCCTATGATCGCGCCGCGCGCGCCAGGAAGAAGCCGCGCGACGACGCATGAGCGTGGACATCGACATTCTGATCTCGACCCCCGCGTGGGAAAGCTTCGAGGGGCTGGAGGCGCTGGCGCAGGATTGCGTGCGCGCAAGTCTTGCCGAAAGCGGCGCGAAACTGGCGCCGGGCTGCGAGTTGAGCGTCAATTTCTGCGACGACGCGGAAATCCGGGAGCTGAACGCCGAGTGGCGCGGCAAGGACAAGCCGACGAACGTGCTCTCCTTTCCCACCCCCGGGACGCTCGCGAACCGGCCCCTGCTCGGCGACATCGTCATCGCCTACGAAACCGTGGCGCGCGAGGCGGGGGAGCAAGCCAAGACCTTGCGGGACCACACCGCGCATATGGTGATCCATGGATTTCTGCATCTGATCGGCTATGATCACGAGACGTCCGCCGAAGCTGAGACGATGGAGGCGCTGGAACGTCGCATTGCGGCCGGGTTGGGCCTGCGCGACCCCTATGCGCCCGGTGACGACGAAGAGGCGGGGCAACTGAACAAGTCTGATGTCGACACGATCTGATAACGCCGAGGAGCCTTTAAGACGCACGCACGAGGGGTCGCGCGGTTCGTTTTTCGACCGCCTGCGCGCTGCGCTGGGACTGGCGCCGGCCTCCGTGCGCGAGGACATCGAGGACGCGCTGGAGGAATCCGCCGGCGACGTGACGCCACATGAGCGCGCGCTTCTCAAGAATGTGCTGAGCCTGCACGATCTGCGCGTCGAGGACGCCATGATCCCGCGCGCCGACATTATCGCTGTGCCGATGGACGCGCCGCTGCGGGAGGCGCTGAAAGTGTTCCGCGAGGCCGGCCATTCCCGCCTGCCCGTCTACGCCGACACTCTCGACGACCCGCGCGGCATGGTCCACATCCGCGACTTCGTCAATCATCTCGCCTCCTGCGCGGAGCTTCGCGCGGCGCAATCCGGCGGCACTCCGGCGGAGGGGAAGAAAGTCGACTTCGACACGCCGCTCTCGGCGGCGAGCCTTCTCAAGCCCGTGCTCTTCGTGCCGCGCTCCATGCCGGCGCTCGATCTGCTGATCCGCATGCAGGCGACGCGCACCCATCTCGCGCTGGTGATCGACGAATATGGCGGCACCGACGGGCTCGTCACCATCGAAGACATCATGGAAATGATCGTCGGCGACATCGAGGACGAGCACGACGTCAGCGACGAGCCGGCCATAGAGGCGCTGGAAAACGGCGACTACCTCGTCGACGCGCGCGCCGATCTCGACGAAGTCACGGTCCGCCTCGGCGTCGACTTCCGGCTGGAGGATACGCCGACCGAGGTGACGACGATCGGCGGTCTCGTCGCCTGGCTCGCCGGCCGCGTGCCCATGCGCGGCGAAATCATCGCGACGCCCGTCGAGGCCTATGAGTTCGAGATCGTCGACGCCGATCCGCGCCGGGTCCAGAAGCTGCGGGTGCGCGCGCGCCGCCATCCCTGAGACGTGGGCGCAACCGTCTTGGGCTTTGCCTTGCCGGGAAACCGATTAAAGTCGGTTCCGCTGATTCGCGGGGGGCGAACGGGCTTATGACGCAAACTGCCGCACTGACCGGCGCGCTGACGGGACTGCGCTCGTTTCCGCAACGCATTATCCTCGCCGACGGCTGGGTCCGGCGCGGCGTCGCGTTCGGTTGCGGCGCGCTCGGCGCGCTGGCGCTCCCTCCCTTCGATTTCGCGCCGGCCATGGCGGCGCCCCTCACCGCCGCCGTCTGGCTCATCGACGGCTCCGCCGCACGCGGCGCGCGCTTCGGCCTCGCGCCCCTGATCTCGGCGGCGAGCGCGGGCTGGTGGCTGGGCTTTGGCTATTTTCTCGCGGGGCTATGGTGGCTCGGCGCGGCCATGCTGGTCGAGGCGGACCAGTTCGCCTGGGCGTTGCCGCTCGCGGTGCTCGGCCTGCCCGCGGCGCTGGCGCTTTTTCCCGCGCTGGGCTTCGCGATTTCACGCCTCTTGTGGTCCTCGGGCAGTCTGCGGGTCTTTGCGCTCGCGGCGGGGCTCGGCGCCTCCGAATGGCTGCGCGGCCAAGTTCTCACCGGATTTCCGTGGAACGACTTCGGCATGGCGCTCGCCGGCGCCGGCCCGCTGGCGCAAACGGCTTCGCTCATCGGCCTGCATGGGCTCGATCTTGCCGCTATCGTGATCTTCGCCGCGCCGGCGACGATCGTCGATCGGCCGACCGGTCAGCGCAATTTCGCCAATGGCGCGGCGCGGGTCGCCGCCGTCCTGCTCATCGCCATGTTGGCCTTTGGCGTATTCCGGCTGGCGAGAAACGAAACCAAATTCGTCGAAGGCGTGAAACTGCGGCTGATGCAGCCCAATCTGCCGCAGGACGCCAAGTTCCGCCCTGAGAACGGCGCGGAAATCCTGCGCCATTATCTGGCTCTATCGGACCGCGCAACCGGCCCGGGACGGACGGGCGTCGCGGACGTCACCCATCTGATCTGGCCCGAATCCGCCTTCCCCTACGTCCTCTCGCGCGAGCCCCAGGCCCTCTCGGCGATTGCCCGCGCCATGCAGGGAAAAACGCTCATCACCGGAGCAGCGCGAGTCGAAGGCGACGGCGGCGGAAGACGCGGCAAGATTTTCAATTCAATCGAGGTGCTGCAGGGGGATCGAATCGTCTCTTTCTACGACAAGACCCATCTTGTCCCCTTCGGCGAATATCTGCCGCTCGAAGGGCTGCTGCGGCCACTGGGCGTGAGCCATCTCGTTCCCGGAATATGGGATCAGGGCCAGGGGCCGCGCGGCCTTTCCGCGCCCGGCCTGCCGGCGATCGCCCCGCTCATCTGCTATGAAGCGATCTTCCCCGGCGAGGCTGCGGCGCGCGACAGGGGCGGCGATCGCCCGCAACTGCTGTTGAATCTGACGAATGACGGCTGGTTCGGTAAAACGACCGGCCCCTACCAGCATTTCGGTCAGGCGCGGCTGCGCGCGATCGAGGAAGGACTGCCCTTGATCCGCGTCGCCAACACCGGCATTTCCGCCATCGTCGACGCCTACGGACGGACGCTCGAGTCCTTGCCGCTCGGCGAGGAAGGTGTAATCGACGGCCGATTGCCGAAACCGGCGCCGGAGACCTTTTTCGCGCGTCACGGCAGTCTGGTCTTCTCCATAATGTGGGGACTTCTTGTGGTCGTCGCCGGAATTGGACGCTGGCGCGACTGACGATCCGCGCGATTACGCAAGTAAGCGACAGGAAGAAGCATCAATTGCGACCGTGGAACCACCCCGAAGCCAATGGTTTCTCCGGCCTTCGGGACAGGACGGCGGCTCCGCTCAAGGGTCGGCGGATTAACTATTGCCCTCATTTCAAGCAACTTTTTTTTGGGTGGGATTTCATATACCTAACCAGAACCTTTGTTTGCATTTGATTGGATTTGAGCTAGAACGTGACAGGAGGTCGTTAACGTGAAAAAGACGCCAGATCCGATCGACCGTCACGTCGGTAGCCGTGTGCGGATGCAGCGTATCTTGATGAAGATGAGCCAGGAAAAGCTCGGCGAAGCTTTGGGGCTCACCTTTCAACAGGTCCAGAAATACGAAAAGGGCGTGAATCGGATCGGCGCAAGCCGCCTTCAGCAGATTTCCAAGACGTTGAACGTGCCGCCGTCTTTCTTCTTCGAAGGCGCGCCGACCCTGAACGGGGCCGTCGACGGCGCAGGCGGCTTCGCGGAAGAATCGTCGTCGCAATATGTCGTCGATTTCCTCTCCACAGCGGAAGGCATGCATCTCAACCGCGCCTTTGCGCGGATAAAAGACCCGAAGGTGCGCAAGCGCGTCCTCGACCTCGTGACGACGCTTGCGGACCAGGAGGACGCCGCCGTAGAGGGCTGATCGCTGTCGCCGCCGCAGCGTGACAAGTCTCAGTTCTCTATAACGAACATTTTGGTTCGTCTCGCTTGACGAAACGAACGCCTGCTGGCAGATGACGCGCGCGAGCGTCGCAGAAGTGGTCGCCCGCGCCCCTCACCTGCGGCCATTGGGAGATTCCGAAGTGACCCGGAAGAATTATCTTTTCACGAGCGAGTCCGTTTCCGAAGGCCATCCCGACAAGGTTTGCGACCGCATTTCCGACGAGATCGTCGACGAGTTCTTCCGCGAGGGACCGAAGGCCGGAATCGACCCCTATGCGATTCGCGTCGCAGCCGAGACGCTCTCGACCACGAACCGCGTCGTGATCGCCGGCGAAGTGCGCGGCCCGCACATCCCCTTCGAGCGAATCATCGAGATCGCCCGGGGCGCCATTCGCTCCATCGGCTATGAGCAGCGCGGGTTCCACTGGAACACCGCCAACATCGAAGTCCTGCTCCATGAGCAGTCCGTCGACATCGCGCAGGGCGTCGACGCCGCCGGCAACAAGGACGAAGGCGCGGGCGACCAGGGCATCATGTTCGGCTACGCCGTGCGCGAGACGCCCGACCTGATGCCGGCGCCTCTCTATTACTCGCACAAGATCCTCGAACTGCTGGCCCACGCCCGTCACTCCGGCAAGGAGAAGGGCCTCGGCCCGGACGCGAAGAGCCAGGTGACGGTCCGCTATGTCGACGGCAAGCCCGTCGAGGCGACGCAGATCGTTCTCTCGCATCAGCACATCGATGAGAGCCTGTCGCCGGCGGACGTTCGCCGCATCGTCGAGCCCTATATCCGTCAGGCGCTGCCCGAAGGCTGGATCACCGACAAGACCGTCTGGCACGTCAATCCGACCGGCAAATTCTTCATCGGCGGTCCGGACGGCGACGCCGGCCTCACAGGCCGCAAGATCATCGTCGACACCTACGGCGGCGCGGCTCCGCATGGCGGCGGCGCCTTCTCGGGCAAGGATCCGACCAAGGTCGACCGCTCGGCCGCCTACGCCGCGCGCTATCTCGCCAAGAACGTCGTGGCCGCTGGTCTCGCCGACCGCTGCACGCTGCAGCTCGCCTACGCCATCGGCGTCGCCGAGCCGCTGTCGATCTATGTCGATCTGCACGGCACCGGGCAGGTGCCGGAGGACAAGCTCGAGGAAGTGCTCCCGCAGCTCATGCGCCTGTCGCCGCGCGGCATCCGCGAGCACCTCCAGCTCAACCGCCCGATCTACGCCCGCACCTCGGCCTATGGTCACTTCGGCCGCAAGCCGGAGACGGACGGCGGCTTCTCCTGGGAGAAGACCGACCTCGTCGACCAGCTGAAGTCGCACTTCGCCTGATCGGTTCTCCTGATCCAAAAATCGCATGGCCGGGCTCGTCCCGGCCATTTGCGTCTTTGTAAAGTCTGTCGTCTCGCAAATGACTGAAGAGGCCCACCCCACCCGTCGCCTCTATGGCCGCTCGAAAGGCAAGGCGCTGCGCCACCATCAGGCCGAGCTGATGGCGGAGCTTCTGCCGAAGCTCGCGCTCGACCTCGCGGCCCCGCCCCGCCCCGCTCCGGGCGGTGAGTTGCGGCTGGAAATCGGCTTCGGCGGCGGCGAGCACCTGATCGAGGCGGCGACGCGCGAGCCGGCCGTCGATTTCATCGGCTGCGAACCTTTCGTCAACGGCATGGCGAAGCTCCTCTCCCGCATCGAGGAGCGCGGCCTGACCAATATCCGCCTGCATCAGGGCGACGCGGCGGAGGTTCTCGACCTTCTGCCGGACGCGAGTCTCTCCCGCGTCTATCTTTTCTATCCCGATCCCTGGCCGAAGCGTCGCCACCGCAAGCGCCGTTTCGTTTCCCCGGAGAATCTCGAAAAACTGGCGCGGGTCCTGCAACCCGGCGCGCAATTGCGCTTCGCCACGGACATCGACGATTACGCGGCCTGGACGCTGGCGCGGCTGCGCGTTTGCGCCGCATTCCGCTGGCGGGCCCAAAAGGCGGAGGATTGGCTGACTCCCTGGGAGGGCTGGACGCAAACCAAATATGAGGCCAAAGCGATGGCGGCGGGCCGCCGGCCGGTCTATCTGACGTTCACCAGAACCGATTGAGGAAAACAGGAGCATGCGGATGGTCGAGGAGGCGAACACGGGCGCAGGGGCGGCGGCGCCGATCGAGACGACGACAGCGCGTTTCCGCGCCGATGTTCTCGACGCCTCGATGCGCAAGCTGGTGCTCGTCGATTTCTGGGCTCCCTGGTGCGGTCCGTGCAAGCAGCTCGCGCCCGTGATCGAGCGGCTCGTGGCGGCGACCGGCGACAAGGTTGCGCTCGTCAAGATGAACATCGACAATGACCCCGCCATCGCCGACCAGCTCGGGATCAAGTCCATCCCGGCTGTTGTCGCTTTCCAGCGCGGACGCCCCGTGGACGGCTTCGTCGGCGCCCTGCCGGAGAGCCAGATCAAGGGTTTCATGGAGCGTCTCGTCGGCCCCATCGAGGACGAGAGGGATGCGCTCGAGGCGGCGCAGGCGCTTCTTGCCGAAGGCGACGTCGCCGGCGCGCATGAGTTGCTGTCGGAGCTCGTCGGCCAGGAGCCGCCGAACCCCAAGGCCATCGCCCTCCTCGCGCGCCTCTATGTCGGCGCGGAGCAATTCGAGACGGCGCGCGCCTTGATCGAGCGCCTGCCCGAGTCGGCCCGCCGCGACCCCGACGTGGCGGCGGCGACCGCCGCGATCGAGAACGCCGCGCGCGCTCAGGATCTTGGCGAAATCGACGAGCTGAAGACGCGCATCAATTTCGACCCCAATGATCTGCAGGCCTATTTCGATCTTGCGCTCGCGCTCAACGCCAAGGATCGGCGCGAAGAAGCCGCACATGCGCTTCTTGAAATCATCCGCCGCGACCGTAGTTGGAACGATGACGGGGCGCGAAAGCAGCTCGTCCAGTTTTTCGAGGCATGGGGACCGATGGACAAGGCGGCCGTGAGCGCGCGCCGCAAACTTTCCACGCTCCTTTACTCCTAGGAGGGCGCTCGTCGCGCGTCGCCATGGGCCTGAATCACCCATATACGGATCTCCGGGAGTTGCCGGAGATCATTCCGGTTTTTCCGCTTGCCGGAGCCCTGCTTCTGCCGCGCGGAGAGCTGCCGCTGAACATATTCGAGCCGCGCTATTTCGCGATGGTGGACGCCGCGATCGCCGGCGAGCGCGTTATCGGGATGATCCAGCCGCAATCGGAAAATCACGGGATCGCCCATGCGCCGGAACTTTTCCATGTCGGCTGCGCGGGCCGCATAACGCGCTTTGCGGAGACGGGCGACGGACGCTATCTCATCACGCTCACCGGCCTTGCGCGTTTTCGCATCGCCGATGAGATTTCCGCCGGGACGCCCTATCGGCAATTCCGCGTCAGCTATGAAGGATTCCAGGCCGACCTGCTGCCCGGCGCCGGCGAAAACGCCGTCGACCGCGAAAGCATGGTGTCGATGTTGCGCAACTTCGCGGAATGTTCGAAACTCGAAGTCGACTGGGCGAGCATCGACGCCGCGCCGACGGAGACTCTGGTCAATGCGCTGGCCATGATGTGTCCCTTCGGCGCGAATGAAAAGCAGGCGCTGATCGAGGCAATAGACCTGAAAACGCGCGCCGAGACGCTCATCGCGCTCGCAAAGCTCGATCTCGCGCAGCGCGGCGGCGACACGCCGCAATGGCATTGACGACAAATTGACGACAACAGGGCAAGAGACATGAATGACACGATTGACGCCGGCGTTGAAAATCAGGAAGACGGCGCCCCGGAGGCGACGAAGATCGATCCGCGCCTGCTCGAAATTCTCGTCTGCCCGCTGACCAAGACGACTCTCGAATATGACCGCACGAAGCAGGAATTGATCTCCCGCTCGGCGCGGCTCGCCTATCCGATCCGCGACGGCATTCCGATCATGCTGCCGGAGGAAGCGCGTCAGATCGATTGACGCTGTCACCCGCCTTGGACGCACCCGCAAGCGACCTGCTCGCGCTCCTCGATCTCGAAAAGATCGGGGACGACCTTTTTCGCGGCTATAGCCCGGCGACGGCCGGCAAGCAGGTCTATGGCGGTCAGGCGGTGGCGCAGGCGCTCGTCGCGGCGACGCGCACGGTTCCCGAAGACCGGCCCGCTCATTCGCTGCATGGCTATTTCGTCCTCGCCGGCGACCCGCGCACGCCGATCGACTATGCGGTGGAGCGGGTGCGCGACGGCCGCAGCTTCACCACGCGGGGCTGCATAGCGACACAACGCGGGCAGACGATTTTCTCCCTCGAAGCGTCGTTCCAGATGCGGGAAGAGGGATTTTCGCATGGCTCGGCCATGCCCCGCACGCCCGATCCCGAGACGCTCGACGGCATAGACGCGCTGGTCGAGCGATTCCACGCCTTCCTGCCGAAGCCCGCGGAGAACTGGCTGAAGCGCGCGAGCGCGCTCGACATGCGCATCGTCTCGCCTGAGAACATGCTGTCTGCCGACGCGAGCCGGGACGGCCAGATGATCTGGTTTCGCATCCGCGGCCCCCTGCCTGACGATCAGGCGACGCATAGCGCGCTCCTCGCCTATCTTTCGGACATGACGCTGCTCAATACGGCGCTGCTCGTCCATGGCCGCACGATCTTCGATCCCGCGGTGCAGGTCGCGAGCCTCGACCACGCATTGTGGATTCATCGCGCCTTCCGCGTCGACGACTGGCTGCTTTACGCGCAGGAAAGTCCGATGGCTGCGCATGCCCGGGCGCTGACGCGGGGGCAGATTTTCACCCGCGACGGAAGGCTCGTGGCGTCGGTGGCGCAGGAAGGATTGATCCGCCTGCGCACCAAACAATAGGCGCCTGCTTATTGAATAGGCGCCAGAACGCGTCCTTGCACAATTGCCTGTATTGCGAGCAACTCCGGCACGAGCCCTGCGCAGCCCCAGAAATCTGCGCCTTTTTCGATTTTCGGGCCGCCCGACGTCTTCGCGCGCAAATCCGCGACACCTCCGCCTTGTCCTGACAAACTCAAGGATTCCGGGCCTTTCTGCCGGCTGGCACGGCATTTGAAGGTAATGGCGCGGGCACGCCAGTGCTCTCTGAAACGACCGCGTCGCTGCGACGTCCCGTTCCGTGGAGCGGCCGACGCTCGTCAATGAGGTCGAAACAACAGGATTGGCAGATGAAAATCGTGACAGCGATCATCAAGCCGTTCAAGCTCGATGAGGTTCGCGACGCGCTGACCAACATCGGCGTGCACGGACTCACCGTGACGGAAGTCAAGGGCTACGGACGGCAGAAGGGTCATACGGAAATCTATCGCGGCGCCGAATACGCCATCAGCTTCTTGCCGAAACTGAAGATCGAGGTCGCCGTCGCCGCGTCGATGGTCGACAAGGTCATAGAGGCGATCACCGCCACCGCGCGCACCGGACAAATCGGCGACGGAAAGATTTTCGTCAGCCCGCTCGAACGCGCCATCCGCATCCGCACCGGCGAATCCGACGCCGACGCGCTTTGATCGCCTCCTCCCCGAACCTTCAGGAGCTTTCCCACATGAAATGTCCTTCGTCTCGGAGCGCGTATGCGGCTTCGGTCATCGCGGGAGCGGCGGTCGCGGCGGGCCCGGCCTTCGCCGGCAACGACCCGACCCCGAACCCCGGCGACATCGCCTGGATGCTGACCTCGTCGCTGCTCGTGCTGATGATGTCCATCCCGGGTCTCGCGCTGTTCTATGGCGGCCTGGTTCGCACCAAGAACATGCTGTCGATCCTCACGCAGGTGTTCGCCATCGTCTGCCTCGTCGGGGTGATCTGGACGGTCTATGGCTATTCCCTCGCCTTCGGCGACGGCGGCTCGCTGAGCAATTACATCGGCGGCTTCAACAAACTGTTCCTGAAGGGGGTTACGGCCTCCTCCAACGCCGCGACCTTCACGCCCGGCCATGTGATTCCGGAATATGTCTATTTCGTCTTCCAGATGACCTTCGCCATGATCACGCCGGCGCTGATCGTCGGCGCCTTCGCGGAACGCATGAAATTCTCCGCAGTGCTGCTGTTCGTGTTTCTCTGGGTGACGATCATCTACTTCCCCATCGCGCATTGGGTTTGGGGCGCGGCTGATCCGAACGCGCTGGTCGACGCCGCGACGCAGCTCGCCGCCGCGACTGACGAAGCTGCGAAAGCGGCGGCGCAGGCAAAGATCGACGAGATCAACGGCGCCGTGGGCTGGCTTGCGGGCAAGGGCGCGCTGGACTTCGCGGGCGGCACTGTCGTGCACATCAACGCCGGCATCGCGGGCCTCGTTGGCGCCATCATGGTCGGCAAGCGCATCGGCTACGGCAGGGAAGTGCTGGCGCCGCATTCGCTGACAATGTCGATGATCGGCGCCTCCCTCCTGTGGGTCGGCTGGTTCGGTTTCAACGCGGGCTCCAACCTCGAGGCCAATGGCGCGACGGCGCTCGCCTTCGTCAACACCATGGTCGCGACGGCCGGCGCGGGGCTCTCGTGGATGCTGGTCGAATGGCTGGTGAAGGGCAAACCCTCGCTCCTCGGCCTCATCACCGGCGCCGTCGCGGGGCTCGTCGCGGTGACGCCCGCGGCGGGCTTCGCGGGCCCGGTCGGTTCGCTGATCCTCGGCCTCGCCGTCTCGCCGATCTGTCTCTTCTTCGTGGACGTCGTGAAGAAGATGATCGGCTATGACGACGCGCTCGACGTCTTCGGCGTGCATTGCATCGGCGGCATCACCGGTGCGCTGGCGACCGGCCTGCTGGTGAATCCCGACTTTGGCGGCGTCGGCATCACCGACTACACCAATCTCGAAACCTTCGCCGGAACCTACGACATGATGGCGCAGATGAAGGCGCAGGCGATAGCGGTCATCGCTACCCTGCTCTTCTCGGGCGTCGGCTCGGCGATCCTTTACAAGATCGTGGACGTCCTCATCGGCCTGCGTCCGGCGCCCGATCAGGAACGCGAGGGCCTGGACATCACCGACCACGGCGAACGCGCTTACAACTACTGACGCTGCCTCCAAGACCACGAAGCGAAACGGCGCCCACGGGCGCCGTTTCTTTTTTGGGGCGCCTTGCTGCTTGCGACGCCTCTTCCAGCAAAGCTCGCGTTGTTTTAGGCTCGCTGCGATAAAGGACCGCCTTTCAGGAAAGCATTTCGCAATGACCGACGACGCGAAGCCCAATTTGACGCCGGCGAATGAGAACCCCTGGTATTTGCTGGCGACGCTTTATGGGGAGCAGGAGGAAGTCCGATGCTCAAATTGGCGCCCGCTGACCTGCCCCTGAGAAACTCGACCAGATGCGATTAGAGTCCGGCCATATCGGGACGGACGAGATGAAGAAGAAGCGGTTCACGGAAGAGCAGATCATCGGGATTTTGCGGGAGCACGAGGCGGGCGCGAAGGCGGCGGATCTGGCTCGCAAATATGCTGTGTCGGAGACGACGCTTTACAACTGGAAGGCCAAATATGGCGGCATGGACGTCTCCGAGGCCAAGCGGTTGAAAGCGCTCGAAGAAGAGAATGCGCGGCTGAAGAAGCTTCTGGCCGATCAGATGCTGGAAGCCGCGGCGCTGAAGGAGCTTTTGTCAAAAAAATGGTAGGGCCCGCCGCCAAGCGCGCAGCCGTTGTGCATCTGCGAGCCGCCATGGCTCTGTCGGAGCGTCGGGCCTGCCAGATTGTCGCCGTCGATCGCGCGACCGTCCGCTACATCTCGAAGCGGCCGACCGACAAGCCGTTACGGGAGCGGCTGCGGGAACTCGCCAACGAGCGCCGGCGCTTCGGCTATCGGCGGCTGTTCGTGCTGCTGCGGCAGGAGGGCGAGACGTCGGGCAAGAACCGCATCTACCGGCTCTATCGCGAGGAAGGGCTGACGGTGAGAAAGCGGCGCGCCCGCCGAAGGGCTGTCGGCGCGCGGGCGCCCATTCCTGTCGAGGCGCGGCCGAATGCGCGTTGGTCTTTGGACTTCGTGCATGACCAGTTCGCCTGCGGACGCCGGTTCCGCATCCTGAACATCGTCGACGACGTGACGCGTGAATGCCTCGCGGCGATCCCCGACACATCCATCTCGGGCCAACGCGTGGCGCGGGAACTGTCGGCGCTGATCGCATGGCGCGGCAGGCCCGGCATGATCGTTTCGGACAACGGCACGGAGTTCACCTCGAACGCCGTGCTGTCGTGGTCGAGCGAGAACAGGATCGAGTGGCGCTATATCGCGCCGGGCAAGCCGATGCAGAACGGCTTCTGCGAGAGCTTCAACGGGCGCATGCGCGACGAACTGCTGAACGAGACGCTGTTCTTCGGGCTCGACCATGCCCGGGAGAAGATCAGCGCCTGGGCCCAGGACTACAATCACCGCCGCCCGCATTCGGCCCTCGGCTATGCGACGCCCGCCGCCTTCGCGGCCAATCTCACCGCAACAGGCGATCGGCTGCGCAACCCGGACCAACTCCGCCGATCGCCTGTTGCTCCATTCGCGCCCTCGGGCGTATCAACCGGAAGGACTCAACCCGCCGCTGGATGAAAGTTCAGGGGCAGGTCACCGCGAACAGCCATCGCAGAAGCCAATCGGGAAGCATGGAATCGATGGATGGCTACATCCATTCACGGCGAAGAATTGGAAAAGCTAACATCACATACTCACGTAAAGGACAACCCTAAACCCTTTACAGGCGATGAAATCGATAAATTTCGTGGAGATTTCGCAAAACGCGCTGGGCGACAAGATATCCAACTTCCGATGCCATATAAAGACCCTATTAATTTCTTCAATTGTCGTTTTGATAGACCAATTTTATTTTCTCGGTTCATTTTCCCGGTGACCGTACATTTTTTTGGATCTAAATTTGCAGGGCCCGCGTATTTTGATTCTGCATTATTCCTTCTCCACGTCATGTTCGACCATGTTCGCTTCGGCGCGTACGCATCATTTAGTAGGACAGCGTTTAGCCAGGGCGCCGGTTTCGATAATGCACACTTTGCCCGCGATGCATTTTTTGGAAATTCAAAATTTGATGGCGACGCATTTTTCCAGGGTGTGCAATTTTGTGGCAATGCTTCATTCGTTAAGACCGCGTTCCTGAATAAGGCATCGTTCGATCACGCTGATTACTTAAAAGGTGCGCAGTTTAACGAGGCAATTTTCTCTTCCGAGACGGTCTTTGAGAATACGAGTTTTGGTTCCGATGCCGACTTCCAAAACGCCGAGTTTCTGAGCGCAACCAAATTTGGCGGCGCAAATTTTAAGGGAAGGGTAAAATTCAACGGGACTGCCTTCAAACTTGACACGAGCTTCATTCGCTCAAAGTTTCAACAGTCTGTCCCTGATTTCCGCGACGCTAAATTGCGCGAGGCGACAGAATTGCATGGCGCTAAGTGGCCATCGCCTCCAAAAAATCATGAAGACGCCCAGCAACAAATCTATGCCTACGAACGCCTCAAAGCCGAGATGGAGCGGCTCAAAAAGCACGAGGATGAGCAATTCTTCTTCGCCAAGGAACTGCGTGCGCGGCGAGCCTTGTTATGGTTTCGTATGCGCGACAAAAAGCGACGCTTCGGCGAGCGAGTCAACGACGGCGTCGCTTGGTTTATGAACAGCGCATATGATTCTCTCGGCAGTTACGGCCTCAGCGTTGTCAGACCAATTTTTTGGCTCGTTTCGCTTTTCTCCGTCGGCTTCGTCATTCTGGCGTCTACCAACTCACTCGATGACGGCCCGATGGAGCCTTCGGACGCGGCGGCGTTAAGTGTAACTAACCTTATTTCCTTGCTTCCCTACAAGCCGGACAAGCTCATCACCGATCACCTCACCCCCGCCGCCAAGATCATCGGCAACATCCAATCCGTCCTCGGCCTCATCCTGCTCTTTCTGCTCGGCCTCGCTCTGCGCAATCGCTTCAGGATGAAGTGATCCGACGGGGCTCCCATACCTCCCCTTGCGGGGAGGTCAGCGGCCGAAGGCCGTCGGGTGGGGGCAAGCCCAAGCCGCGCTGATCGCTTCGCGCCCCCCTGCGAAGACGAGGCTTCTCGCCGACGCCTCGCGTATTGCGGCCGTCATCGAAGCGGGTCAACATGCGCGCATGGTGACTTTTCTCAGGCTTCTCGCCCTCCTCCTTCTTCTTATCGCCGCCCTCCCCGCCGCGGCCGCCCCGCGCGTCGTAAATGTCACGTTGCTCGTCTTCAGCGACATCTACGAAATCGCCGAGAAGAACGGGCGCGGCGGGTTTGCGCGGGTGGCGGGCGCGCTCGCCGCCGAGCGCGCGAGGGCGAAGAACGTCATCGTCGCCCATGCCGGCGACACGCTCTCGCCCTCTCTTATGTCGAGCCTCGACAAGGGCGCGCATATCGTCGACCTGCTGAACCGCATGAAGCTCGACGTGTTCACGCCCGGCAATCACGAATTCGATTTCGGCGAAGCGGTGTTTCGCACCCGCATGGCGGAGGCGACTTTTCCGATTGTGGCCTCGAACCTGCGCGATGGATTCGGCAAGCAATTGCTTGGTTTCGCCGACAACAGGATTTTCGACATGGGCGGCGTCAAGATCGGCGTCTTCGGCCTCACCGACGAAGAGTCCGCCAAGCGCTCCAACACCGGCGCTCTGCGCTTCGCGCCAATCATCGACACGGCGCGCATGGAAGCGGAGCGGTTGCGCGACGAAGGCGCCGATATCATTGTCGCCGTCACCCATTCCGACTGGAAGGACGACCTGCGGCTTGCAAAACTCGGCGTGATCGACATCGTTCTTTCCGGCCACGACCACAACCTTCTCGTCGCCTATGACGGGCGTTCGGCGATTGCGGAGACCCAGGCCGATGGCGTCAATATCGTCGCCGTCGATCTTGCGATCCGGGTAGACGACGGCGAAAAGCGCAAGGTCGCCTGGACGCCGAAGTTCCGCATCATCGACACCGCCGACGTGACGCCCGACGCCGCCGTCGCGGCGCGCGTCGCGCAATATCAGTCGAAAATCAGCAAGGAGCTCGATGCGGTCATCGGCGAGACCCGGACGCCGCTCGACAGCCGCAAGGCGAGCGTGCGCGGGCATGAGACGGCAATCGGCAATTTGATCACCGACGCCATGCGCGCCGCGACGGGCGCCGATGTCGCGCTGCTCAACGGCGGCGCCATTCGCGGCAATCGCACTTACGACGCCGGCGAGAAGCTCACGCGCAAGGATGTGATGACCGAACTGCCCTTCGACGACACGCTGGTCACGCTCGAATT
Organism: Methylocystis sp. ATCC 49242; assembly: GCF_000188155.2. Classification (NCBI taxonomy): domain Bacteria; kingdom Pseudomonadati; phylum Pseudomonadota; class Alphaproteobacteria; order Hyphomicrobiales; family Methylocystaceae; genus Methylocystis; species Methylocystis sp. ATCC 49242. The sequence goes on from NZ_KE124774.1 coordinate 1,212,211, forward strand.
GAGCGGCGCCGATTTGCGCGCCGCGCTGGAAAATGCGGTCTGGATGCTCGGTCGCGACGACGGCCGCTTCGGCCAGATCTCCGGTGCGCGCATCGTTGCGAAGAGCGGCGCCGTTCCGGGATCGCGGCTCGTCTCGGTCGAGATCGGCGGCAAGCCGCTCGACGACGCGCGGGTCTACAAGGTGGCTGTCACGAATTTCCTCGCGCGCGGCAAGGATGGCTATGACATGCTGACGCGCGGCAAGCCGCTGGTGAATGATCTCGAGGGGCCGCAGCTCGCGACGGTCGTGATCGACGCGATACGAAAGGCCGGCGCCGTCGCGCCCGCCGTCGACCGCCGCATCACGCTACAATGAGGGCGAGATCAGGCGGTTGAAGCCTGCTGCGCGAGACGCTCGTTCAGCCCCTCGGCGGCGCGCGAGAGATTGGCGCGCGCCGCCGCAAGCCACAGGGCGCGCGTCTCGGGACGCCGGTAGAGCATGTCGCCCTGCGCGAGAAATCGCTCCAGCATCTGCTGACGGCCGAGAAGAAACATCTTCTCCGGCGCCCAGCTGTATTCGAAGCGGATATCCTCGAAATTCGCCTCGAAGGTCGGCCACGGTGCGGCGAGCGAGGAAAGATCGAGGTCGAGGAACAGATCGAGGTCCCGCGCAAAGCCCGCGTAGTGCATATGCGCAGCGCGCGCATCCATGTGACTCGCGGTCGCCATCACCATGTCGTGCACGGCTTCGGTATCCGCCGCCGGGAATTTCGAATGCCGCTCGAACAGCGCCGCGCTCGCGCGCACATTCTCGGCGTCGGCGCGCGGACGGCCGTCGGGGTCGCGCGTTATGAATACCGAATCGTGCCAGAAGATCGCCGTGGCGATGAGATCCGGGCGCACCGCGAGATCGGTGAGCTGATCGAGCTTGTCGATGAGGTCGGCGATATGAGCCCAGTTATGATAGGCGCGCTGCGGCTCTCGATAGGCGGCGTCGATCGTCGCGAAAGCCTCAGCGTCGTGGCGCGAAGCGATGAGGCCCCAGTATTTCTCGACGATCTTTTCGGTCATGCGCGGGCGGCGGTCCTGAGGTGAGAAGAAGCTGGCGCACGATTTGCGGCGCAAGACGGCGACATGATGGCGTCACTTACTTTCCAAATTCCATACGGGAGACCACGCCTCTTGCAACCCTGCGCGCGCCAGCATGGAATATCGTTGTTCCAGGGCCACATAGAGCGCAGGCCAGGGGCTGGGAAGCGTCTGCGCCAGTGTGGAGGCTCGCGCTGCGGCTTCAGCAAATCGCCCGGATTCACAATCGTCGCGCATGGCGTCATGCGATGTGCGCCAGCGCACATACAGCTCCGACTCAGCTGTGTCGGGACCGCCGGCAAGCGCGAAGACATGGGTCGGCTCGGTCTTGCCGACGACGACGATGCGGCCCAGATCGAGCCAGGCCATGTCCGGCGCCGCGTCGCGGATCGCGGCGGAGGCGATGACGTCGGTCCCGAAAGCCTTGCTGGCGCCTTCCAGACGCGATGTAAGGTTCACCGTGTCGCCGAGAATCGAATAGTCGAAGCGGCGAATCGAGCCCATGTTGCCGACGCTGCAGGGGCCGAGATGCAGGCCGACCCCGAAGGCGGCGACGCGGTGCGGGCGCCCGTCCGCCCGCGCGGCCTGCGCGCGAGCTTCATTCAGATTCGCCAGCGCCTCGCGCATCATCAGCGCCGCGCGAACGGCCTTGCGCGGATGATCGACGATGTCGAGCGGCGCGTTCCAGAAGGCGAGAATGGCGTCGCCCATATATTTGTCGACCGTGCCCTCGCATTCGAGGATCGCGTCGGTCATCGGCGTCAGGTAATCGTTCATGAACTGCGTGAGCTCGCGCGCGCTCATGCCTTCGGAAATGCCGGAAAAATTGCGCAGGTCCGAGAAAAGCACGGTTAGTTCGCGCGTTTCGCCGCCGAGAACCAGACGCTCGGGATGCTCCGCGATGCGGTCCACGACCGCCGGCGCGACAAACTTGCCGAAAGCGCGCCGCACCTGCCGGCGGGCGAGAGTCTCCGCGCGCCACAAAGTCACGGCGCCGATCAGATAGCCGCCGATCACGACGAGGCTCGGATAGGCGGGGTCGAGCAGCAGTCCCTGCCGCTCGAATAAATAGAAGGCGCCGCCGAAAAGTCCCGCGACGGCGAGCGGCGCGAAAGGCGCCGAGACAAGGGGCGGCGCGATGAACAGCAGGCCCATCGTCAGCAGGAAAGCGACGGCGGCGGCGACGAATTCGAGCCCCGGCGCCCAGTCCGGCCGCGACAACAGCGCGCCCGTCGTCAGCGACTCGACGATCTGCGCGTGCACGTCGACGCCGGGCGCGACCGCCTCCAGCGGCGTTGCGCGCACATCGCCCAGCCCCACCGCCAGCGCGCCGACGAAGACGATCCGTCCCTCGATCTCGCTGCGCGGGACGCGCCGCTCCAGCACCGCTTTGGCGGAAATGTCTCGGGCCGGATTGCTGGGCGAATAGCGCGGCCGCACGTCCGCGGCTGGCCCGGTCGCGATCTGGAAGGCGCCGATCTTGATCGCGTTGACGCCCGTTTCCTTGCCATAGGCGGTCTCGCCGCTGGCGTTGGATGAACGGATGACGATCGTCTGCTCGCCTTGCGCGACGCGAAGCGCCTCCACCGCCAGCGACGGCGCGATGGAATCGCCCACGCGCGTCAGCAGCGGCACGCGGCGCACGACCTGATCGCGGTCGGCGAGCCAGTTGGTCGCGCCAAGGCCCTGCGCGGCTTTCGCCAGTTGGGGCAGCGGCGTGACGACGCCCGTAAAGGAGACGAGGAACGGCGCAGGATCGTCGCCTGCGGTCACGAAGCCGGCCTTCGGCTCGAATTGCTTGGCGCCGCCGACGTCCGCGAGCGTAACGCCGAGTACGGCAGGCGCCTTGCCGAGCGCGGCCGCAAGGAGCGCGTCGCCCTCCGGCGTCTTGGCGAGGAGCTTCGAGACTTCCGCGCGCAGTTTCGGGTCGGGCAGCGCATCCGCGATCCGGCGGGCGCTCAGGCGATCCGGCTCGGCAAAGATGAAATCGAAGGCGATGGCCGCGGCGCCCATCTCGCGCAGCCGATCGACAAGCTCGGCGATGCGCGTCCGGGACCAGGGCCACTGACCATACGCCTTGAGGCTTTCCTCATCGACGCCGACGACGCGGGCCGGCGTCTCGGGATCATAGACGCGCGGCGAAAGGCGCTGGAAGGAGTCGAAGACCAGATTGCGCAGATCGTCCAGCGCGCGAGGCTGCAGGAAACCCCATGGCAGGGTGACGGCGGCCGCGACGACGAGCGCGACGAGATAGACCTGCCGCCGTTTCAGCATCCGCGGCTCCATTCACGCGGGGGCGCAGTCTCGAAAGCGCCGCCGCGTCGCTCGCGGGACGGTTTCCCTATCGTCCCGCCCCCGGTCAGGGATAACCGCCCCAACCATCGTAAGGCGGATCGCCGCCCTCATGGTGTTCTTCGACCACCGGCGGCGCTGGCTGGTTGACGGCGTTCGCCTGGCTCTGGACCAGAGCCCCGCCCGCCCAGAACGGGTTGAGCGCGTCGAGCCCCGGCGGCGGATTTATGCTCGGCGGACGATCGTTGCCGAGGGAGAGATTCGCCTCCTCATTATTCGGAATGGTCTTCGCCCCGCCGTGCTGCCCGCCCCGGCTCGCCATCTGCGCGGTCATGGCCGCAATGGTCTCCGGCGGCACGCGGAACGGCTCCGACACAGGGCCGCCGCTCGGCGCACAGACGCCATAGCCCGAACGCATCAATGTCTGCGTATTGCCGCCGCCGGTGACGTCGATCTTGCCATATTGATGCACGACCAGCGTGCCGCATTCGCCGCCGACCCGCACCATCGCGGCGCCGCCGCGCACGCCGATCGAGGCCGTAGGCGTCTTCACGCTGGCGCCGGACCCGTGGCTGACGCCGCCGCCGACGAAGCGCATCACGCCTTTCGCCATCGACACGCCCTGACTGCCGCCGCCGACGTGATAAACGAAATCATCGATCACCACGGAGCTGTTGCGCCCCACCGTCATTGTCGACGTGTCGTTGAAGACGATCTGCGCGCTGCCGTCGGCCGAGGTGTCGATGCGCTCGCGCTTCTCGACGCCGAGGCCGACCGAGAGCGGATGCTTGCCGGAGCCGGGCGGCGTGCCATGCGCGGAGACATTTACCGCGCCGACATTGCCGACTTTTTCCGCTGCTGCCGGGAAGGCGGCGAGGCCGATGATCGAGGCGAGCGCGAAAGCGGAGATTTTCGTCATGATCTGTCTCCGTTATCAGAATTTCGCGGTCGGTCCGAAGGACACGGACACGTTCTGCGTCTTGAAATTCGGAATGTTCGAGTCGTTGCGCGCAAATTCGAGATTGCCGGCGAAGCCGAATGTGTCGGTCACCGGCGCGTCGAGCATCATGCCGTAAATCCACGCAGCGTCGCGCCGCGCGACGAAGGGATTGACCAGCGGATTGGCCATGTCGAAAGCAAGATGGGTGAAACGCGCATAGGGCGCGATCGTCCAGCGCCGCGCGATCATCGGATGCGGCGGGTCTACCTCAAGACGCAGCATAGCCTGCACGTCCACCTGATCGGAACTCTGCGCCGCATATCCCGCATTGGCGCGCGAATAGGCGACGCGGCCGTCGAGCCGCACATTCTCCCAGATGCGGTATGTGCCGCCGACATAGCCGGTGACGACGTCGCCCGTCGCCAGAGTCGAGAGCGTGCTGTAAGGCGGCGGACCGAATATCCCGCGACCGGGATCGACCCACAGGGAACGCCATTCGAAGCCCGGATCGACCGACGCGTCCGGACTGAATTCCGCACGGAAGCTCAGACCGGCGCCGCCCGTGTTGAGATAATTGTTCGACCCCAGCATCGACACCGCGCCCGTCAGATAGGGACGGATCGAGAAGGCGTGGACAAAGTCCTGCGGCACGAAGAAACGCGGGCCGATCGAACCGCCGAACAAGGCGACGCTGTATTGCGGCAGACGGAACTGCTCGGTCGCATAGGCCGTTACGCGCGTCTCCAGCCGGTCGCCGCGCTGATTCTCGAAATCATAGTCATGCGCCGCCTGCACGAGCTGGAAGGCGTTGAGATCGCCCTTGCGCGCGCCCGGCGAGGCGAGCCCGACGCCGCCCACCTGGAACAGATTGTTCGCCGGAAAATAATTGGCGTTGGATTGCGCCCGCAGGCCAAAATGCATGCGCACGCTGAGGCGGCTGGTCTCGGTGCGTTTCTCGATGTCGGGCAGTTGCGCCTCGATCTGCGCGGCCTGCGAGGGATCGAGACCGCCGGCCGCGAGCGCCGTGCGCAAATGCTGGGCCGACAGCCCGTAGGCGCCGAGCCGCGCATAAAGAAAACCAAGCTCCTTTTCAGCGCGCGACAGATTCGGATTGAACATCAGCAAGCGCTCGAGCGCGCCGACCGCGGCTTCATAGTCGCGTAATTCGGTCGAGATCGTCACATAACGATAGGTTGACTCGTAATCGGTGGGATTGCGCTGGATATGAGCGGCGAGCCGCTCCTGCTCGACCCGGGCGTCCTGCGCCTGCGCCGGGGACCCGAGCGCGACAGCGACGCAGATCGCGCCCAAAAAAGTCGTTACGGTCTTCGAGACGGAAATCAATGCACGCCCCCACTTGAAATGACGCTAAGACTCAACACCTGATAGCCGGTCGGCGACGAAGCTGACTCATGTTTACCGAAGTCGCAAGTTGCGAGGCTGTCCCCGACACGGGGGGCGCGTTTCTGATAAATAATTGAAATATAATTGTAAACACGGAAAACAATACCCGAAGTGTCGCGATGTTCCGACCCGCCGGCCGCCACGGGCGGCCAAACAAATTTCGAGTGTGACGGCTAAACCACAGATTCTGACGAGAGATTTTCGCCGGATCGCATTCGCCAGGCAAGAATTTTCCCGGAGATCTGGCCTTGCCCCTTGCCGCCGGCCGGCCCTTCGGCTTCTCGTACGCCCGCAACCGGCCACGCCAGCCGGAACCGCACTGGCCGGCCGCGCCGACGCATCGGCGGCGTTTTTGCGCTGCTGACGGGTTCGCTTGCAAGCAGTCGACGCAGGACGATCAGCAGGTCCGCCGCGCGCGCCGCCTCGCCTGCGTCCAGCGCATCGCGAATATCCGCGACAATGCGCAGCTGAGCTGAAGCGGGCTCGTAAACGCGGCGATACATCGCCAGAATCCGCTCATGTTCAGCGCCGGGGCTAACGCCCAGCATGATCTCATGGGCGCGGAGCCCGGCGACCTGCGTGCAACGCGCGATTGGCGTCAGTTGAGGGATCATCTGCCTCTCCTCGATCTTCTATCGCTCGTTTTGGGCTTTGCCTCTTCTTCGAGCGATTGCGACCGTAGGGGTCCCCTGCCCTTTTTTGTGTGCGCGAACGCACACTCCGTCAATCGGCGTCGTTCATCGCGTCCTGCACGCGCTTTTCCAGCACGGAGGGACGAAGCAGCACGAGGCCGCCACGGATTTTTTCCGCAAGCCCCTCGTCGATCATGGCGGTGAGTTCACGGCTCACCTGCTCGCGACGGCAGCCGATGCGCGCCGCGAGATCGTGCTGGAACGGCGGCGGCGAGACGATGGACTGGCCGTCATGCCCCTTGCGCGGCGCCGACATGCGCAAGAGCTCCGCATAAAGGCGATGACGCAGATCGAGCACGGAGCGCTCGAAGAGCCGCGTGTTGAGTTCGCGCACGCGCGATGTGAGGATGCGCAACAGGCGATCGCAAATCTCCGGCTCGTGCAGCACGATTTCGCGGAACACGGCCGGCGGCACGAGCAGAAGCTCGGCGTTGGTTAGCGCCGTGACGTTCGCCGAACGCTTGGCGCCGTCGATCGCGGCCATTTCGCCGAAGAATTTTCCGGGACCGAAATCGCCGAAGATCATCTCCTTGCCGGCGGCGGTGCGGATCAGGACGCGCACGTCGCCGCTGACGATGAAATAGACGTCCGTGGAGTGATCGTCGAAATCGAGAACGAGTTCCTCTTCCGAATATCGCTTGCGCACGCACTGACGCGCGAAAGTCTCGGCCCGCGTCGGATCGAGGCCGGCAAAAAACGGTATCCCGTCGAAAACGGACACGGAGGCGCGCTCCCAAGTAGAAATAGACGAAGGATTTTGTCGTCAAACTCTCTGGACGTCGAGTGGCGGAGGGTCAAGTCTTCGCGTTCGGGTGAAGAGATTCTTTCGTGAAAGCTCATAAGCGCGGCGCAAGCGTGACAATGCGCTGCGCCGCTGGCGCTATCCCGCAAGCCGGGCGAAGATCAACCATGAACGAAATGCGGCTCGCGACTTTCAACCTTGAAAATCTCGACTGGGCGCCCGGTCGGCCAGAGGCATTCGCGCGGCGGCGCGCGGCGCTGCTGCCGCTGCTTGACGATATAGACGCCGACATTCTCTGCCTTCAGGAGATCGACGCGCAGAAAACCTCCAAGCACGGTCCACGCGCCTATCTCGCGCTCGACCGACTGTTCGACGGCACGCGATACGCTGGTTTCCACCGTTTCACGAGCCTGCGGCCGGGCGCCGACACGCCCGCCGACGTGCACAACCTCGCTATCCTCAGCCGCTGGCCGATCCGTATACGGCGCCAGATCCACCATGAAATCGTCCCGCCATGGCCATGGCCGCCGCCCCGCGACGGCGACGTTACGCCCCCGCCGATCGCCATCGGCTGGGACCGGCCGATGCTCTATGCCGCGGTCGAGCTTCCCGACGGTCGATTGTTGCATGTCGTCAATCTGCACCTGCGCGCGCCGCGCCCCGTTCCCGTGCCCACCGCGCGGGGCGAGGGCTCCAGCCGCGCGTTGATCGAAGGCCAGTTCGTCGCCGCGCTGAAGCGCGAGGGTCAGGCGCTGGAAGCGCGGCTTTTCGCGGAGACGATCTTCGACGCCGAACCGGATGCGCTTCTCGCCATTTGCGGCGACTTCAACGCCGACGAGCATGACGCGCCGACGCGCCTGCTGCGCGGAGGCCGGGACGAGGGCGAAGACGCGCCGCGCGCGCTTCTGGCGCTGGAGGAGCGCGTCGCCCCCGCGAGCCGCTATACGGTGATCCACGCCGGGCGGCCGACGCTCATCGACCATATTCTCGCCTCCCACGCGCTGGCGGCGATGTGGCGGTCGACGGCGATCCTGAACGCCGGTTTGCAGGACGAGTTCTATGCAAAGGACCCGATCGACGGCTCGTTGCATGCGCCGGTCATGGCGATGTTCGAAATTTCCGGATAGAGCCGCGGCGCAGCGCGACATTGCGCAGGCGGCGCCAGGTTGTAGACTTGATTTGTAAAAGCGAGGCGACTCTAATGAAAACAATTGCGAAGCTGGTTTTAGGCCTTGCCGTCCTTGCATTTTCGTCGGCCGCGCCGACGAAAGCCGCGCAGGCGGAAGCGGTCAACGAACAGGAAGCCTATGAGATCGGCAAGGAGGCCTACATCTACCTTTATCCCCTCGTGACGATGGATGTGACGCGCAAGGTCATGACCAATATCGAGGCGGGAAAGAAGCCCGGCGCCGGCCCGATGAACGAATTCTCCCATGTTCGGGAATATCCGCCCGCGGATTTCAGGGACGTGGTGCGCCCGAACTTCGACACGCTCTATTCGATCGCCTGGCTCGACCTGACCAGGGAGCCGATCATCATGTCGGCGCCCGACACCAGGGGACGTTATTACCTTCTGCCGCTTCTGGACATGTGGAGCGATGTCTTCGCGGCGCCGGGCAAGCGCACGAGCGGCACGGCGGCCGCCAGTTTCGCCATCACGCCGCAGAACTGGCACGGCAAACTGCCAAAGGGCGTCGAAAGGATCGACGCGCCCACGCCCTATGTCTGGGTCATCGGCCGCATGCAGACCAATGGCCCGAAGGATTATGACGCCGTTCATGCAATTCAGGACGGATACAGGCTTACGCCGCTGTCGCGCTGGGGCAAGGCGGCGAAGCCCGCCGCCGCGAAGATCGATCCGGACGTGGATATGAAGACCCCGCCCCTCGATCAGGTCAACAACATGCCGGCCAGCAAATTCTTCTCCTATGCCGCCGAGCTGTTGAAGGTTAATCCACCGCATGTGACGGACTGGTCGCAGATTGCGCGGCTGAAACGCATCGGGATCGAGCCCGGCAAGAGCTTCGACGTCGAAAAGAGCGATCCCGCCGTGAAGCGCGCGCTCGAAAAAGCCCGCGCCGACAGTCTCGCCGAAATGGCGGCCAAGGTTACGACGCTGGCGCGCGTCGTCAACGGGTGGCAGATGAACACCGACACGATGGGCGTCTACGGCGATTATTATCTCAAGCGCGCCATCATCGCGCAGCAAGGGCTCGGCGCGAACCAGCCAGAGGACGCAATCTACCCATTCAATCTCGCCGACGGCGGCGGCAAGCCGCTCAAGGGCGAGAACAATTATGTGCTGCGCTTCGCAAAGAGTGAATTGCCGCCTGTCGGCGCTTTCTGGTCGCTCACCATGTATGACGATCAGGGCTTCCAGATCGCCAATCCGCTGAACCGTTTTGCGATCGGCGATCGCGACCCGTTGAAATATAACCCGGACGGCTCGCTCGATATTTATGTCCAGCACGCCAGTCCCGGCCCGGACAAGGAAACGAACTGGCTGCCCGCGCCGGCAAGCGGCGGCGCGAACATCACCATGCGCCTTTATGCGCCGAAGCCCGAGGCGCTCGACGGCCGCTGGGCGCCGCCGGCGGTGAAGCGGATCGATTGAGCGGGCGCGTCAAACCCGCTCGCCGTCCATCCCGATACGATGCATGAGGTAGCACAGGCAGTCGAGCCGCACCGCGCGCGGATCGACTGTCAGCATCGCGGGGATGGCCGCGCGGGAAAGGCGGATTTCGCCGCCCGTGTAATCGAAATACTCCTCCGGCTGCGCGTCGACGCTGTCGCCGGGAAGTATCTCCAGCCGCGCGCCCGGCGCCTGCACGGAGCCGAATGACGCACCAGGCGCCAGCTCGCTGAAATTCATGTGATCGATGTCGGAACGGAAAATGAAATCCGCGGGCGAACCGTCGAACGAAAAGCTCGCGTTCGCAGGCGGCTTCACGATGGCGTAGGTGCGCAGCAGGTCGACGTCGTGCGGCGCCGGCGCATGATCGGGAAGCTGGGAGATCGACAGCGCGGCCTCGACGAGTTCGATCGCATGTTCCGTCGCGGAGCCCGCGCCGGCCTTGCCGCATTCGACGGTGATCGCAGGGCAAAGCTCTGCGAAAGCCCCGGCCTGCGTGCCCACCGGCTGCTGGAAATGAACGACGGTGCGCGAAAAGAGCTGCGCCAGCGCGATGAATTTCGGTTCGAGCCTCCGCACGCAACTGTAGTGCGGATTGAAGCCAGTGTTGTTGTGGATGTCGATGCTGGCGAAAAGATTGCGCCTTGCCGCGTAGTCATAGACCCAGCGCGCCATATGCGCGAGCGGATCGTCGGGCGTGAGCGTGCCGGGCCAGACGCGGTTGTAGTCGCGCTCATCCGGCAGCGTGCGTACATGCGCGGCGGCAGCGCGAATATTGCCGATAAACAGCAACAGGGAACGATTCAACCCACGCGCGGCGTGGCGTCGCAACACCGCCTGCACGGCGCCGAGCCCGCTGTCCTCGTTGCCGTGCAGCAGCGTCGAAACGAACAGCGGATGCGGATCGCGTCCCGGCAGATCGAAAAGGGTCGGTCCGGGCAACAGATCGATCAACCTGTCCGCGGGGAAATCGAGAAAACCCTCGGGCAGCCGATCCATCACGGCGCAGGGCGCGTCAGTCACATACATTTTCACAAGTCCCATTCATGCACTGGCGCGCCGCTGCGCTGGCCTTCACAATAGGCGGCCATCATCGCATAGAGGTCGCCGTCGTTCGCTGCGAGCGCCCTGCGCTGCCACACGGCGCCGGTCTGGCGCGCGCGCACGCGAGCCTCGATCACATCGAGGAAGCCGCGCGAGTCGATCACGCCGAAATCGGCGAGGCCCTCGCGCGCGGCGGGTATGAGCCGCTCCAGCAGCAGCCTGTCGGCGCCGATCTCGCCGACGCCGGGCCATATCAGCGTAGCGTCCAGTCCATGGCGCGCGGCGGTGTAGAAATTGCGCCTGGCGTCGGCGAAAGGGAGCCCGGCCGTTCCCTCGTCCGTCATCGCCAGCGCGCGCGAAAGGCCAAGATAGAGCGCGGCGTTCGCCATCATGTCGACGAAGGTCGGCCCCGCCGGCAGGATGCGATGCTCGATGCGCAGATGCGGAGCGCCATCCTCGTCGAAACCGATCAGCGGACGGTTCCAGCGCCAGATGACGCCATTGTGCAGGCGCAGATGACGCAGCGCCTCGGGCGCGTCGTCGAACGCGATTGGCAGCAACGCCTCGTAGTCGCGCGCATTCTCCTCGAACACTTCGAGCAGCGAGCGCGTCGCATAGCCCGAGCCCATGGAGACTCGCGCCGGCCCCGGCACATCGACCGCCTGCTCGAAAAGCGGAATGCGGGTCTCCTCCCACAACGCCTTGCCGAAGAGGAATGGCGCGTTGCCGCAGGCGGCGAGAATTGGGCCGGAGGCGGCGATGGAGGCGTTGTAATAGCGATGCGCGAGATCTGCGGGGGATTTGAGATGCACCTGAAAAGAGGTTGTCGCCGCCTCCAGCATGACGTCGCGATGTTGCGAGACGAGATGTTCGCGGCCCAATATATCTACGCGCAGAGGGCGGCCGCCGCGCCGGCGCAGCACCTCCGTATTGAGGGCGTAATAGCGGTTGAGCGGCGACATGTTCGCGAGCGTGAGATCCTCGTCTCGGATCGTCGGCAGCGTACCGATGAGAACGAGATTGGCGTCCAACCGATGGGCGACGTCATTGCAGCGCGCCCAGACGTCGGTGAGGGCGTCATAGGCGCGCGCGAGCGCGTCGCCTTCGAGGATCAGCGGCTCGCAATTGAGTTCGAGATTGAAGCGCGAAAGCTCCGGCACGACGAGCGGACTGTTCAGCGCCTCGAGAAGCTCCTGATTGATCGAGGCAGGAAAGTAATTGTGATCGACGATCCAGGTCTCGATCTCGAAGCCGATCATGTGACCGGCGCGCGAGAATTTGTCGCCTGCGAAAAGGCGCCGGGCGATATGGGTTTCCTGCGCAAGGCGATCGGCGAAGCGCGCCTTGTCATCGCGCGTGAAGCCGGTTGTCTCGATTTCCTCGCCCATGCGCTTCCCGTCACGCCGACCGTTGATCTGCCGGGCTTTTATCCTGTCGCGGGGAAACGGAAAAGGCGGCGCGGCGAAGGGTCGCGTTGGCGCTGTCGTATCGTCCTTCGCAAGCAGGGGTCGCGCGCAGCCTTTTTCGGGGACAGAACGCCGCCATTCCACTAAATTGCCGCGCGACTCGTCCCCGGAGCCCGACATTGTCCGACATTGCCTACGTAAATGGCGCCTTCACGCCGCTCGTCGAGGCGCGCATCTCCATTCTCGACCGCGGCTTCCTCTTCGGCGACGGGGTCTACGAGGTCGCGGCCGTGATCGACGGCAAGCTTGTCGACAATGAAGCGCATATTGCGCGGCTAGAGCGTTCGCTGAGGGAGTTGCGGCTCGATAGTCCGGTTCCGATCAGCCGTATCGTCGAAATCGAAAGAGAGCTTGTCGCGCGCAATGGCGTCGCCGAGGGCATGGTCTATCTGCAGGTGACGCGCGGCGCGGCGGATCGCGATTTCGCCTTTCCGGAAGGCGTAACGCCGACGCTCGTCGCCTTCGCACAGAAGAAGAACATACTCGCCTCCCCCGCCGCGCGGACGGGCGTGAAGGTCGTCACCGTGCCGGAGATGCGCTGGGCGCGGCGCGACATAAAGAGCGTCGCGCTGCTCGCGCAGGTGCTCGCCAAGCAGGCGGCGGTAGAGGCCGGCTGTCAGGAAGCCTGGATGGTCGACGCCGACGGCTTCGTGACCGAGGGCTCGTCTTCGACGGCCTTCATCATCACAAAGGCCGGCGTCATCGTCACGCGCCCCAATTCACGGGAGATCCTGCCCGGTTGCACGCGCCGCTCCGTGCTGGCGCTGGCCGAACAGGATGGTCTGACGATCGAGAAACGGGGCTTTACGGTCGCGGAGGCTTTCGAGGCGGCGGAGGCTTTTCTCACCAGCGCGTCCAATCTCGTATTGCCGATCGTCTCGATCGACGGCCGCTCCATCGGCACCGGCGTTCCGGGCGATCACGCCACGCGGTTGCGCGCGATCTACCTCGACTTCGCGCGCGCAACTGCTGTTTAGTCACCGCTGCATCTGCACATGGTCGAAATCTGAGCTTCGCTCTTCCTGAATCGCGAGCGCGAGAATGAGGCTGAAGACGGCCGCGGCCAGGCACCAGAGCGAATACCAGGCAGGCCGGTTTTCGACGAGCGCAAAGACGAACGTGCCGAACACCGCCAGTCCGAACAGCGCAACGCCGCGCCGCTCGCAGCAGACGAGCGGAACCACCGTCAGGACGACGTATAGAAAATCCGCGATCAGCGGCGGCCTTTCGAAAAGCGGGTCGTAGGCGAGCGAATGCCTGACGACCGTCAGGTCGATGCCGTCGGAGCCGGCAAGCTTCAGGATCAGATAGACCGCAAGGATCACGCCCGTCCCGCCCATCAGCCGCCAGAGGCGCTGGCGCTCGGGGTCGGCCTCGGCATAGGCCGCCGCGAAGGGCGTGAGCACGGGCCACACCGTGAAAGCGATGAGCGTGTAGACGTAACGAAACGGCTGGCCGCGCTCCGGATCATGGAGCGTGAGCCAGACTGCGCCCTCCGTGAACTGGTGCACACTGAAAACCAGAGGGAACGCGGCGAAGACAAGCATGCGCCGGTCATGACGCAACGCCTTGGAAACCATGCCGAAACCGGCCAGTCCCAGACCAAGCCCCGCGGTGACGCTTGCCTCTAGCGAGTAGCACATGGCTCGACCCAACCCTGTGACCACTGACAGTAAGGTTGAACGAACACGATTTTATCGCAGTGTTTGCATTCGTCGAGATGCGCGATACGCAAAAAAAAAGCCCCGCTCGACAGAGTCGAGCGGGGAAGTTTCTGGGTGGGAGGTTCCCCCACGCGGGAGGGAGTGCAACCGCGTGAAGCTCTGTTACGCAGATCTGGCTGCGAAAAGTGGCGGCCGGCGTCGAAGCAAGGGGGAGCGACGCCGGCCAGGGAGCGCGCGCCGGGCGAATGCGCGCGCCCCAAATCAGCGTCGGAGCAAAGCCTCCACTCCTTCCGCGCCAAGGAGTTCGCGGAAGCGGCCGAGGATCTGCAACACCACGCCGAATATGGCGAGCGACATCCATCCGAAGAACACGAAGCCCCAATGCAGCGGGCCGGCGAAGCCTTCATCCATCGACCAGGAGGTGTGGCCCCATTCATTGAAACCGACATTGGGGATGGTCATGAACACGCCGACGACGAGCACCAGGAAAGCAAGCGAAAAGCCCTTCGCGAAAAAGGGAAGGCGTGTCCTTGCATAGAAGAACGCGCCTATCCCGATGATCGCGAACAGCGGATATGAAATATAAAAGGTGATGATATTGCTTGGGGTGAAATCGGTGTCGCGCACGGCGGTCATGTGCCAGACCGCCGTCTGCTCGGAGAAGAAGCTCAGGCCCCAGAACAGCGCCAGAGCGAAAACAACCAGCCATTGGACGAGAAAGAACAGCCGGCGCGTTTCGGCGGCCGGCGTCAGCAGCGTGAAGTCCCGATCCCGCGTGCGCCAGAGATAGGCGACGAGGGCGATGACGCTGAAGAAACCCAGCACGACGGCGAACTGAAGCAGATTGATCCAGAAAGTCTGGAATTCGGGCGAGAAGGAGTCGAGCCCCGCGGTCCATCCGAAGCGCTGCTCATAAGCGCGCAAAATCGCGACGAGCAGCGTCAGGGCGGCTATGCCGATCAATACAGGTCTTTTGTCGAGGATCGGTTCGACGCGTTGTACGGCGCCGGCGCGATCTGCGTCAGTCATGCTCATTATTATTGTCTCCAAAATCTGGGTGCGGTCGAAGGGCAACGTCCTTCGTGGCTCTGCGGGGGCGCGTCGAGCGCCCGGCGGCGAAGGCGTCGCCGCGTGAGAGAGGATCAAAAGCGAAAGCAGTGTCGCTTCAGCCGCGTCGCGCTAACGCGGCCCTTTCCGCAGAGATCGAACGCCTGGGGAATACATCAGGCCGGTCCGTGACGGACCAGTAGCCTCAGCGTCGATGCCGGAAAGGGATCAGGCCGCGAGGGCCGGCGGCGCCCGTGGAGACTGTGGCGCTACTTTGGGCTCCACGCGCAACAGGGGCGTGGAGACGATCGGAGCGGGCGCAGCGGCCACGCCGGGGAAGTCCAGAACGAGCGCAAACACCGCCCTGACGACAGGCGCATCGAGCGCGCCGCCATGCATTATACAGCACAGGCCGTGATGCTGGGTCTTCGCGGGCGTCTGGGGCTGTCCGTCGTCGCTCGACGTCTTTTGCGTCGCGCAGGTCACGCCGAACGTCGCGCCCTGCCCTCCCTCTGTCGCCGCGACGGCGAAGCCCGCGAAGGCGATTTGCAGCAGCAGCAGGCAGGCGACGAGCGTCGCAACGCTTCGCGCAAACACTCCCTGTTCCTGCCCGAATGGACGCACGGCCGCTATCTCCCGGTTCCAGATACAGGCTATTTGCGGCGTAGAAAGGGGTCAAGCGGCGTTGAAGCATAATTGCGCATGTGCGTCGAAACGTCGCGCGACGCTCCGTCCCGTCAAATGCGGCGATTCAGCTCCGATCGGAACATTTGCGAACACGCGGCGTTTCATTGGCAGATAGCTTGCCTTGGGAGGATACCATGGGCGACCTGTTATACTATGCGATCGTCTTCCTCGTTGTAGCGCTTGTGGCCGCATTCTTCGGATTCGGCGGCGTCGCCGGTTTTGCAATGGAAGGCGCCCGGCTTCTCTTCTGGGTAGCGTTGTTCCTTTTCGTCGTTTCCGCTGTCGTCGGAATAATCCGAAGGGCCTGACGCTCTAATGCTTTTCCCCCGACTAAGGCCGGTTGCCCTATGTGCTAACCGGCCTCTTTATCTGTCGGCACATTCTGGAGCGCGGCCAACCATGCATCTGCGCTCGAGTCGCTTGGCGCGCGCCAGTCGCCGCGTGGCGAGAGCGAACCGCCGGAACTGACTTTCGGCCCATTTGGGAGCGCCGATCGCTTGAACTGGCTCGTCGCAAAAAAGCGCCGCACGAAAACTGTGAGCCAATGCTTGATCTCGGCGAGATCATAGGCGCAGCGATCCGATTGCGCGATCACGGACGGCCAAACTCCGCTCTCAGCGTCGCGCCATGCGCGCCACGCCAGGAACGCAACTTTTGCCGGACCGAAGCCAAAGCGCGTGATGTAATAAAGATTGAAATCCTGTAGCGCGTAGGGGCCGACGAAGGCTTCCGTGCGTTGCGCGGTTTCGCCGGGAATGAGCTCAGGCGAAATCTCGGTCGCAAGAACATCTTCCAGCACGGCGACCGTCTCGGCGCCGAAGCGCGCATCGCGCGCGCACCAGCGAATGAGATGCTGGATGAGCGTTTTCGGCACGGATGCATTGACGTTGTAATGCGACATCTGATCGCCGACGCCATAGGTGCACCAGCCGAGCGCGAGTTCCGAAAGATCGCCTGTGCCGATGACGATGGCGTCGTGCTGATTGGCGAGACGGAAGAGCAGCGACGTGCGCGCGCCCGCCTGCACATTCTCATATGTCGCGTCATAGATCTCTTCGCCGCGCGCGACAGGATGGCCGATATCGGAGAGCATCTGCGTGCAGGCGGCGGAGACGTCGATCTCCTGCGCGGAGACGCCGAGCGCCTGCATGAGGCGCCACGCGTTGCTTTTCGTGCGATCCGTCGTGGCGAAGGCCGGCAAAGTATAGCCAAGTATATTCTCGCGCGGCAGGCCGAGCCTGCCCATCGCGGTCACGGCGACGAGAAGCGCATGGGTGGAGTCGAGGCCGCCCGAAACCCCGATGACGACCTTCTGCATTCTCGTCGCGCGCAGGCGCTGCTCCAGTCCATGCGACTGGATGTTGAAGGCCTCGAAACACAATTCCGCGAGCCGCGTCTCGTCGTTCGGCACGAAAGGAAAGCGCGGGACGTCACGCATGAATCCGAGATCGCGATCGCGCGGCGCGGCGAGTTCGAATTCGACGCGGCGAAACTGCGTCGCGCCCGCTTCGACGTCGGCGCAATCGCCGAAAGTGACCTGCCGGGCGCGTTCCGCAACGAGCCGGCCCAGGTCGATGTCCGCGAGAACGAGTTGCGGCTCATCGGAAAAGCGCGGAGCCTTGGCGAGCAACTGGCCATTCTCGTGGATCATCGCCTCGCCGTCCCAGGCGAGATCGGTCGTCGACTCGCCCTGCCCCGCCGCCGAATAGAGATAGGCGGAAAGGCAACGCGCTGAATGAGCGGCGCAGAGGATCTGCCGATGATCGGATTTGCCGACGATGGCGTTGGACGCGGAAAGATTCAGCAGCACTGTGGCGCCGGCGAGCGCCGCGCGCGACGAGGGGGGAATCGGAACCCAGACGTCCTCGCAGACCTCCATATGGACGACGAGATTGTCGAAGTCGCCCGCCTCCAGCAGAACGTCAGAGCCAAACGGCGCAATCTGCCCCGCGACCGAAATCTCCTCGCCCGCGACGAAGGCGCCGGAGGCGAAATGGCGCCGCTCATAGAATTCGCGATAGTTCGGCAGATAGATTTTCGGCGTCACCGCCAGCACGCGGCCGCGCAATATGGCTATGGCGCAATTATAAAGCCGTCCGCGATGGCGCAGCGGGGCGCCGACGACGATCAGCGGATGCAGCGCGCGCGAGACCTCAATGAGTTCACGCAGCGCGGCTTCGACAGCGGCGAGCAGCGCGTCCTGCTGCAAAAGATCGTCGATGGCGTAGGCCGAAAGTCCGAGTTCAGGGAACAGGATGAGCGAAGCGCCGCGCTGGTCCGCCTCCCGCGCCATTTCTATCGTGCGCGCAACATTGAAGGCGGGATCGGCGACGCGCACGCGCGGACAAGCCACCGCCGCGCGTATGAAACCATGGGTGTGAATCGAGAAAAAGGGGTGGGTCATCGAGGTCCGCATCAATGGCCGGGCCTTGCGCCGGACCGAATAGCGCCGTTCTGCGCCGCGATAATGCAGAATGTAACGCGCAAAGTCACATTTGTTTTTTCGGTGAACGCGCGTGAGAACTCAGTCTTTTTTTGGCTCCGGTTGCTTAATTTCATCATCCGGCTTGAGTATATGCCGGGTGTCGAACACGACAGTCAGTCCCTGTTCTCCGTCACGATACATGACAACCGTAACGGAAAAATTGGGCCCCGCGGGCTCATTGGCGACGATCGGCCGCGCGGGACCCGCGCGCCAGTCCGTCAGACGAAAAAGCGTGTAGCCGCGGGCGACGGTCTCCTTCGCCGCGAGGACGAGCAGGTTCCTGATCACCGACTCGTCGGCAGGCCCCTCCGCCTCTATCAGGTTGAGGCGCACCATGTTGGGCCCGAGAGACTCGACTTTCGTCGAAAGACAGGCTGCGAGCGCAACGCTCGCGGCCAAGACGGCCATTGCCGAAGCCAATCGCTTGAAACGAATTATGACGTCACTCCCGGAACACGAACGCGCCGCGCATCCTGCGCAAATGAGTTCTCGCCGCCTCGATCGCGAGACCGTAGCCGATCAGTCGGCGAGGTCAATGATCCGGCCGGTGGCGGTCGGCGCACGGGCCGGGAAGCGGCAAACCCATGAAAAAGGGCGGGGTCTCCCCCGCCCTTCAAAACTGCGCGATGTCCGCGGCTCAACCCCAGTGCGCCAGGATCGCCAGCATCAGCAACGCGACGATGTTGGTGATCTTGATGGCCGGGTTCACGGCCGGGCCCGCGGTGTCCTTGTAGGGGTCGCCGACGGTGTCGCCCGTGACGGAGGCCTTGTGCGCCTCGGAGCCCTTCATGTGCTTCACGCCGTCCTTGTCGACGAAGCCGTCCTCGAAGGACTTCTTGGCGTTGTCCCAGGCGCCGCCGCCGGAGGTCATCGAGATCGCGACGAAGATGCCGTTGACGATCACGCCGAGCAGCAACGCGCCGACGGCCGCCAAAGCGTTGGCCTTGCCGCCGCCCAGGATCAGCACGGCGATGAACATCACGATCGGCGCAGCGACCGGCAGCAGGGACGGAACGATCATTTCCTTGATCGCCGCCTGCGTCAGCATGTCGACCGCGCGGCCGTAATCAGGACGGGCGGAGCCGTCCATGATGCCCGGCTTCTCCTTGAACTGACGACGCACTTCCTCGACGACGGAACCCGCCGCGCGGCCGACCGCCGTCATGGCGATGCCGCCGAAGAGGTAGGGGATCAGGCCGCCGAAGATCAGGCCGGCGACCACGAAGGGATTCGACAGGCTGAAGTCGATGTTCTCGAGGCCCTTGAAAAAGGACACGCCCGTTTCAGCGAAGTGCTTGATGTCGTTCGTGTAGGCCGCAAACAGCACCAGCGCGCCGAGGCCGGCGGAGCCGATGGC
Organism: Methylocystis sp. ATCC 49242; assembly: GCF_000188155.2. Taxonomy (NCBI): domain Bacteria; kingdom Pseudomonadati; phylum Pseudomonadota; class Alphaproteobacteria; order Hyphomicrobiales; family Methylocystaceae; genus Methylocystis; species Methylocystis sp. ATCC 49242. The sequence goes on from NZ_KE124774.1 coordinate 1,231,731, forward strand.
GTAGCCCTTGGTCACGGCCTTGGTCGTGTTGCCGACGGCGTCGAGCGCGTCGGTCGACTGGCGCACTTCCTTCGGCAGGCCGGACATTTCGGCGATGCCGCCGGCGTTGTCGGTCACGGGGCCGAACGCGTCGAGCGCGACGATCATGCCGGCGAGGCCGAGCATCGTCGTGACGGCGATCGCCGTGCCATAGAGGCCGCCGAAGTTATAGGTGAGGATGATGCCGAGTACGATCACCAGAGCCGGCGCCGCCGTCGCTTCGAGCGACACTGCGAGACCCTGAATGACGTTCGTGCCATGGCCCGTCACCGAGGCCTGCGCAATCGACACCACCGGGCGCTTGCCCGTGCCGGTGTAATATTCGGTGATGTAGACTATGGCGCCCGTCACGATCAGGCCGATGAGGCCGCAGAAGAACAGGCCGATGCCGTGGATCGCCTCGCCATTCACCTTGCCGACTTCGCCGAAGCCGACGGTAAAGAGCGTCGCGAGGAAGAGGCCGGCGACCGACAGAACGCCCGCCGCGATCAGGCCCTTGTAGAGGGCGTCCATGATCGAGTCGTTCTTGAGGCCGATCTTCTCGAAATAAGGCGCGGCGATCTTGCCCCACTGCGTGTCGTCTTCGCCGAGCTTCACGAAATAGGTGCCGGCGATGGAGGTGAGGATCGAGAGGCCGCCAATCGCCAGCGGATAGAGCACCGCGCTCGCGAGGCCCGACTGGCCCGCAAAGAAGATCGACGCCAGCACCATGGTCGCGACGACCGTCACGGCGTAGGTCTCGAAGAGGTCGGCCGCCATGCCCGCGCAGTCGCCGACATTGTCGCCGACGTTGTCGGCGATTGTGGCCGGGTTGCGCGGATCATCCTCCGGAATGCCCGCCTCGACCTTGCCGACGAGGTCGGCGCCGACGTCGGCGCCCTTGGTGAAGATGCCGCCGCCGAGACGCGCGAAGATCGAGATCAGCGAAGCGCCGAAGCCCAGGGCGACCAGCGCGTCGACCACGACGCGGTCGGACGGCGTATAGCCCGCGAACCAGGTGAGAATAGCGTAGTAAACCGCGACGCCGAGGAGCGCCAGACCCGCGACGAGCAGGCCCGTGACCGCGCCGGCCTTGAAGGCGATGTCCAGTCCGCCCGCGAGCGACTTGGTCGCCGCCTGCGCCGTGCGCACATTGGCGCGGACCGACACGTTCATGCCGATATATCCGGCCGCGCCGGAGAGCGCGGCGCCGATGGCGAAGCCGAAAGCCACCGCCCAGCCAAGCAGGATGACGAGAAGCACGAAGATCACGCCGCCGACCATGCCGATGGTCTTGTACTGGCGATTGAGATAGGCCTGCGCGCCTTCAGCGACCGCGCCGGAAATTTCCTGCATCCGCTGCGAGCCTGGATCGGCCGCGAGCAGCTCCTGTGATGTCTTCACGCCGTAAACGACGGACATCAGTCCGAAGACGATGGTGAGAAAAAGGACCATATTGGCTTCGCCTTTTCGTTCTTCAGCCGGGGGACGGCCGAAACTGATCGCGCCACGTGAGGATGTTGCGCAACGGAAAAAGGAAACGCGACCGCGCCGAACGAATCGGCCGGGCGCCCGCGAATTTTCCGGGCGCTTCTTGCCAGAAACCGGGCTTCGCGGCAATGGCGGGCGGGATTTCACCCGTCAGAAATGGCTGAAAGACAATTTTCCGAAAATTACAGGTTTCTTATGGGCATCGCGCAGGATCGGGGGCGCTGTTCCGGCCGTGATCGCGCCTATGCGGGCCACCCCCTCGGGCGGGCTGAAGTCAGGGGCGGCGGTGAAGAGGATTTCATAATCATCCCCGCCAGTTATTGCAGACTCGAACAGCCCGGGCGCAAGCTCGATCGCCTCCCGCGCCGCGTCGGAGAGCGGGATCAACGGCAGATCGACCAGAGCGCTGACGCCGGACGCCCGGCACAGTTTGGCGAGATCGCCCGCGAGACCGTCGGAGACATCCATGGCGGCGCTGGCGTGTTCGCGCAGGAGCGGCGCCAGATCGAGGCGGGGCCGCGGCAGCAGATAGCGGTCCAGCAGGAAGTCGCGCGCATCAGGCGAGAGCCTCGCCGCAAGCGCCGGATCGCGCCGCAGGGCAAGGCCGAGCGCGGCGTCGCCCGTCGTCCCCGAGACGTAGATCCCGTCGCCGGCCCGCGCGCCAGTTCGGGGGACGAAACGCGGCGTCCGGCCGAGGGCGGTGATGGAGATTGTCAGCGGCCCTGGCGTCGACGCCGTGTCGCCACCGAGAAGCGGCGCGGCGTAAGTCCGCGCATCGTCCGCAAGACCTGCGGCGAAAGCCGAAAGCCATTCGTTCGTCCACTCTCCGGGGAGCGCGATCGACAGCAGGAAGCCCGCCGGCGCCGCGCCCTTGGCGGCGAGATCGGAGAGATTGACGCGAAGCGCCTTCCTCGCGACCGCGTCCGGCGGATCGTCGGCGAAGAAATGCACCCCCGCGACGAGCATGTCCGTCGTCACGACGAGCGGCTCGGCCGAGGCCGCGAGCAGAGCCGCATCATCCTTCAGGCCCAGCCCCGCGGGCCCCGCGATGGGCGCGAAGATGCGAGCGATGAGTTCGTCTTCGCTGTAGCGGTCAGCCATCGCCTCGCCCTCGCGCATCCAGACGCTCGCGCCTCGGCATGAGGGCGAGGAGGCTTAATCAACCCGAGGAGCCGCCGCTGACGGCGCCCCGAAGGACCAGTAAGCCCTTATCCCAGTTCCTCCGCCCGCTCCTCGCGCGCAATCTTGTCGAGCACCGCGTTCACCATGCCGGACTCCGTCGGCCCGAAAAAGGCGCCGGCGACGTCGACATATTCCTTGATGACCACGCGCGCCGGCACGTCCTTGCGCGCTCGCAGCTCATAGGCGCCCGCGCGCAACGCGGCGCGCATCACCGCCTCGACGCGCGACAGCGGCCAGCCGCCGGAAAGCACGCGGTCAATCTGCCGGTCGATCGCGACCTGGTCGGTCAGCACGCCCTGCAGCACGTCGCGAAAGAAGGTCACTTCCGCGGGCTTGTATTGCACGCCCTCGATCTCGCGCCCGATCCAATGCGACTCGAATTCGGCGAAGATTTCGTTGAGGCCCTTGCCGGCGACCTCCATCTGATAAAGCGCCTGCACGATGGCGAGGCGCGCGGCGGAGCGCTGGTCGAGACTCATGCGAGGCTCCGCTTCAGACGCACCAGCGCAAGCGCGGCATGCGCCGCGTCGGCGCCCTTGTCGCCCTGTTTCGGATCGGCGCGCACAATCGCCTGTTCGTCATTTTCCACGGTCAGTATTCCATTGCCAAGCGGCAGGCGCCGCGACACCGAAAGATCGGTCAGGGCGCGCGAACTTTCATTCGCCACGATTTCGAAATGATAGGTCTCGCCCCGAATGACGCAGCCCAGCGCCACGAGACCGTCATAAGGCTGGCCCGACTTCTCCGCCGCGTCGATCGCGATGGCCGCGGCGGCGGCGATCTCCAGCGCGCCGGGAACCTCGATCACTGTCGCTGTCGCGCCGAGGCGTTCGATCGCCGCCAGCGCGCCCTCGCGCAGTTGCGCCACGATGTCGGCGTTGAACCTTGCCGCAACAACGAGAATGCGTGCGCCGGGAACAGGCGTCGCGTCAACGTCGTCGGGTGAAAAACCTGCCATAGTGCTCAGAACTCCGAAGGCCCCCACCGCAACCCTCCCTCGCGCAGCGGGGAAAGGAGTCAGACGCGGCGCTCTGCTGACGCAGCGCCAAAGCAGATCAAGAGCGTCCCCTCTCCCGCGCGGCGGGGAGCGACAGGGAGGGGGCAGACATCCTGCGGAAATCGCTGATTTCGTGCGTCGCCTTATGTCACACCGGCGGCGCCTTGTCAGCCATTAAGGGCGCTATTGTCCACTCAGCCGGGCGGCGTAGCGCGCCATCAGATCGACCTCGATATTCAACGCATCGCCGGCCTTGCGCGCGCCGAACGTCGTCACGGCGAGCGTATGCGGAATGAGCAGAATCGAGAAGCGGTCGCCCTCGACCTCGTTAACCGTCAGCGATGCGCCGTCGAGCGCGACGGATCCTTTCTGCGCGACGAAGCGCGAAAGCTCATGCGGCGTCTCGATCCAGTAACGGGCCATGCCGTCGAAATCGTCGCGCGACATGATCCGCGCAATCCCGTCGATGTGGCCGGTGACGATATGGCCGCCGAGTTCGTCGCCGATCCTCAGCGCGCGCTCGAGATTGATGCGCGTTCCGACGGCCCATATCCCGACGGTCGTACGCGCCAGCGTTTCGGCGGCCGCATCGACATCGAAGACAGTGCGGGCGCCCTCGCGCGCAACCGCGACCACGGTGAGACAGGTTCCCGCGCAGGCGATGGAGGCGCCGAGCGCGATTCCATCGGCGTCATAATTGCAGGCGATGCGCAGGCGGCGCAGTTCGCCGCGCGGCTCGACCGCGACGATTTCGCCAATGTCGGTGACGATGCCCGTGAACATCAATCCGCCCTCGCGTAACGGGTCATCTGATCGGCGCCCAGCATCCGGCTTTCGATGAGGCGATAGCGCGACACATTCTCCAGCGCCGTGCGCGCTTTCGGCGTCAGCGCTGGCTGGCCGGGGCGGCCGAGCGGCTTGACGCCCATGTGCAGAATGACCTCGTCCGCGAGCCCCGCAGTGAGCAGGCTCTCCGCCACACGCGGGCCGCCCTCGCTAAACACGCGCGTGATTCCGCGCTCCGCAAGCAGGCGCAAGGCGGCGAGCAGATCGAGCTTTCCCTCATACATCGGGACTTTCACAACCTCGGCGCCCGTCGCATCCATAAACCTGTGGACGTCGGCGTCCGGAACATCCAGGGCGGTGATGACGAGCAGCGGAGTCTCGCGCGACGTAGAGGCGACGCGCGACCGCGGCGACAAGGCGAGTTTTTCGTCGAGAACGACGCGCAACGGCGTGACGCCTTCGAGCCCCGGCAGGCGGACGGTCATCAGCGGATCGTCCTCGCGCGCTGTTCCCGCGCCGACCATTATCGCGTCGTGAAGCGCGCGATGAACATGCGTGAAGGCGTCGGCGATCGGCCCCGTGATGCGCAGTCGCGGATCATGCGCGGCGCCGGCGGCGTAACCGTCCGGGGTCTGCGCGAGTTTGAGAGTCACCATCGGGCGATGTTTGGTGACGCGCAGGATATGGCCGAGATGGTCGGCGCGGGCCGCCGCAGCCTCTGGCCCGATGAAGACGTCGATCCCGGCGTCGCGAAGAATCTGATGCCCCCTGCCCGCGACGCGCGGATCGGGGTCTTCCATTGCAGTGACGACGCGCGCGATTCCCGACGCGATGATCGCGTCGACGCATGGCGGCGTCGAGCCGTGATGCGAACAGGGCTCGAGCGTCACGTAAAGCGTGGCGCCGCGCGCCGCCTCACCCGCCGCCGCCAGCGCGATTGCTTCGGCATGCGGGCGTCCGCCCTTCGCCGTCCAGCCGCGCGCGATGATTATCCCGTCGCGCACGACCAGCGCGCCGACCGCCGGATTGGGCGCGGTGCGGCCCATGTTCCGCCGCCCAAGCGCCAGCGCCGCGGCCATGAAGGCCTCGTCAGTCGCCACATAGGGAATCGGCTCGTGAATGGTCATGCGTTTTCCGGGTCGTCGGCGCTTTCCGGTAGCGCCTCGCTTTCGCCGCCGCTCTCCAGTTCGTCGATGATCGCGTTGAAGTCGCGCGCTTCACGGAAATCCCGATAAACGGAGGCGAAGCGCACATAGGCCACCGCATCCAGCGAACGCAAGCCTTCAATAATCAATTCGCCGATGCGCTGGCTCTCGACCTCCGCCTCGCCGAGGCTTTCCAATTGGCGCACGACGCCGGAGATCATCTGTTCGACGCGCTCGGGCTCCACCGGCCGTTTGCGCAGCGCGATCTCGACCGAGCGCGTGAGCTTGTCGCGGTCGAAAGGCGCGCGTCTTCCGGATTTCTTGACGACGATGATTTCGCGCAATTGCACGCGCTCGAAGGTCGTGAAGCGGCCGCCGCAGGTGGGGCAAACGCGTCGCCGGCGGATGCAGGAGGAATCCTCGGCCGGACGAGAGTCCTTCACTTGCGTGTCGAAGGAGCCGCAATAGGGACAGCGCATCAAAACCCTCGGCGCTCACTCACCCTCCACCGGAGGGAAAGGGTCGAACGGCCAGCCTATCGGGATCGGGTGACGGCCCGAACGCTTGCCGGATTTGCCTAAAGCAGAAGGCGCAGGGACCGGGGCGCGTCCCAACATTCTGGAAGCGCCCCACCCCGCGCCTTCGGCGCGACCCTCCCCATTGCGGGGAGGGCAGAAAATAGTCCCGACTTACGGATAGATCGGGAACTTCGCGGTCAGCGCGTGAACCTTGTCCTTCACCGCCGCTTCGGTCGCCGCATTGCCCTCTTCGCCCTTCGACGACAGGCCGTCCAGCACCTCGACGATCAGCTTGCCGACCTCGGTGAACTCCGACTGACCGAAGCCGCGCGAGGTCGCCGCCGGCGTGCCGAGACGGATGCCGGAGGTGACGAAGGGCTTCTCCGGATCAAAGGGGATGCCGTTCTTGTTGCAGGTGATGTGGGCGCGGCCGAGCGCGGCTTCCGCCGCCTTGCCGGTGATCTTCTTCGGGCGAAGATCCACGAGCATGAGGTGGTTCTCGGTGCCGCCGGAGACGATCGCGAGACCGGCGTCGACGAGCGTCTTCGCCAGCGTCTGGGCGTTGTCCTTGACGCGCTGCTGATAGGCCTTGAACTCGGGCGTCAGCGCCTCGCCGAAGGCGACAGCCTTCGCCGCGATGACATGCATGAGCGGACCACCCTGCAGGCCGGGGAAGATCGCCGAATTGATCTTCTTGGCGATGTCTTCGTCGTTGGTCAGCACCATGCCGCCGCGCGGGCCGCGCAGCGTCTTGTGCGTCGTCGTAGTGACGACATGCGCGTGCGGGAACGGCGACGGGTGCAGGCCCGCGGCGACGAGGCCGGCGAAGTGGGCCATGTCGACCATGAAATAAGCGCCGACTTCATCGGCGATCTTGCGGAACGCCTCGAAGTCCCAGATGCGGGAATAGCCCGAACCGCCGGCGATGATGAGCTTCGGCTTATGCTCACGGGCAAGCGCGGCGACCTGCTCCATGTCGATGCGCTGGTCGTCCTTGCGGACGGTGTAGCTGACGGGCTTGAACCAGCGGCCCGACAGGTTCACGGGCGAGCCGTGGGTGAGATGGCCGCCGGCGGCGAGGTCGAGGCCCATGAATGTGTCGCCCGGCTGCAGCAACGCGAGAAACACGCCCTGGTTGGCCTGCGAGCCCGAATTCGGCTGCACATTCGCGAAACCGCAGTTGAAGAGCTTCTTGGCGCGGTCGATCGCGAGATTCTCGGCGATGTCGACATACTGGCAGCCGCCGTAATAGCGCTTGCCGGGATAGCCCTCGGCGTATTTGTTGGTCAGGACCGAGCCCTGAGCTTCCATCACCGCCTTGGAGACGATGTTCTCCGACGCGATCAGTTCGATCTCATGGCGCTGACGGCCGAGTTCGAGGTCGATCGCCTTGGCGAGCTCCGGGTCGGACTGCGCAAGGGAGGTGGTGAAAAATCCGGACTGGCTCATGGGTTTCCTCTAGCCTAAGGGCGCGAAAAATAAGCGAAAAAGACGGCTCCCCCGGTCCCTGTCGGCGAATCCGGCCTTCCTGACGCGCGTAGTTGAGGCGTTCGCCTTATCACGGCGCGGGCGGGACGGGAAGAGTGGCGGATTGAAGCGGGCGATTACGATCTCAACGCCTGTTCTGGATTGAACAGAATTTTTGCAACGAAAGCTGATTGGAAGCGCCGTAATGGGCAGAGAGACAGCCTAAAGATAAGAACTTTTGAGATATCGGCTATATCGAGACGATGCACGATGGCGAAAAGAAAGCGATGGACGCCGACGATCGCGCTCTCGGGCTATTATGAAATGTTACGCAGGGTAGGAATTATGGGACATCGCCGAAGGGATGATTTGTCGGGGCTAGTATTCGGAAGTCGTTGAACCTCCCGGGGCTTGTGGCGCGTTGGACGCGGCTTCCATCACTGCCTCCAACTCCCCCGCCCGCATTTCCCTGATCCGCTCCGCCACTCCCGCCGGCGCCCGCTCCGGCGCGCCCGCGTCGAACGGCGGCTGCGGATCATATTCCACCGCAAGCTGCAACATCTTCGCATGGTCCTCGCCGCGCAGGGTCGCCACGAGCGTCAGGCCGAAATCCAGCCCCGCGGTCGCGCCGCCGCCCGTGATGCGATTGCGGTCGATGACGACGCGTTCCTTCACCAGTTCCGCGCCGAAAAGCGGCAGCAGGTCGCGCACCATCCAGTAGCTTGTCGCCTTGTAGCCTTTGAGTAGCCCGGCCGCGCCGAGCACCAGCGAGCCCGTGCAGACGCTCGTGACATATTTCGCCCGGGAACCGCGGTCGGCGAGAAAATCGAGCACGGCGCGGTCCTGCATCGCCGGGATCGTGCCCTTGAGGCCGCCGGGGACGAAGAGTATGTCGAGGTCTCTCGGGCAGCTCTCGAAATCGTGCCGCGCGAAATAGGAGACGCCAAGGTCGCTGACGACGGGCGCCCGGTCTTTCCAGACGAGAAAGACATTAGCGTCCCCGAGGCGTTGCATGAAGGTCAGAGGCCCGACGAGGTCGACGTCGAACATCATCGGATAGATGAGCATTCCGACCTGCAGCATGTCATCCTCCGCTCGAGGCCGCGACCGAGGCGCCGTTTTTCGCCATCGGCGGCGCGCTCGCCGCGTCCGCCTGCATGTGCCGCGCTCCGACGATCATGCCGCCTTCTTCTGATAGTCCTTTACATCCGAGAATTTTATCGCCGGATTGCGCTCGGCGTCATAGTTGAGCTGGAACGCCGACGAGCTCATGAACACCGGCGCGCCGTCGAGATCGTCGGCGATGCTGGAGCCGTTCGAGTCGACAAAGCTCTTCAGCTTCGCGGGGTCGTCCGAGGTGATCCAGCGGCAGATCGTGAAGCGGGACTGCTCGTAGCGCGTCTGCAGCCCATATTCGGCTTCGAGCCGCGTCGCCAAAACGTCGAGCTGCAGCGCGCCGACGACGCCGACGATGGAGCCCGAGCCGTCATGCGGGGTGAAGACCTGCACGACGCCCTCCTCCGCCAATTGCTGCAGGGCTTCGCGCAATTTCTTGGCCTTCATCGCGTCCGAAATGAGAATGCGGCGCAGGATTTCCGGCGCGAAGCTCGGCACGCCGCGGAAGACAATGTCCTCGCCCTCGGTGAGCGTGTCGCCGATGCGCAATTGGCCGTGGTTCGGCAGGCCGACGACGTCGCCAGCAAAGGCTTCGTCCGCGATGGAGCGGTCGCGCGCGAAGAAAAACTGCGGCGCGTTGATCGGGATGTTCTTGCCCGTGCGGATCAGCTTCGCCTTCATGCCGCGCGTGAGCCTGCCCGAGCACACGCGCATGAAGGCGATGCGGTCGCGGTGGTTGGGGTCCATGTTCGCCTGAATCTTGAAGACGAAGCCGGTCATCTTTGGCTCTTTCGCTTCCACCACGCGCTTATCCGCCTCCTGCGCGCGCGGGCTCGGCGCATATTCGGCCATGGCGTCGATGAGGTCGCGCACGCCGAAATTGCGCAGCGCGCTGCCGAAGAAGACGGGCGTGAGATGCCCCTCGCGGAAGGCGGCGAGATCGAAGGGCTTCGAGCCCTCCGCCGCCAGCATCGCCTCCTCGCGCCAGGCGTCGGCGGCGCCGGGGGGCAGCAGCGAGGCGAAGATCGGGTCGTCGAGGCCGCTCGTCTGCGTGAGTTCGTCGTCCTTGTCGATCTTCCGGATCGTCTTCGTCGCGAAGCGGTAGGTGCCTGCGAAACTCTTGCCGCCGCCGATGGGCCATGTGATCGGCGTCGCGTCGAGCGCCAGCGTCTTCTCGATTTCGTCGAGAAGCTCGAACGGATCGCGGCCTTCGCGATCGAGCTTGTTGATGAAGGTGACGATCGGGATGTCGCGCAGGCGGCAGACCTCGAAGAGCTTTCGCGTGCGCGCCTCGATGCCCTTCGCGGCGTCGATCACCATCACCGCCGCGTCGACGGCGGAGAGCGTGCGATAGGTGTCTTCCGAGAAGTCTTCGTGGCCCGGCGTGTCGAGCAGGTTGAAGACGCAGTCGGCGTATTCGAACGTCATCACCGAGGTGACGACCGAAATGCCGCGCTCGCGCTCGATGTTCATCCAGTCCGAGCGCGTCTGCTGGGCGTTGCGCTTCGCCTTCACCGCGCCGGCGAGCTGGATAGCGCCGCCGAAGAGCAGCAGCTTCTCGGTGAGCGTGGTCTTGCCGGCGTCGGGGTGCGAGATGATCGCAAAAGTGCGGCGCCGCGAAACGGGGTCGCGGGTGATGGGGTTGGTCATTGTGCTCGGTTCAGGCGAAATGGTCAGGCGCCCGGCTTAACGGCTAGCGCCCCCGCCTGCAACGATTTACGCAAAATCCTCCGCCAGCGCCGCCCGGGTCGCCTCGGACAGCACGGCCATATGGCTGTAATTCGGGTGCGTCAGGCCGAGGATCACCCTTGTATTTGGCTCGCGGAAGGCCGCGACCTGCGCGTCCGTGAAGGGGAAATGCACGAATTGCACGGAGCTGGCCTTGCCCTCGGCGGTGGTGCGGTCCTGATCTTCTTCAGCCCTCGCGGCGACGCGCTCGCCGCCGACCTCGATGAAGGCGGTTTCCTCGACGCCGCCGAGGCCGGAAAGCACGCGGGCGCGGCGCAGCGGGTCGTCGATCTCGATCATGAAGGTCGCCACGAGCTCGCGCCCCTTGGGGATGAGCGGATTATAGGCCGCGAGTTCGTCGGCGATCTGCGCGGGCCCGCCCTTCTCTATGTGCAGCATCTCCTGCACCTGCAGCCACATCGTGTCGAAACTCTCGAAATAGAAGGTCACGAAGGTCCCGACCTCGACGCGACGATTCCGCTTGATTGCGGTTATGCGGCGGCGATGCTCCGCGCGGTCTTTCGCGTATTCCGCCCAAGGCAGGATGTCGGATGGTGTGAGTTCGTGACGATTCGTCATCTTGTTGGTGCTCCTGAACCTGAGCCCTAATGCTGAGGCGTGGCGATCTATCGCCGCGTCTCGAAGCACGGGGGCGAGGCCACATCTGCGATCCGTTTTTCCTCGTCCTTCGAGACGGCCGCGCGGCCTACTCAGGACGAGGAAAGCCAATCCCGCCGGGTTACTCGCTCCCGACCCCATAGGCCCGCGCCATCAGCACGATCGGGTGCGAGATACGCTCCGGCTTCGGCGCGTCGCCGCCGAGCGCGCCGATCCCCTGCTCGATATGTATGCCGGCGAGCGGACATTCCGAGACGACATGTTTCTTTCCGGCGGTGTTCAGCTGGCGCGCGGCGGGCTTGCCGACTTTCATGGCGACTTCGAAATTGCCCTTCTTGTATCCCCAGGCGCCGCCGTGACCCGAGCAACGCTCGACCACCGCGACATCCGCCTGCGGAATGAGATTGAGCAGCTCCGCGCCTTTCTGGCCGATGTTCTGCGCGCGGGAATGGCAGGACACGTGGAAGGCGACGCCGCCCTCGACGGGAGTCATGCCTTCGGCAAGGCCCTCTTTCCTGGCGATGTCGACGATATATTCCGAAAGGTCGAAAGTCGCCTTGGAGAGCTTCTTCACGCTCTCGTCATTGGGCAGGATGAGCGGCCACTCGAATTTCAGCATCAGCGCGCAGGACGGCACCGGCGCGACAATGTCGTAACCCTCGTCGATGTAGGGCGCGAAAGCGGCGGCGACCTTGCGCGCGGCGTCGGCGACCTCGCCGATCAGACCCTGTTCGAGCTTCGGCATGCCGCAACAATGCGGGTGGACGACCTTGGTCTCGACGCCGTTCTTCGCGAGGACGTGCAACGCCGCCATGCCGATCGAGGTGTCGTTGTAGTCGCCGTAACAGGTGGCGTAGAGCACGACCTTGCGGGCCTTCGCCGGCCCGCTCTCGTTGCGCGCGGGCGGATTGGCGGCGGCTTTGGCCTCCAGCGTATGGCTGGCGTATTTCGGCAGTTCGGCGTTGCGGTCCAGGCCGGCGATTTTCTCCTCCAGCCCGCGCATGGTCGTGTTCTCACGACGCGTCGCCCAGTTGGCGGCGCCGGCGATCAGCGTCGCCCATTTGCCGTTACGGTCGGTCTCGGCCAGCGCGCGATCGGCGGCGCCGATCCCGTGCTTTTTCGCCTCGACGGCGCGATAGCGCAGCATCAGATGCGGGAAGTCGAGATTGAATTCATGCGGCGGGACGTAGGGGCACTTCGTCATGAAGCACATGTCGCACAGCGTGCAGGCGTCCACGACCTGTTTGAAGTCCGCGCTCGCCACCGTATCGAGTTCGCCGCTTTTTGACTCGTCGACGAGATCGAAAAGACGCGGAAACGAATCGCAGAGATTGAAGCAGCGGCGGCACCCGTGACAGATGTCGAGAACGCGCCGCATTTCGGCGTCGAGCTTCGCCTCGTCGTAAAAATCAGGGTTTTCCCAATCCAGCGGATGCCGGGTCGGGGCCTCGAGACTGCCTTCTCTCATGATGTTCCTGCCTGGCGGGCGTCAGCCGTCATTGCGAGGCGAAGCGGTGGCGGTCGAAGGGCTCCGTCATAAGTCCCGATCACCCCGCCTCCCTCGCAATGACGAAGGTCGGTTACTTCAGCTCGTCGAGCGCGCGCTGGAAGCGGCCGGCGTGCGAACGCTCGGCCTTGGCCAGCGTCTCGAACCAGTCGGCGATCTCGTCAAAGCCCTCTTCGCGGGCAGAACGCGCCATGCCGGGATACATGTCGGTGTATTCGTGGGTCTCACCGGCGACGGCGGCCTTGAGGTTGTCGGCGGTCTTGCCGATCGGCAGGCCCGTGGCGGGGTCGCCAACGCCCTCGAGGAACTCGAGATGGCCGTGGGCGTGGCCGGTCTCGCCTTCCGCGGTGGAGCGGAACACGGCGGCGACGTCGTTGTAGCCCTCAACGTCGGCCTTCTGAGCGAAATAAAGATAGCGGCGATTGGCCTGCGATTCGCCGGCGAAAGCCGCCTTGAGATTCGCTTCGGTCTTGCTGCCCTTGAGCGTAGCCATTGTTGCCTCCAGAAAAGTCACGTCGCCGGAATCGCTCTCTGCGCTTACCGGCGAGGCGAGAATTAGAATAATTCAAAACTAGGCGGCGTCCAACCAAAATCCGACAATCCGCCGGTAGATTTCGCCGCAGGGGACGCCGCACGCGGGACCGGCGGGTTTGACGCCCCCGGCGAGCAGGCTATGTCTTGGCAATTTCGGGGGAAGAGCATGTTCGACCGGCTTGTCCACAACTGGGTCTACGGCGGCTTTCTCGCCGGACTCGCGCTACTTGCGCTTTATCCGCTTCTCGCCGAGCACTGGTCGGAGCCGCTCCGGCTGACCTTTCTCTTCCTGCCGATCTATATTGTGCATCAGTATGAAGAACATGACGCGGACCGCTTCCGGCTGTTCTTCAACCGGACGATCGGCGGCGGCCGCGAGGTCCTTAAGCCTGCGGCCGTTTTCATCATCAATATTTTCGGCGTGTGGGGCGTGATCGTCGCGGCCTGCTATTTGTCGGCCAATGTCAATCCCGGCTTTGGGCTGATCGCGGTCTATCTGGCGGTGGTCAACGCCGTCGTGCACGCCGTCCACGCCATCGCCTTCCGCGGTTACAATCCCGGCCTCGCGACGGCGCTGGTCCTGTTTATTCCCCTCGGTGCCTACAGCATAATGCGATTCGACGCCCTCGGCGCCGGCGGCTTGGCGTGGCAGGCGACGGGCCTCGGCGTCGCCATCTCCATTCACGCCGCCATCATCGCCTATGCCCTGCGCCGCCGGGCGGCGCTCGCCGCTACTTGAAGCCGATGACCATCGAGTCGGGACCGACGAGATGCTCGACACGGGTTTTCGCGAAGCCCGCCTCCTTCATCCAGCTTTCGCAATCCGCTCCCGTGAAATCGAAGCCGCCGGCGGTTTCGATCAACATATTGAGGCTCATCAGAAGGCCGAAGGCGTTTTGGCGGCGGTCGTCGTCGATGATCGCTTCATAAACGATCAGCGCGCCGCCGTCGGGCAGCGCGTCATGGGCCTTTTTCAGCAGCATGCGCTTCTGCGCCAGATCCCAGTCGTGCAGGATGTGGCCCATGATGATGACATCGGCGGCGGGGAGCGCGTCGTTGAAGAAATCGCCCGGATGGAATCGCAGCCGGTCGGCAAGGCCATTCGCCGCGACGAAGTCATTGAAGATCGGACCGACCGCAGGCAGATCGAAACCGCCGCCCGAGAGATGCGCATGGGCGCGCGCGACGGTGACGGGAACCATGCCCTGCGCGGCGCCGACGTCGATGAAAGTCTTGTAGTCCGACCACGGGAATTTCTCGGCAATCGCGCGGGCCGCCCCGGCGCTGACGCCGCTCATCGCCGCAAGGAAGCCGCGCAGACGGTCGGGGTCCGCGTAAAGCGCCCCGAAGAGATCGCCCTCCTCCTTGTTCTCGCTCTGTCGCTGGCCGGTTTTCAACGCCTCCGTCAGATTGCCCCAGCTTGAATAAAGGCGCGCATTGGCCATCTCGAGCAGGCCGCCGACATAGCTCGGCCTCCCGCGCACGAGGAAGAAATCCGTTTCCGGCGTGTTGCGATATTGCCCGCTCTCTCGGTCCAGCATCTTCATCGCCACGAGCGCGTCGAGGAAATCGCGCGCCGAACGCTCGTGGAGGCCGAGCTTTTTTGTCAGCGTCGAGAGATCGGCGGGGCCGTCGGCAAGCGCGTCGAAGACGCCGAGCTCCACCGCCGAGAGCAGCGTCTTGGCGTTCCAGAAGGACATGCCGAGAGCGAGCAGCTTCTCGGGAGAGGGCTTCAACGTCATGGGGATACTCCTGCTGAAAACGTCGTCACTGCGCTTGACGGGGAATATTGAACGCCGCCTGTTACGGGATTGGCTGTTCGCCGTTTACCTTTGAAGATGCAAGCGTCGCCGCTTAATTTGTCAATGAGCGAACGACCGGGAGACAGTGCGCTTGGCTGACCGCTACGAGAGTTTTCAGTCGCTTGCGGCGCGCGAAATAGAGGGCGTGCATTACCGCATCCATGTCGCCGCGCGATCGTCGCCGGTCGTGGTCGTCGCGCCGCATGGCGGATTGATCGAGCCGGGAACGTCGGAAGTAGCGGCGGCGATCGCCGCGGATCGTTTCTCGCTCTATTGCTTCGAAAGCCTGACGATGCGG
This sequence comes from Methylocystis sp. ATCC 49242, assembly GCF_000188155.2. NCBI lineage: Bacteria > Pseudomonadati > Pseudomonadota > Alphaproteobacteria > Hyphomicrobiales > Methylocystaceae > Methylocystis > Methylocystis sp. ATCC 49242. Next base: position 1,246,938 of record NZ_KE124774.1, read on the forward strand.
GCCAGGGGCGACGGCCTCCATATTACGTCCACGCGTTTCGACGAGCCGCGAGCCTTGAGACTGATCGAGGCGTCAGACGTCGCCATCGGCGTGCATGGCCGCAAGAATGGTGAGGACGAGGCGTCGGTCTGGGTTGGCGGACTGCATGAAACATTGCGGGACGCGATCTGCGATGCGCTGCTGCAAAGCGGCTTCCGCGCCAAGACGGTCGGCGAGGGCCACCGCCTCGCGGGCCGCGACCCGGCCAACATCTGCAACCGGGGCCGTCGCCGCGAAGGCGTGCAAATCGAAATGCCGAAGGCCCTTCGGATCAAATTCGCGGCCGACGCAGCGCATCGTCACGCCTTCGCCGACGCCGTGCGCGCTGCGTTGAGCGACGAACTGGCAGGCGTCCGTTGATAGTAGCCGGCGCGGCGCAACGCGCGCCGCGCCCGCCACAACTATCTGCGCTCGATTTTCTGTGAGAGAATTTGCCCGGTGCGGGCGTCGATCAGCAGCTCGGTCTTCCGTCCATTCGGGGACAGAACCTCGACCTCATAGACCCAGCGGCCCCGCTTCCGCTCCAGTTCGATCTCGGTCACAGTTCCCGGCGCCGCTTCATGCGCCCGGGCGAGAATCGTCTCCATCGGCAGGATCGCGCTGTCATTCGTCGACGGCAGAATGTCGAAGAGGTCGTCGGCGGATGCGGCGCCGGCCGTGAGGCCGATGCAAAGAGCGAGCGCTTTAAGACTATGCGAAAATGAGCGATTGATCATGACTCTTCTTTCCTCGACCGATTATTGGCGCCCGACGATGCGGCGTCGACGCAAAATCCCTAACTCTTTTTCTTTCCCGCATATGGGTTGTCGCCCGCCTTTCTCGAAATGCGGATTGGCACGCCCGGCAAGTCAAAGGTCTTGCGCAGGCCGTTGATGAGGAACCGCTCGTAACTCGTGGGCAGTTCCTCCAGTTGATTGCCGAAGATCACGAAATGAGGCGGACGCGACTTAGCTTGAGTCATGTAGCGTATCTTGATGCGGCGTCCAGAGACCGCCGGCGGAGGAGATTCCTCCACCGCGGAGAGGAGCCATCGGTTCAGTTTCGCCGTGGCGATGCGCCTGTTCCACACGGCATGCGTCGCGACGATCGCCTCCATGAGTCTGTCGAGCCCCTGCCCCGTGGCGCCCGACACGGGCACGACCGGACAGCCGCGAACCTGCGGCAACAGGCGCTCGGCCTCCTCTCGCAGCAGGGAAAGCTTCGCCCCCCGATCCTCGATCAGGTCCCATTTGCCAAGGGCGATGACGAAGGCGCGGCCCTCGCGCGCGGCGAGATCGGCGATGGTGAGATCCTGCTTCTCGAACGGGATCGTGGAATCGATCAGCAGGACCACGACTTCCGAGAAACGCACGGCGCGTAGCGCGTCGGCTGCGGACAGCTTCTCCAGCTTGTCGACGACCTTGGCGCGCTTGCGCAGGCCGGCCGTGTCGAAGAGCTTCATCTTGCGGTCGCGCCAGACGAAATCAACGCCAATGGAATCGCGCGTGATGCCGGCCTCGGGGCCGGTGAGAAGCCGATCCTCTCCGAGAATTCGATTGATCAGCGTGGATTTGCCCGCGTTCGGCCGTCCGACCACCGCGATGCGCAGCGGCTTGGTGACGTCGAGGTCGCTGCCGTCCTCCTCGTCGTCGTAGAGGTTTTCTTCTTTGTCGGCTTCTTCTTCCTCTGGCTCGGCGGTCTCTTCGGGCAGAGCCTCGCGCAGCGCGTCGTAGAGATTGCTCATGCCCTCGCCGTGCTCGGCGGAAAGCGGGACCGGATCGCCGAGGCCGAGCGCGAAGCCTTCGAGCGCGCCAGCCTCGCCCGCCTTCCCTTCCGCCTTGTTGGCGATGAGGATCACCGGCTTGCCGGCGCGGCGCACGAGATCGGCGAAATATTTGTCCTCCGGCGTCACGCCGACGCGCGCGTCGATGACGAAGAGGATCGCGTCGGCGGAGAGGATCGCGTTCTCGGTCTGGGCGCGCATGCGGCCTTCGAGCGTAGCGCTCGCGCCCTCCTCCAGCCCGGCCGTGTCGATGATGGTGAAACGCAGATCGGCAAGCCGCGCCTCGCCCTCGCGGCGGTCGCGCGTTACGCCCGGCCGGTCGTCGACCAGCGCCAGTTTCTTTCCGGTCAGCCGGTTGAACAGCGTCGATTTGCCGACGTTCGGCCGGCCGATGATGGCGAGCGAGAAGGACATTTGCGTTTTCTTCGTTTCAAAATATGCGAGCCTGAAGGCCTGTGGTCCAGAGGCGTCTTGGACCGCAGGCCTTCAGGCTCGCAAGAAATGAATGAGGCGTGGCCTGTTACTTGGCCTCGATTGGCGCCGAGCCGGCGGGGGCGTCGCCCTTTTCCGACTCGATTACCGGCGTCACGGGGATGACTCCACCATCGGCCCCGCCGGCGCCGGAGGCGGCCGCCTTCTTGGGGCCGCGCTTGGCGTGCAGCAGGCCCTTGTAAGCGGAGGCGCGCTGACGCATGGATTGAGGCGCGTCACGGTCAGCGAGCACCTGCTCGAACACGCGCTCCGCCTCGTCGAAATCGTCGTTGGCAAGGGCGTCGAGCCCGTTCCATTCCTGAGCGGAGAAGCGGAAAGCCCCGTTCGACGTCATCAGCGGACCCAGCGCGCGCTCCAGCTTCTCGCGGTCGCCGCCTTCCATAACCAGCAGCGCGGCGCGCAGCAGCGCGACTTCCTGCATGAGCTTGTCGACCGTGGGATCCTCGCCGATGGCGTTGAGCTCGGCCAGCGCCTGCGTCTTGTCCGGGCGAGCCTCGGCGGCGCGGATGCGGGCGAGCGCGGCGTAGCCTTTCGGGCCGTCCTTGGCGATCGCGTCGAAGGCGGCGGCGGCCTCGGCGTTCTTGCCCTCATTGGCCAAAGCCACGGCGGCCTCGAAGCGGGCGTTGGCGGCCTCGGCGGTCTTCTGGCGCTTGTCCTGGTAGTAACTCCATGCGCCGGTCGCGGCCACAATCAGGAAAGCGACAACGAAAATCGGCGTCTGATAACGCCGCCAGAAATCGGCGGCCTTGTCCCGACGGACGTCCTCGTCGACCTCGTGGAAAATATCCGACATCTGCTCGCGACCCTTTTGTAACGGCTATTGGAGCTTGGCGCCCGGGCAAGGCGTTAGCACAGGGCGGCGGGAAAGGCGAGTAGCACGCGCCGGGCGGCGGGAGCGCTCCTGTTCCGCCGCGCAGGAGCGGCCGAGGCTGGAGCGGACGCGCGCCTCCTGCCTCGCGAATGCCCGACCTTCTGTCGCTTCCGTCATATTATACAGTAATTTCAGTAGCTTGTCCGGACAAGGCTATTTTTGACCAAGGCGCCATGAGCCATCCCAGTCAGCGGCGGGAGGCGCCGTCGCCAAATCTTCGACGCGCCGCATCAGCGTCATCGACGGCCCGTCGCCGGGCGCCGCCTCCAGCGCCCGGGCGAGCGCCCGGCGGCCCTCGTCCCAACGCTGCGCACGATAGGCGGCGAGGCCCTCGGCGTATCGCAGCCGAAGCTCCATCAGGCGGGGACCTAGCCCGCCTTTCGGCCCCATGGCCTCGAACACCGTTTCCGGCTGCGTTTGACCCAGCATCGCCACGCGATCGATTTCGCGGATCTCGATAACGTCTTTGGCCCCGGCTGCGGCGCGTTCGGACAGAAGGATGCGGGAGCCATACATCTTGTTGGCGCTCTCGAGCCGCGACGCCAGATTCACCGCGTCGCCGAGCACGGTGTAGCTCATCATGTGATCCGACCCGACGCTGCCGACAACCACTTCGCCGGTCGCGACGCCAATGCGTATGTCGAAGGCGATCGGTACATTGCGCACGCCCAACAGCTCGGGAAACTCGGCGCGCAATTGCCCGACGCATTCCAGCATGTCGATGGCGGCGAGGCTCGCGAGCCGCGCATGATCTTCCGCGTCGTTGAAGGGCGGCCCCCAATAGGCCATGATGGCGTCGCCGATATATTTGTCGATAACGCCGCCATGGCGCCGGACCGGCTCCGACATCACGGAAAAATACCGGTTCATGATTTTCACCAGGCCCTGCGGCGTCATCCTCTCGCTGGCGCTGGTGAAGCCGGTGACGTCGCAGAACAAGACCGTCATGACGCGGCGCTGTCCGTCGGAGGCCAGCGCCCGCTGGTCGATCAGACCTTCGACGATGCGCGGATCGACATATTTTCCGAAAGTCGCGCGAATGTGCTCCTTCAGACGCAACTGCTCGACCATACGATTGAAGGCTGCGGTCAGATGACCGATCTCGTCGCGCGTCGTTATATGGATTACCCTGTCGAGATCGCCCATCTCGACGGCGCGCGTCCCCTCGAGCAACTGGCGGACCGGACGCGTCAGACCGTCACTGACCAGCACGGAGAACAATACGCCGAGCAAGGCGGCAAAGAAGGTGAGAGCCGCGGCGACGATCATGGCCTCATGCTGGGTCTGAACCGTGATTTCCGCGTCGGCGGTTAGTGTCCGTCCTGAAAGATGTTGAATCGAATGAATCTGTTGTGATGGATGGGAGGCGGTCTGATTCGTAGGAGGCCGTCGATGTGGACGAAGGCAAACCGGGCGAAATACAATCGCGACAGGTTACGTTATCCGAGTGATGTGACGGACGAGGAGTGGGGGCATGTGGCGCCGCTTATTCCTCCGGCCAAGCGTGGCGGGCGCAAGCGTGAAGTGGACATGCGGGCGGTGTTCAACGCCATCATGTATGTGCTGAGCACGGGATGCCAATGGCGGTACATTCCCAAGGATTTTCCCCCGAAGAGCACAGTGTATCGTTATTTTTGCGATTGGGCCTGGTGCGGCGTTCTGGATCGCATGCACGACGCGCTCTACGTCATGTGTCGCGAACGAGCGGAACGAGAGGCGACGCCCCACCGCGGCGATCATCGATAGTCAGAGCGTGAAGAGCGACGGAAAAAGGGGGGCGCGCATTGATCCGCATGGCTATGACGCCGGCAAAAAGATCAAAGGCAAGAAACGCCACGTACTCGTCGATACGCAAGGTTTGTTGATGGGCGCCGTCGTTCACGGCGCCGACATTCAGGACCGAGACGGCGGCGTCTTGCTGCTTTCGACGTTGCATGGGCGGTTTCCCTTTCTTGAAAAGCTGTTGGCTGACAGCGCCTATCAGGGACCGATCTTCGCCGACGCAACGGGCAAAATCCTACCGTGTCTCAAAATCGAGATTATAAAACGATCCGATCAGGCGAAGGGCTTCGTGAAATTGCCCATGCGCTGGATCGTCGAAAGATCAATCGCCTGGCTAAACCGCTGTAGAAGACTGGCCAAGGATTGGGAAAACCTCAATATCACAGCGCTCGTGTTCCTGCGTTTCGCGTCGATTCGGCTCATGCTACGAAAGCTCTGCAATTGTTGACTAACTTCTGGGACGGACTCTTAGGTTACTACGGGCTATGAAAATTGTGAAAGAGGACGCTGATGTTTCATTGACGGTTGTTGGAGTGCATCAAGATGAAATTGAACCAGCGTTGTGGACTGGTCTGAATGTCGATTGGCTTGGATTCGTGGATAAATCAGGCGATAGTTTCATACGCATCGTTTGCGCTCACGATGTGGGCTGTCTTCTCTCAAATGCAGAAGCAGGAGGAATCGTCCTTAGGGAATACAATAGACTGGGATTGGCGACGCTGGCTCCAGACGTTGGGGGCGCGCCCGAACATGCGCCTCAGGGGGGCGCTATTCTGATAAAGCCGCAGGCCTCAGATGAGGAAATTGCAACTTGGATCCGGACCCTCGCGAACGACCGTGAATTACTCGTGTCCTTAAGGCTGGCGTCGTGGCAAACGAGCCATATGGCATCTTGGGAGCGGGTGGCGGAAAAGCTGAGAGAAGTAATAATTAACTGATGATCGAGTCAATAATATTTTTCGGATTCGTGTGCTTCATAACTGCGTCAATCGCCTTTAGATACAGTTATGACACTTTACATCCCGCGATTATTTTTTCCGCTTTATTCTCATTTGTTTATGTTCTCCAACCACTTGTTTTGATAGCTAATGATAGCGATAAATTTGTTTTATTCAACGGCTCAGAAGATAACGTAATAACATATGAGTTCATTGTATTATTGATATTTGTGAGCTTAATTTCTGGTATCTATGTGGGCTCCCGACGGCGGGAGATGTCATCTTCGCTAGGTTATAATGCTTCGCATCTTACAGTGTTGGCCGGTTTAGTTGGCCTTACGGGTGCTGGTCTTTCATTTTTCTATTTATTTTCGTTTGGCGGCATATCTGAGGTTTACGGGCGTGCTTAGAGTCCGTCCCAGAAGTTAGTCAACAATTGCAGAGCTTTCGTAGCATGAGCCGAATCGACGCGAAACGCAGGAACACGAGCGCTGTGATATTGAGGTTTTCCCAATCCTTGGCCAGTCTTCTACAGCGGTTTAGCCAGGCGATTGATCTTTCGACGATCCAGCGCATGGGCAATTTCACGAAGCCCTTCGCCTGATCGGATCGTTTTATAATCTCGATTTTGAGACACGGTAGGATTTTGCCCGTTGCGTCGGCGAAGATCGGTCCCTGATAGGCGCTGTCAGCCAACAGCTTTTCAAGAAAGGGAAACCGCCCATGCAACGTCGAAAGCAGCAAGACGCCGCCGTCTCGGTCCTGAATGTCGGCGCCGTGAACGACGGCGCCCATCAACAAACCTTGCGTATCGACGAGTACGTGGCGTTTCTTGCCTTTGATCTTTTTGCCGGCGTCATAGCCATGCGGATCAATGCGCGCCCCCTTTTTCCGCGCTCTTCACGCTCTGACTATCGATGATCGCCGCGGTGGGGCTCGCCTCTCGTTCCGCTCGTTCGCGACACATGACGTAGAGCGCGTCGTGCATGCGATCCAGAACGCCGCACCAGGCCCAATCGCAAAAATAACGATACACTGTGCTCTTCGGGGGAAAATCCTTGGGAATGTACCGCCATTGGCATCCCGTGCTCAGCACATACATGATGGCGTTGAACACCGCCCGCATGTCCACTTCACGCTTGCGCCCGCCACGCTTGGCCGGAGGAATAAGCGGCGCCACATGCCCCCACTCCTCGTCCGTCACATCACTCGGATAACGTAACCTGTCGCGATTGTATTTCGCCCGGTTTGCCTTCGTCCACATCGACGGCCTCCTACGAATCAGACCGCCTCCCATCCATCACAACAGATTCATTCGATTCAACATCTTTCAGGACGGACACTTACGGAGCTGTGTATATTGCTGATGGATACATCAGTGAAGCGCGTAACATGTCAGTTGTTGCTGTACCGCTTTTGTTTATTGCGAGAAAAAAGGAGGGTATGTTCTGGCGGCATTGGGCCCTGCTCGGTGTCATTATCTCACCAATGTTGCTCCAAGCGATCCTTGGTGCTAGGCGGGGCCCTTTAATTTTAGTTTTCATGTTGCTCATCGGCGGATATGTCGGAATTCTGAGGAAGAAAATCCCGATTGTATTGGCTGCCGTTTCCGTAATATTGGTTGGATATGTCGCATTGTTTCTCGTGTCCAATCGTGATGCAATTTACGTTGGATCAAAGGCAGAGTTTTCGAGGGGTGCATTTGAAGCAATCAAGGACCTTTATGGTTCTGAATACGTTTATGGAAATAGTATAATGAGGTACTTACTCGGTGGAGGCGATCCTTTCATGGGCCGAAGATTGTTTGGGCATATTTTGGCTCGTGTGATCCCTTCGGCATGGTGGCCAACCAAGTATGAGGAAGTTGCGTCGTACCTAAACCTGATAGGTGTTGATTTTCACGTGAATAATGGGGTGCCGATCGGGTTGGTTGGTAGGATGACCGGGTGGATGCCTGCAGTGGGCGCAGCTCCCGGCTTTGTAGCTGAGGTTTGCTTGGAGTTTGGCCTTGCTGCGCCAGTTTTTGCATTCTCTATTGGTTACTTCTTTGCGAGCGCCTGGATAGCTGCTCGGCGGGAGTCGATGTTCTCAAACGCTGTTTACCTATTAATGGCCTCGATGTCGGTATATCTCGTGCTCCAGTCCTTGGAGGCATTTACCTACCGAATAATTCTTTTTGGGATACCTACGTTGCTGATTTCACGTATGGTATCCTCATGACCTGCCCCTGAACTTTCATCCAGCGGCGGGTTGAGTCCTTCCGGTTGATACGCCCGAGGGCGCGAATGGAGCAACAGGCGATCGGCGGAGTTGGTCCGGGTTGCGCAGCCGATCGCCTGTTGCGGTGAGATTGGCCGCGAAGGCGGCGGGCGTCGCATAGCCGAGGGCCGAATGCGGGCGGCGGTGATTGTAGTCCTGGGCCCAGGCGCTGATCTTCTCCCGGGCATGGTCGAGCCCGAAGAACAGCGCCTCGTTCAGCAGTTCGTCGCGCATGCGCCCGTTGAAGCTCTCGCAGAAGCCGTTCTGCATCGGCTTGCCCGGCGCGATATAGCGCCACTCGATCCTGTTCTCGCTCGACCACGACAGCACGGCGTTCGAGGTGAACTCCGTGCCGTTGTCCGAAACGATCATGCCGGGCCTGCCGCGCCATGCGATCAGCGCCGACAGTTCCCGCGCCACGCGTTGGCCCGAGATGGATGTGTCGGGGATCGCCGCGAGGCATTCACGCGTCACGTCGTCGACGATGTTCAGGATGCGGAACCGGCGTCCGCAGGCGAACTGGTCATGCACGAAGTCCAAAGACCAACGCGCATTCGGCCGCGCCTCGACAGGAATGGGCGCCCGCGCGCCGACAGCCCTTCGGCGGGCGCGCCGCTTTCTCACCGTCAGCCCTTCCTCGCGATAGAGCCGGTAGATGCGGTTCTTGCCCGACGTCTCGCCCTCCTGCCGCAGCAGCACGAACAGCCGCCGATAGCCGAAGCGCCGGCGCTCGTTGGCGAGTTCCCGCAGCCGCTCCCGTAACGGCTTGTCGGTCGGCCGCTTCGAGATGTAGCGGACGGTCGCGCGATCGACGGCGACAATCTGGCAGGCCCGACGCTCCGACAGAGCCATGGCGGCTCGCAGATGCACAACGGCTGCGCGCTTGGCGGCGGGCCCTACCATTTTTTTGACAAAAGCTCCTTCAGCGCCGCGGCTTCCAGCATCTGATCGGCCAGAAGCTTCTTCAGCCGCGCATTCTCTTCTTCGAGCGCTTTCAACCGCTTGGCCTCGGAGACGTCCATGCCGCCATATTTGGCCTTCCAGTTGTAAAGCGTCGTCTCCGACACAGCATATTTGCGAGCCAGATCCGCCGCCTTCGCGCCCGCCTCGTGCTCCCGCAAAATCCCGATGATCTGCTCTTCCGTGAACCGCTTCTTCTTCATCTCGTCCGTCCCGATATGGCCGGACTCTAATCGCATCTGGTCGAGTTTCTCAGGGGCAGGTCACTCACGGCGAAATCAGATAGCATGAGAACAGTCGTTATTTTCAAGAATTTTGGTCCGTATCACTTGGCCCGGTTGGCGGCACTTTCCGGAGAGATGGATTTATTCGCAATACAATTGGAAGCGTCTACAAGCGAGTATCCATGGGATCCAACAGTAGCTACGTCATTCAGATCCTTTACACTGTTACGAAGTGCGTTAGGCTCAAGAGCGCGAGAAGCAGAGTGGGAGCTTCGTCAGATCTTGGACCACATTTCCCCGCAAGTAGTGGCTATTCCGGGGTGGTATGAACCTTTGGCTCTTTGTGCTCTCGTGTGGTGTATAGAAAATAGTCGACAGACCGTGCTGATGAGCGATTCTCGAATGGAAGATGAGCGCAGGAGCATTCTGAAAGAGTTCGTTAAATCGCGTCTTGTCAAATATTTTAATTCAGCATTGGTAGCGGGTACTCAGCATTCAAGCTATCTTGTGGCGTTAGGTTTTTGCGAGAAGGCAATTTTCAAAGGATACGATGTTGTCGATAATGAACATTTTAGCAAGAAAAGTAACGATTTGTCCTGCAACATAGACGTTGTCGATAAATATTTTCTTGTGTGCAGTAGACTTATCCAACGAAAGCGTGTTGATCTCGTCATTGAGGCCTATTCATGTTTTAAGAATTCAAATCTTGGCCAAGAAATCAAGCTGGTCATTGTTGGCAATGGTCCTGAAAGATGTAAATTGGAGCGATTGGCTTCTGAGAGCGCTTGGGGGTCTGATATTATATTTCTCGGGAATAGGGATTATAATTCGCTATCGCACATCTATCAGAATGCCGAGGCATTCATTCTCGCCAGTGATAGTGATCAGTGGGGTTTAGTTGTAAACGAAGCGATGGCAGCGAGTTTGCCAGTCGTTGTTTCGACAGGGGCGGGATGTGCCTTGGATTTAGTTCGTGAGGGCTTTAACGGTTACACCTTTCAGCGTGGTTGTGTTTCTTCATTATGTGAAGGAATGAAGAAAGTTACTGAACGAGGGGAGCGTGTGAGGCTAGGAGAAGGCTCTAGAGGGTGTTATGCACCTTGGATCATGAAATCTGCTGCGCGCTTGAGCATGAGACATGCGAAGGCGACGACGTGGAGTCCTGCGAGGGTCTGAGCATAGCGCTCGTAGTCTTTGACGAGCCGCCTGCATCGCGTCGCCCAGGCGAATGAACGCTCGACCACCCAGCGCTTGGGCAGCAACACGAAGCCTTTTTTGGCCTCGGCGAGTTTGACGACGCAAAGCTCGGCGCCCTGCGCCTTTGCGGCCTCGGACGCCTTTTCGCCGGTGTAGCCCTGATCGACATAAACGAGTTCGACGCTTTCGCCTGTCACATCCTGCACGGCTGCGATGAGCTTGCCGACCTCGGCGCGGTCATCGACATTCGCCGGCGTGACATGCAACGCCAGCAAATGGCCCAATGTGTCGACTGCCATGTGCAGCTTCGAGCCGCGCTTTCGCTTCGCGCCGTCATAGCCCGCTCGTGGGCCGCTCTCAGGGGTCGAGCGCAAGGTGCGGCTGTCGATGATCGCCGCCGTCGGCTCCGCCGCCCGCCCGGAAGCGACGCGCAACTGGGCGCGCAGATCCTGCGCAAGCGCCTCGAACACGCCCGCCGACAGCCAGCGCTGCGATTGCTGATACACGGCGAACCATGGCGGCAGATCGTTGGGCATGGCGCGCCAGGCGATGCCGTAGCGCAGCACGTAACGCAGGCCGTTGAACAGCTCGCGCAGCGAATGTTGACGCTGCGGCGCGCCTTCGTCCATGAGCGTCAGATAAGGCGCAACCAGCGACCATTCTTCGTCGCTGACGTCAGACGGATAAGGTTTGCGAATCGGAGACATCCGATTCTACTAAGACAATCAATCACCAAAGTACATAACACCCTCTAGGACGATAATATCTACTTGGGGGCTCGATGCTTTCGTGAAGGGGATGATAGATGCTGCCGAGTACGCAGCCGGGCAAAGCGTTTTGAAACCGAATCTAATCGAGGGCTTCATTCTGCGAAAAATAGCGCGCCGCAAAGTGCCTTAGTGTCCGTCCTGAAAGATGTTGAATCGAATGAATCTGTTGTGATGGATGGGAGGCGGTCTGATTCGTAGGAGGCCGTCGATGTGGACGAAGGCAAACCGGGCGAAATACAATCGCGACAGGTTACGTTATCCGAGTGATGTGACGGACGAGGAGTGGGGGCATGTGGCGCCGCTTATTCCTCCGGCCAAGCGTGGCGGGCGCAAGCGTGAAGTGGACATGCGGGCGGTGTTCAACGCCATCATGTATGTGCTGAGCACGGGATGCCAATGGCGGTACATTCCCAAGGATTTTCCCCCGAAGAGCACAGTGTATCGTTATTTTTGCGATTGGGCCTGGTGCGGCGTTCTGGATCGCATGCACGACGCGCTCTACGTCATGTGTCGCGAACGAGCGGAACGAGAGGCGAGCCCCACCGCGGCGATCATCGATAGTCAGAGCGTGAAGAGCGCGGAAAAAGGGGGGCGCGCATTGATCCGCATGGCTATGACGCCGGCAAAAAGATCAAAGGCAAGAAACGCCACGTACTCGTCGATACGCAAGGTTTGTTGATGGGCGCCGTCGTTCACGGCGCCGACATTCAGGACCGAGACGGCGGCGTCTTGCTGCTTTCGACGTTGCATGGGCGGTTTCCCTTTCTTGAAAAGCTGTTGGCTGACAGCGCCTATCAGGGACCGATCTTCGCCGACGCAACGGGCAAAATCCTACCGTGTCTCAAAATCGAGATTATAAAACGATCCGATCAGGCGAAGGGCTTCGTGAAATTGCCCATGCGCTGGATCGTCGAAAGATCAATCGCCTGGCTAAACCGCTGTAGAAGACTGGCCAAGGATTGGGAAAACCTCAATATCACAGCGCTCGTGTTCCTGCGTTTCGCGTCGATTCGGCTCATGCTACGAAAGCTCTGCAATTGTTGACTAACTTCTGGGACGGACTCTCAGGAGCGCGAGCATATCCGACCGAACCGAGTCGAGCTTCCCGTTCAATTCGTCCCGCAGCGCGTCGACGCGCTCGAGATTGTCTGAAAGAGTTGCAGAGTCTTTTGCGTCGAGCTGCTTCAGAAACCGCTGGATTTCGTCATTGAGGTGGCGACGCGCATCCACGGCATGTTCTATGCGGTCATCGATCCGGGTGAGCCTCGTCGCGTCGCCAAAAGTGCTTCCCTTCTCGATAAGCGCTCCAATCAGGGCGTGTGCGCTCGCGATATTCTGTTCGACGGCGGCGCCCTTCGCTTCGAATTTTTCGAGGTTCGCGGCGGTTCGGTCATCGCCCGGGCCCAGCTGGATCTTGCCGATGATCATCCGTCGAAGCGCGAGGGCGCGTTCGAGCGATGAAATGTTGGCGCGCGCGAGGCTGCCATAGGCCGGAATGTAGCTGCGCGTCAGCTCTTCGAAATGGGCGCCGACGCGCATGATGTAAATCATCGACAAGAAAGACGTTAGCGCCATCAGCACGATAAGCGCCAAAGCAACGCCCATGATCTTTCGCCTGATGGATAACTGAATCATTACGAGATTTCCTTGAATCGTCATGCGCCGGAAAAGAGCCCGGCATTCGACGCCCCGGCGCCTCACGTCGTCTGACGCCGATCAAAAAAGCCGATCGCTGCAAAACGCGTCAAAACCGAAGACCGTTCGATTACTTTCCCATTTTTTCGTATGCGTCGTTGATCGCCTTGTGCAATTCCTTCCACACGGAGTTGATCCGCACGTCCGGCCCCCAGTTATACAACCCTTTGGCGACCTCGGCGATTGTCTCGTTGATCGGCTCGCTGCCGCCTTCCTCCAGCTCCATGGAGAAAAGCGCCGGCAGGGCGTCGCCTTTCCACGCGTCCCAATGTTCGTTCGAGTAATTGGACACGCCTCGCTGAGCCGCCAGCAATTCCGGCGTAAACCGCGCAAAGATCTGGTGTAGCGGGCCATCCGCCGCCTCGGCGCGATAGGCGTCGCGCACGGCGAAATAACGCACATGCTGAAGCTCATGAGCGAGGCAGCACCCCATGCGGGCGTCGCTCATCGCGGGATCATAATAGATCTTTATGGAGCCGTCGGGCAGCGCCTCGCCTTCCGAGGTGAAACTCTGACCGAGATAATCGAAGGTCTTTTTCTCCGGACTCAGCGTCACCTTGCTCGGGTCGCAGCCGAATTCCCGGACGAGCCCTTCGAGAATCTCGCGCTTTCGGATGAAATCCGGCGATGACGCAACTTCCTCGCCTGTCGCCGCCGGTGGCGACTGTCGGTGCGCCGGCCTATGGGTCGTATCCTCGTCATGGGTGATGCGCCAGTCGAACCCGGAATGAGATGCGGCGACATGCTCCCACCATCTCCGGCCGTCCTTTTGTCGCGGCGAGAGATCATTGACTCTTATCTGTCGAAAAACGCCGGGGTTCTCCTCCAGGGCGGCAATCGCCGCGCCGACCATCTGACGCCCCAGCCCGGGCCTCAGCGAATTTATCTGTTCAAACACCAGCGAGGGGGGATCGAATTTACCCGCGAGGAGCAAGGCGACGCCGGACGCCTCCTTGCCGTCGGGGACGGTGATCATCTTCGCGGACGACGACGCCCTGATCTCCCAGAAGCTGCGCCCGTATTTTTTTGCTTCCGTATACAGCCCGAGCGCCCGCAGATTAGCGCATATGGCGTCGGCGATCGCCTCGATCGCGGGATCGCATTCGTCAATGGCGTCGTTTCCGCGTCCAAACCGGAAAATGTCCCAAAGGCGCACGCGGCAAGCTCCCGGTGAAAGGAAATTTCGGGGCGGCGACGAAATCCATTAACCCATGAGGCGCGCATCGTTAAGGGGGCGAGATTGCGACGCTCGCCCGAAATGGGCGCGCGCTCACATTGATTCAGGCGATGGAGGCAAGCTACATTCCTTCCACCATGCTCTATTACGCCACCAAGGCCATCGTCTCGGCGCTCGTCATCGTCGCCATTTCGGAGATCGCCAAGAGATCGACGGGCTTTGCCGCTCTCGTCGCGTCTCTACCGCTCACCTCGCTGTTGGCCTTTGTCTGGCTTCGTATCGAAGGCGCGCCGCCCGAGAAGATCGCGGAGCTGTCCGGCCAGATCTTCTGGCTCATCATCCCGTCGCTGATCCTGTTTCCGCTGTTGCCCTTTCTGCTCAGGAACGGGGTCGGCTTCTGGCTCAGCCTCGGCGCGTCGATCGCCGCGACCGCGGGCGCCTATGTCCTGATGCTGCCGCTGCTGCGCAGGATGGGCGTCGGACTTTAGCTTCGGCCCGGCCGCTGAATATTCACGAACGTTTGTAGCCCGCAGGCATCCGACGCCGTCACCGGTGAAAGATCCCCACAAGCTCCGTTTCCGCCAACAGATGCTTGCGCGCTTCGACCTCGACCTCCTTGCAGGTCGGGTGCGTGCGAATGGGCAGTTCGGCGCAATCGAGCGCAAGCAGTCGAAAGTGATAATGGTGGACCCCATGGCCGTGCGGCGGGCACGGGCCGTTGTAGCCTAGCTCATCGAAGTCGTTGATCCCGTGCCGGAAATCCTCGAATCCCTCTGGGCGTCCGGCGCCTTCCACCAGCTCCGTGTGGTAGGCGGGGATGTCGTAACAGGCCCAGTGGCGGAAGACGCCGCGCGGCGCGTCCGGGTCTTCACAGAGCAGGACGAAGCTTTTCGTCTCCTTCGGCGCGCCGGACCATTTCAGCGGCGGCGAGCGATCGTCGCCCTCGCAGGTGAATTCCTGGGGGATTTTGTCGCCCCCAGGGAATGCGTCGGAAGTCAATCGCATCGATCCATCGCCCCATAGCAAAGGCCAGGCTATTTCAGCCGCCAGCCGTGTAATCCTACATCCTCGATGCAGGATGCATACTGCGCCAAATTAGCGCCGGACTGGAGTTCGGCGAGCGCGACGGCGCCTTCAATCCAGAATGACATGCGGGACAAAGCGTGAGCTATTCGACGTCAAGGGCGATACATCCTCACGAATGCCCATGCCCGCCGGCGCGCCGCCGACGAGCCATGATCCAAGCACCGGATAGCGGCCGTCGAAATTCCCGAGCAAATGGAGCGCCTGCAGCACGTGACCCTCGGCGCCGTACGAGCCCGGCGTGCTGACGATGGCGCGGCCATCCCTGACGAGCGAGACATTGGCGCCCTCGCGCGAGAAGAGTGGTTTCCGGGCGTAGCTCTCGCCGAGCGCCGCCGCGCGAGGCTCATCGGCGAAATTGCATTCGAGCAGATTGGGATGACCAGGCGCCATCTCCCACAACAGCGCCAGCATCCCCTTGTTGGAGAGCACGGTTTTCCACGGCGGTTCGACAAAGCGCGTGTTGCGCATCGTCGGGGCATGGCTGAATTCGTCGGCGAACATCCATTCCCATGGATAGAGCTTGAACAAGGTTTCGATCCGGCGCCCCTCGCGATCGTAAAAATTGGCGCCCTTGAGGCCGATGTCCTGCATGTCGAGCAGAGCGGCGACGCTTCCCGCCTGCGTCGCGCAATCGGCCAGATAGGCGGTCGTGCCGAAATCCTCGACGCTGTCGCTTATCGCTGCGAGATGAATCAGAGACTTTTGCGCTATCTCGCCCCAACGCGCGATGAGCTTGTCATGAAGCGAGTTGAACTGATCCGCGCCGCGCGGCAAATCACCGCTTTCGACCAGATGCTCCAGCCAATACCATTGCACGACGGCGGATTCATAAAGGCTCGTCGGCGTGTCGGCGTTGTATTCGAGAAGTTTCGCAGGACCCCTCCCGTCATATGCGAAATCGAAACGTCCGTAGAGCGACGGCTCCCGTTTTTTCCAGCTCTCCGCAACAAGGTCGCGCGCATGTGCGGGAATGCGGAGCCGCTCCATCATCTCCTGGCTTTCGACGATACGCCCGACGAGGTCGAGACACATCGCGTCGAGTTCGGCCGTCGGCGCTTCGATATCCTCCTCGATCTCGCGCAGCGAGAATGCATAGCGCGCGTTTTCGTCCCAATAGCGCACTCCGTCCATATTGGCGTAAGTGAAGCCGATTTCCGCGAAATGCCTTTCGAAATCGGGGCGCGGTGGCGAGGCTTCGCGTCTCATGAGCCGCCGAAGTGAAAACCGCCGGAATGACCGAAGCCCCCGAAGGACGCGCCATGCGAGGATGAGCCGCCCGCAGCCCAATGCCAGCCGCTGCTCGAACGGTGGTATGTCGAGCCGCTACGATGCTTGCAGATCAGCTCGTCGGGGTTCGCTGGGTCAGGCTCGCAGTTGAGCTTCCTGTCGAGCCAGTCGATTGTTTCATAGACGCCGAGCGACAGCGCGCCCATGATCGCCAATGAAACGGCGAGCGACCGCTTTTGCGACGACGGCCCGCCGCCCGCGGACGCCTTCGCCCTGTGGGTCACGACCGGCGGCGCCGGGCCGCGTTTGCCGAATTCCTTGCCCTTCTCCGTCATGCGCTCACGGGCTCATGCAGGCGGCGCTGAGCAGCCCCGCCGAAACCGAGACTGCCGCTACCCAGAGCGCCGCTCCGAGCGCATTCTCCTCGATCGCCAGCGACAGGCCCGGGTGTGCGAGACGCGCGAGGAAATAGGCGATGATCTGGGTGACGAGCGCGACGAAGCCCCACATCACGAATTCGAGAACCGAGCCCGTGTGATGGATCGCTCCCGCCAGCGCAATGGAGAATCCGACGAGACTTCCGCCAAAGGCGATCGCCGCCGAAGCGTTCTGCTGCTCGACGATGAGGGCGAACTCGTCGTGCCGCGTCACACGCGTATAGACGAGGCAGAAGACAGCGCAGAAGCCTACCGCGCCGGCGAAATAAACGGAGAAGGCCAGCAGGCCGGACAGAAATTCAGGCACGAACATCGACCCCCGTCAGGCTGAGTCGGAGTCAATGGTAGCATTTACCGAGCTTGAGCGACACAGTCTCCCGCATACAGTTCGCGACAGCGGAAAGAAGCGGGACAGAACGGTCACGGCGTAATCCCGGAACGTCAGCCACCGTCACGGTATCGGATTGAACGCCCGAACAAAGCAGAACTTACGACATTGCAATCGTCGCCAAGCGGATTTGGGCTGCAATTGTGGAATTCCACAATCGCGCGCCGCCTGCACTTTGCGCTCTCGACAAGTGAGCGCGTCTCTAGGTACCGGATGCGAGCGCTCGGATTGCATATCATTGAAGCGCGAGGCGAACCCGGCGCCGCTGTCTGTCATGGAGAGCTCGGCGTCGTTATGTCGACGCCGGCTCTATTGTCGGCCTGGCTCAGTCCTTTGCAGCGCTCACCCGCCACACCGTATTCCCGACATCGTCGGCGACAAGCAGTCCGCCGCGACGATCCACCATCACGCCCACCGGACGCCCGCGCGCCTCCCCTGTCGGACTCAGGAAACCGGTCAAAACATCTTCCGGCCCGCCTATGGGCGCGCCATTCCGGAACTTCACGAAGATCACCCGATAACCGGCGCGCGGATCACGGTTCCATGACCCGTGCTGACCGATGAATGCTCCATTCTGGAAGGGGCCAAGATCGGCCTCGCCAACAAAAGTGAAACCGAGCGACGCCGTATGCGAGCCGAGGGCGTAATCGGGTTTAACGGCCTTCTTCACGAGTTCGGGATTTTGAGGCTCGACGCGCGGGTCGAGATATTGGCCGAAATAACTGTAAGGCCAGCCATAAAAGGCGCCGTCACGCACCGAGGTCATGTAATCCGGCACGAGATTGTCGCCGAGTTCGTCGCGCTCATTGACCGATGTCCATAACTCGCCGGTCACCGGATTCCAGTCCATGCCCACCGGATTGCGTAGCCCCGACGCGAAGACGCGCGTTGCGCCATTCGCCGGATCGATCTCCAGAATTGCGGCGCGGTCTTTCTCTTCATCCATGCCATTCTCGCCGACATTGGAGTTGGAGCCGACGCCGACGTAAAGCCGCGAACCATACGGATCGGCCAGGAGACTTTTCGTCCAGTGGTGATTGCGTCCCGCCGGCAGGTCGGCCACTTTCAGCGGTTCGGAATCAATGCGCGTCTGTCCGTCCGTATATTGATAACTGACCAGGGCGTCGGCGTTGGCGACATAGAGCCGATCGCCGATGAGCGCCATGCCGAAGGGCGAATTCAGACGTTCAAGAAAAACGGTCTTGATCTCCGCCACGCCGTCACCGTCGGCGTCGCGCAGCAGGGTAATGCGGTTGGCGCTCGGCATGTGCGAGCCGGCCTTGCGCATATAGACCCCCATGAAAAACGACCGGATCACGCCGCTGGTTCCCGGCGCGCGCGGCGGCGCGTCGGTCTCGGCGACAAGAACATCGCCGTTGGGCAGTTCGTACAGCCAGCGCGGATGTTTGAGTCCTTCGGCGAAAGCTTTCACCGAGAGCCCTGCCGCAGGCGTCGGCTCCTCGTCAGGCGCCCAGCCGACCGCTCGCGCCGTTTTGACATAGGGCGCCCAGGCCGGGGATGGAGTCGGTTCAGGCAAGGTCGGATTCGGACCGTAGCCCGCGCTCTCGGGCAGGCTTGTCCCGCGATTGCAAGCGGCAAGCCCCAGCGCCGCCGCCGCGGCGCAAGCGAGAAATCGTGCTGAGAAACTTTTTGTGAACATCTAGCCTCCCACAAGGTCGGCGCATGGCATTGAAACGCGCCGACGATTGAAAAATGGCGCGAAGCCCGCGCTTCTCAAGCCTCGGCCAGGATATGCGCGTGAACTGATGAGGTGGATGCCCTCTCCACCCCATCAGTTCAGAGAGAGGGCGCAGATCCGAATTGCCAACTTGCAGATGGAGAACGCCAGTTCAGCGGATGTGAGATGCGAAATGGGAAGACGATCGCGCGGCCACGAAATTTGCCGCCAAAGGTATGCTATTGCCGCCGTTTGTATCCCTCACTCCCACTCGATTATTAACATCATCTGTAAGTTATTGATATGGCTAGCATACTCTTGTTGGTTGTGCCATAAGTACCGGCAAGCATGCCGTCAAAAAGAAACGCTCTTGATTTCATAAGAGTCCGTCCCAGAAGTTAGTCAACAATTGCAGAGCTTTCGTAGCATGAGCCGAATCGACGCGAAACGCAGGAACACGAGCGCTGTGATATTGAGGTTTTCCCAATCCTTGGCCAGTCTTCTACAGCGGTTTAGCCAGGCGATTGATCTTTCGACGATCCAGCGCATGGGCAATTTCACGAAGCCCTTCGCCTGATCGGATCGTTTTATAATCTCGATTTTGAGACACGGTAGGATTTTGCCCGTTGCGTCGGCGAAGATCGGTCCCTGATAGGCGCTGTCAGCCAACAGCTTTTCAAGAAAGGGAAACCGCCCATGCAACGTCGAAAGCAGCAAGACGCCGCCGTCTCGGTCCTGAATGTCGGCGCCGTGAACGACGGCGCCCATCAACAAACCTTGCGTATCGACGAGTACGTGGCGTTTCTTGCCTTTGATCTTTTTGCCGGCGTCATAGCCATGCGGATCAATGCGCGCCCCCCTTTTTCCGCGCTCTTCACGCTCTGACTATCGATGATCGCCGCGGTGGGGCTCGCCTCTCGTTCCGCTCGTTCGCGACACATGACGTAGAGCGCGTCGTGCATGCGATCCAGAACGCCGCACCAGGCCCAATCGCAAAAATAACGATACACTGTGCTCTTCGGGGGAAAATCCTTGGGAATGTACCGCCATTGGCATCCCGTGCTCAGCACATACATGATGGCGTTGAACACCGCCCGCATGTCCACTTCACGCTTGCGCCCGCCACGCTTGGCCGGAGGAATAAGCGGCGCCACATGCCCCCACTCCTCGTCCGTCACATCACTCGGATAACGTAACCTGTCGCGATTGTATTTCGCCCGGTTTGCCTTCGTCCACATCGACGGCCTCCTACGAATCAGACCGCCTCCCATCCATCACAACAGATTCATTCGATTCAACATCTTTCAGGACGGACACTAAGCCAAATCTCCGATGGTAAGATGGACGGCGAGCTATATCCGGTCGTCGGACTGCCGATCGACGCTATACTGAACCACATTATGGAGATGTATGAATACAAAAATATTTATGTGAAGATCGACGTGGAAGGATTTGAACTAAATGTGCTTAATGGGATGATCAACGCTTTGAAGAGAAATATAATTAATGAATTGTTTGTTGAGATGGGGGCGTCGCGTACGCTTGGTGAGACTGACAAGAATAGCGGACATGAACAGATATACATAATTATGGAGTCGTTTAACTATAGACCGCTCTACCTAAGAGATGCTTCTGGCGTTTATGATCAGCATTTCATTCTACATTAGATCGCGAGTTTCAAGAGTGCTTTCAATCCTGTTTATATGTAGCCGAATTAACTCCTAGACGATTCTCCAGCGATTTGGAGATTGCTGTCGAGGTCGTGCTTGCAAGCAGATGATGCCTTCTCCCAGGAACTCAGATGAATATTTTGTTGATAGCAAACCCAACGGTGCCGGTGCCTCCCATTGGTTACGGCGGCGCTGAGCGGGTCTGCTATTTTGTTGCAGAGGGCCTACATCATCGTGGTCACGATGTCACACTGCTGGCGGGCGAAGGTTCCAGCGGGCCTTGGCGTATTGTCACTTACTCATTTCCAAGGAAACAATCACTCTTCTATAGGGCGAAGTCAAAGTTGCATTTCCAATTTCAGAGCGCTTTGATTGCGCGGAAGCATGATGTTATCATTTCGTTTTCACGTCTGGATTATCTTTGGTTGTTAATGAGGATGAGGAAGCCAATTCTGCAAAGATGGGGTAATGATATCCCTGCTGAGGATGAATTTCTCGTTCCGAAGTGTGCCCATATACACCACATAAGTGTCAGTAACGCGCAGCGTCGGCACATTGATTGGGGTGTTTGGTCCACGGTTCCAAACGGTATACCATTGCATGCTTTTCCCTTCTCACGCGAAATCGGAACATATCTAGCTTTCCTTGGTCGCCTCCACCCAAGCAAAGGAGCTCATACAGCAATCAAGGTAGCAAAGCTTGCTGGGCTATCACTCAAAATAGCAGGAAATATACCCCCAGGAGATGAGTGCCAGAGTTATTTCGACAGTCAAATAAAGCCTTATTTAGTGTCCGTCCTGAAAGATGTTGAATCGAATGAATCTGTTGTGATGGATGGGAGGCGGTCTGATTCGTAGGAGGCCGTCGATGTGGACGAAGGCAAACCGGGCGAAATACAATCGCGACAGGTTACGTTATCCGAGTGATGTGACGGACGAGGAGTGGGGGCGATGTGGCGCCGCTTATTCCTCCGGCCAAGCGTGGCGGGCGCAAGCGTGAAGTGGACATGCGGGCGGTGTTCAACGCCATCATGTATGTGCTGAGCACGGGATGCCAATGGCGGTACATTCCCAAGGATTTTCCCCCGAAGAGCACAGTGTATCGTTATTTTTGCGATTGGGCCTGGTGCGGCGTTCTGGATCGCATGCACGACGCGCTCTACGTCATGTGTCGCGAACGAGCGGAACGAGAGGCGAGCCCCACCGCGGCGATCATCGATAGTCAGAGCGTGAAGAGCGCGGAAAAAGGGGGGCGCGCATTGATCCGCATGGCTATGACGCCGGCAAAAAGATCAAAGGCAAGAAACGCCACGTACTCGTCGATACGCAAGGTTTGTTGATGGGCGCCGTCGTTCACGGCGCCGACATTCAGGACCGAGACGGCGGCGTCTTGCTGCTTTCGACGTTGCATGGGCGGTTTCCCTTTCTTGAAAAGCTGTTGGCTGACAGCGCCTATCAGGGACCGATCTTCGCCGACGCAACGGGCAAAATCCTACCGTGTCTCAAAATCGAGATTATAAAACGATCCGATCAGGCGAAGGGCTTCGTGAAATTGCCCATGCGCTGGATCGTCGAAAGATCAATCGCCTGGCTAAACCGCTGTAGAAGACTGGCCAAGGATTGGGAAAACCTCAATATCACAGCGCTCGTGTTCCTGCGTTTCGCGTCGATTCGGCTCATGCTACGAAAGCTCTGCAATTGTTGACTAACTTCTGGGACGGACTCTAAGGAAAACTGGCCGGAAAATTTTTCTTAGGTTTCAGCATCTATCGGCATCTTTCGAACGAATTTCGCGCCTTCAGCTCACCGTCGAGGATTCAGACTCGGTAGCTGAAAGTACCGTCAGCAACAGGTAAGCCTGACTCGCTAAATAAGCCGCTCCGGGCCGCAAGCTGCATTGAGATACCGATAGGACACGCGCCCGCCGCTGACCGATGGGCAGCACTTGCAAAGGCCCCAAGTTCGATCTGGAATGTTGCGGCGGTTGCCGGCCTCCCGGGGACTGACTTCAGAGGGCCGCGGCTTCACGTCCGAACCGGTCCGGTTGAAGCGGACGCGCCAGCCAGTGCTCATGCCGCTATTCCTCTTTTACCTAGAGACCTGCTTATGCACCGCGGTACCGGCTAACGCCATGCCGCAGGTTTCATGGGCGGATGCCCTCGCTTATAGGCCGCCAATATCACGGGCGCAGCTTGTGAACCTACAAACCTTCATTGATTGACGTTGCAAGCGACGCTTCGCTCCATCTATTCGAGAAAAGCACGCCTCTCCCCGACGACGCCGCGCGCGTCGTCGCGACCAGAATGTCGAGATGCGTGGCGTCGGGCGCCGGAGCTGCCGTTGGCTCAAGCACGCCAACCGGCGTGGCGCAGCCACTCAAAGCGAGGCCGATCAGGCCGACGGCGCCCGGTAGGAGCCGGGCGCCGCGTCTTAGCGCGCTGCCGCCGAGACGGCAAACGCGCCTTCGACTATATTTCGGGGGCATCAAGCCCCGTTCGACCGCTGCGGCCGAAACGCCACCGCGAAGCCGCCGATGACGAGGCCAATCAGGACCAGCATTAGCGCCGATTGCTTGAGCCAGGCCATTGCTGGCACGGTGAGCGCCAGCGCAATGCCAAGCACAGCGATTTCAGACGAAACGTGGACGCCTGCGACAAATGTTCCGAGCGCGAGCAGCAACATGAGCGCGAGGCCCGTCGCCGGCCCATTCAGAAATGTATTCACCGAAGGCAGCAGCAGAATGCTCATGGCGATCAGGAACGCCAACCAATGCAGGGATTGTGTAATCAGGAGCTGCTTGCGCGCGGCCTTGTCGGCCGTCTTGCGCCAACCGATGGCGACACAGGCAAGACCAATGGCGACGGCCAGGAACTCCCAATAACCATAGAGGGGCCTGCCAGACATGCTGGTGTATGCCACACCCAGCAGCGCCAAAATCAGGACGACGAGGTAAGGCAAGCGCGCGCCGAGCCAGGGCAAAATCCCTTGCGGCCGATTGGAGGATCTCAGGTCAGAGGAGTCGATCTCGGTCATGCGTCACTCCCCTGCTGTTGGCCAGGCGGTCAGAGGTTTCATCACCCCTCTCGCGACTGAAACATTCATACGTTCAGCCTCCGCTGTCCATCATGCAATCTTGCCCCGCAAGCTATCCGCGAGCGCCGAAAGCGTGTTGGTAAGTTGTCTCGTGGTTTCTGGCGGCGGGAGCGGGTTTTGAGGTTTTGCGCGCCGCCGGCCGGATCCCGCTCAATCCATGGATGCGCCGGAGCGCTGGGATCGTTCGCAGCCACCAGAGCGGCAATAAATTGCTCACCGACCTGCACCAAGGCTTGCCACGGATCGGAACCTGCATCGCGGTGATCCTCCAGCCCTATCAGCCTGCGCGATCGCCATCTCCCCAGCGCCGATGTTCACATCCGCATTTACATCGTCCCCGGATCCGACGTCATCGGCAGTGACAATATTCCTGACTTCCTCAGCCGGCGTCACGGCCTCCCCCTTACCCATACTCCCAGTGACGGCTCACAAAATCGCGATGTCACCGGCCTCGGCAGCGCTTTGATAGAAGCGTCCAGCTGCCTTTTTCGTTTCAACCGACACTAGAAATGAACGCCGCTTAAGGAAGATCGTTGAAAATGCTATGCATACCGGTTCCATTCGGAGTAGTCCGGCGTTCCGCATAAACCGCACGGCCTCGATACGTCCTCGAACCGATCGCGGCAGACTGAACAGCGGCTCGCCGGGTGAGCAAAACGATCCGCGGCAATGCTCGCGTCTCTGGCCGGACGTTTATACTATCAAAAGAGTAATGTTTTCTCGCAGCGCGCAAATGATACGCTTAACCCTGCTCAGCCAGTTTTCGGAGCCCGGTATCGGCGGCGACCTCATTACGTTCAAAAGCTTTCCAGTGCCTCATGAGCCGAGAGGCGTCCGGCATTGTCGGGGAGAGGCCGTATCGGAGGAACCAATATACAACCGCCCAAACCCTCGTGTCCGACAAGTCGAATTGTTTCAATCCGTTCCGAAACGTCCAATCAATCCAACCATTGCTCAGTCCGAGCGCGTATCCGCAGCCATGATGCATCAATATTTGCCATTCAACTGCCCGTGGTCTCATGACATTGGCCATGTAGTTCAATGTCGTGCCTTCGATCTTTATTCGAACCATCTGATTGGGATGCGCCATCGGTGCGCCTTCTTCCGAATAGGGCACACCCTTCGCGGACCAGCCTAGATTTTGCTTTGTCCGATTGGAACGCGACCATCGCCAATGAATATGAAGACAATCATGGATGCAAAATGGTGCCATGACTATATCCTGAAATTTCGCGCGCATTTCGCATTTGTATTCTTCTGGAGTGATGTCGGGGGCCGGATCAAGAAACATGGGGGGCGCGATGTGGATATTGTCGTAGGCACCCTGGCCGGCGACTTTGTTCAAGTTGAAATCCCATTTTTTGAGGGCCGGAGCGGTCGGTTTTCGCGTTGCCTGCGAACTTCCCCAAGTCAAATTTATCGGGTCCCCGATGCGAGGGCGGATAACAACATACTCACCTTCAGGAGCGTCGGCTTGATAATAAGAGAAAATATTGTCCCATAGTGGAATAGGTAGGTCGGGCAATGCCCGCGCGAGGCGATTTATGAATGGATAGGTCAAAACAGCAAAAGGATTTTTGGTAATTTCACTTATAGACGCCACGAACTGCGCAATTCTGGCGGCACTGCTTTGACCTGCCCCTGAGAAACTCGACCAGATGCGATTAGAGTCCGGCCATATCGGGACGGACGAGATGAAGAAGAAGCGGTTCACGGAAGAGCAGATCATCGGGATTTTGCGGGAGCACGAGGCGGGCGCGAAGGCGGCGGATCTGGCTCGCAAATATGCTGTGTCGGAGACGACGCTTTACAACTGGAAGGCCAAATATGGCGGCATGGACGTCTCCGAGGCCAAGCGGTTGAAAGCGCTCGAAGAAGAGAATGCGCGGCTGAAGAAGCTTCTGGCCGATCAGATGCTGGAAGCCGCGGCGCTGAAGGAGCTTTTGTCAAAAAAATGGTAGGGCCCGCCGCCAAGCGCGCAGCCGTTGTGCATCTGCGAGCCGCCATGGCTCTGTCGGAGCGTCGGGCCTGCCAGATTGTCGCCGTCGATCGCGCGACCGTCCGCTACATCTCGAAGCGGCCGACCGACAAGCCGTTACGGGAGCGGCTGCGGGAACTCGCCAACGAGCGCCGGCGCTTCGGCTATCGGCGGCTGTTCGTGCTGCTGCGGCAGGAGGGCGAGACGTCGGGCAAGAACCGCATCTACCGGCTCTATCGCGAGGAAGGGCTGACGGTGAGAAAGCGGCGCGCCCGCCGAAGGGCTGTCGGCGCGCGGGCGCCCATTCCTGTCGAGGCGCGGCCGAATGCGCGTTGGTCTTTGGACTTCGTGCATGACCAGTTCGCCTGCGGACGCCGGTTCCGCATCCTGAACATCGTCGACGACGTGACGCGTGAATGCCTCGCGGCGATCCCCGACACATCCATCTCGGGCCAACGCGTGGCGCGGGAACTGTCGGCGCTGATCGCATGGCGCGGCAGGCCCGGCATGATCGTTTCGGACAACGGCACGGAGTTCACCTCGAACGCCGTGCTGTCGTGGTCGAGCGAGAACAGGATCGAGTGGCGCTATATCGCGCCGGGCAAGCCGATGCAGAACGGCTTCTGCGAGAGCTTCAACGGGCGCATGCGCGACGAACTGCTGAACGAGACGCTGTTCTTCGGGCTCGACCATGCCCGGGAGAAGATCAGCGCCTGGGCCCAGGACTACAATCACCGCCGCCCGCATTCGGCCCTCGGCTATGCGACGCCCGCCGCCTTCGCGGCCAATCTCACCGCAACAGGCGATCGGCTGCGCAACCCGGACCAACTCCGCCGATCGCCTGTTGCTCCATTCGCGCCCTCGGGCGTATCAACCGGAAGGACTCAACCCGCCGCTGGATGAAAGTTCAGGGGCAGGTCAGCTTCTTGGCGTTGTCGGATTGTTATTATCAGCAAAAAGTCCCGACCGGAGATATGGACGCACGTGCTCCCCGTGTGGTGGTTGCTCGCTCGGGCGCACCAGACGGATGGTGGCCTTAGCTTCAGCAACCGGAAGGCTCGACAAGAACATGGCCGTCGGGTAAAGGCGGGCCGAGAGCATAAGGTTTCCGGGATCAAAGTCGGCCCGAGCCTTGTTGCAGGCTACCCCCACGACGATAACAACACGCATGCCCGTGACTGGCACGTCGATCGAAGCGCCGCCGATTCGTCCTTCGATCCGCTCAGCGACAGACCGAGTCATGAAGCGATCGCTCGTGATCACGGTCTCGGGTATCGCTTTGAGTTTCTGGCCGGGGTCGATATCGTAAGCGAAGATGTGCTCAAGGGCGATGTCGTTCTCGGCAGGCAACGGCCATATCCATGGTCGCCCCGTCGCTCGCCGCCGACGATCGTCCGCGTCCGAACCCGGTACTCCTCCGACAGGGGGAGTTCGACTCCTCCTTTAGCGACTTTCACCACAAATGCTGACCAACTGATCGATTCACAGACCGTCGACAGGTGACGACCGTCATGGACGGCACAAGTGAGATTCGTGATGCGATCGAAGGCCCCGCTCGGGACATTCATGTGCCAAAGGGGATGCTTCGCGATATCCGTGACAGTCGCATTGGCCCGAGCGGCGGCCGTCGCGAACGTTGGGGGTCCGCCGGCACGCCCGAAGGTTTGTGTCCTGTCGGGGTTTTGGGTCGCCCCGATCAGCGTTTCGGTCAGCAGGTCATCCAGACCGCGCTTCCACGGAGTGAACTGCTGCCGGTTTCGTGGACACCGAGAAACGGTGTTTCATGAGGCCGGAGGTTTGTTATGGCGAGACGGATATTCAGTCGGGAGTTCAAGGTCGAGGCGGTTCGGTTGGTGAAGGAGCGCGGCGTCACCGTCGCGCAGGCCTGCCGCGATCTGGATGTGCATGAGAACGTGTTGCGGCGCTGGGTTCGGGATCTGACGACGGATCCCGTGCAGGCCTTCCCCGGACACGGCCAGCGGAAGCCGGAGCAACTGGAGATCGAAAGGCTGCGCCGTGAGGTCGCCAAACTGCGGGCGGAGCGCGACATTCTAAAAAAGGCCGCAGCCTTCTTTGCGAGGGAAGCGAAATGAGGTTCGCTTTCGTCGCAAAGCACCGGAGCGTCTGGCCGGTGGCGTGGCTCTGCGAAGCGCTGGACGTGTCCCGATCGGGCTTTCACGCCTGGCTGCGTCGCGGGCCGAGCGCCCGATCGGTCGCGGACGAGGAGCTGACAAAGAAAATCCGCGCGAGCTTCGTGGGCAGCGCCCGAACCTACGGCGCCCGCCGCGTCTGGCGGGACGTTCTAGCCGAAGGCGTCTCCTGCGGCCTGCACAAGATCGAACGGTTGATGCGGGCAAACGCCTTGCGGGCGCGACCGCGTCGCCGGGGTCAGCCGAAGGACGACGGACAAAGGTCGGCGGTCGTCGCGCCGAATGTTCTCGACCGGCAGTTCGCCGCGCAAGCGCCGAACCAGAAGTGGATCGCCGACTTCACCTATATTTGGACGGCGGAAGGCTGGCTCTACGTCGCCGCAGTCATCGACCTGTTCTCGCGAAGGGTCGTCGGCTGGTCGATGAAAGCCGAGATGACCGCTGGTCTTGTCGCGGATGCATTGATGATGGCGATCTGGCGTCGCGGCAAGCCGGACGCCTTGCTGCATCACTCCGACAGGGGCAGCCAATATACGAGCGAGCAGTTCCAGCGCCTCATGGCCGACAATGGCGTCGTTTGCTCGATGAGCCGATCCGGCAATGTCTGGGACAATGCGGCGATGGAGAGCTTCTTCTCTTCACTGAAGACGGAGCGGATCGGGAAGAAACTCTACCGCACGCCTGACGACGCCCGGGCAGACGTCTTCGATTACGTCGAGCGGTTCTACAACCCCGTCCGCAGGCATTCGACGATCGGCTACGTCAGCCCGGTTGAGTTCGAAAAGAAGGTGGGAGTAACTTAACTCGGTGTCCACGAAACCGGCAGCAGCTCAATCAGGAAGACGATCAGAAGGCACCAACTGCGAGAGATGGTCCCCCTCGCAGACAGCACGATTTACGAGATGGAACAGCGCGGTGAGTTTCCTCGGCGCTTTGCGCTGTCGCCGCGCTGTATCGTCTGGGATCTCTCCGAGGTTCACGCTTGGTTGTTGGCGCGGCGCGCAACTCCGATCCGTCGAGCGCAGCATCCCGACGTCTCCAAGCGCAAGTCCCGGCCTGTCAAAGCGCGGGATCGAGCGCAACAAGGGGCATAGAGGGAGGCAGTAACGTCGGAACATGTTTCCGACCCTCAACCCAGGCATCAACGATGTCAGCCCATTCCTGCATCATGTGCCGACGCTGAACCTCATACTCGGCCTTGTTGTAGACGCCGCGTGATGAGCGCCCGTCCTCGTGCGCCAGGCACTTTTCGATCCAGTCGCGGTTGAAGCCCAGCTCGTTGAGGAGCGTCGACCCCGTGCGCCGCAGATCGTGGATGGTGAACGGCTCCAGCGGCAGCCTCTCATTCTTCGCCTGTTCGACGACGGCGTAGGTGACCCGGTTGAAGGTCGCGCGCGACATCGGTGCGTCTGCATCGTACCGAGAGGGCAGCAGGTAGCGCGAGTTCCCGGCGCAAGTCTTGAGCGCGATCATGATGTCGAGCGTCTGCCGACACAAATAGACGTTGTGCGGCTTCGATCGCTTCATACGCTCCTTCGGGATCGTCCAGACGGCATTGTCGAAATCGACTTCGTCCCAAACTGCGTCCTGCAGCTCGCTCTTCCGGACCATGGTCAGGAGGTAGAGCTTCATGCCGAGGCGGATTGTTGGCAGAGTGGCAACATGCTCGAGCTGCTTGAGCATGATGCGGATCTCGGTCGCCGAGAGCGCACGGTCTTTGGGTGTGAAGGTGGCGATCGAGGCCGGACCGACGTCATCGGCCGGGTTTGCGACCTTCTCGCCGTGGAGAATGGCGAAGCCGTAGATCTGCTTCAGGAGATCCCGCACATGGATCGCCGTCGCCGGTGCGCCCCGTTCCACGATCTTCGCGCAATGGGCGCGAAGGTCATCGGGCGTGATCTCGGTCAGCAAACGGTTCCGCCAGACTGGCATAAGCTCCCGCTCAAAGATCGAGCGGCGCATCGCGCGCGTGCTGTCAGCCATTGGCGCGTTGACCAGCCACTTCTCCCCGAACTCGCCGAAACTCTTGGCTTCCTTGATCCGGCGCTTTTCCCGCTGCTTCTCGATGGCGGGGGACCGCCCCTCTGCGATCGCCCGGCGCGCGTCCAGGCATAGTTCGCGAGCCCGGGCGAGCGAGATCCCGTCTCGGGCGTACTTGCCGAGATAGACGGTCTCCCGCCTGCCGTTCAGCCGGTAGTCGAGCCTGAAGGAGATGGCGCCAGACGGTGCCACGCGCACATACATGCCGTCACGGTCGGTCACCTTGAACATTTTCTCTCTAGGTTTCAGAGCCTTGAGCGCTGCATCGGTCAACATGCTGAGCCACCTCGCGAAAAGTACCGTCACGCGGTTTTCGGAGGCTCGTGACGGTGAAAACGCTTACTATTCA
Organism: Methylocystis sp. ATCC 49242; assembly: GCF_000188155.2. Classification (NCBI taxonomy): domain Bacteria; kingdom Pseudomonadati; phylum Pseudomonadota; class Alphaproteobacteria; order Hyphomicrobiales; family Methylocystaceae; genus Methylocystis; species Methylocystis sp. ATCC 49242. Next base: position 1,277,199 of record NZ_KE124774.1, read on the forward strand.
GTGTGTTAGATCAAAAAAAGTACCGTCACGAGCCTCATTTGCCGTGACGGTACTTTCGATTTTCCGGTTGATCAATGGGGGCGAAGTCCGTCAGCGAGGCCGCCAGACGCGATTCATGCCCACCGATAGCCCCCGATAGGTATAGGCAGGATTATTTATTTTTTTCAGGTAGTTGTGTCGCGCGGTGGCGTAGTTCCGGATACCATCGGATGGGCAAAAATTATTCCCACTCGATCGTCCCCGGCGGCTTCGACGTCACGTCGTAGACCACTCGATTGACGCCCTTAACTTCATTGATGATGCGCGTCGCGGCGCGGCCAAGGAAGTTCATGTCGAAAGGATAGAAATCCGCCGTCATGCCGTCGCTGCTCGTCACGGCGCGCAGGGCCAGCACGTAATCGTATGTGCGGCCGTCGCCCATCACGCCGACGCTGCGCACCGGCAGCAGCGCGGCGAAGGCTTGCCAGATTTCATCGTAAAGACCCGCCTTGCGGATCTCGTCGAGATACACGGCGTCGGCCTTGCGCAGAATGTCGAGCTTCTCGCGCGTGATTAGGCCGGGGCAGCGGATCGCGAGGCCCGGTCCCGGGAAGGGATGGCGCCCGACGAAGGCTTCCGGCAGTCCGAGTTCACGGCCCAGCGCGCGCACCTCGTCCTTGAAGAGTTCGCGCAGCGGCTCCACCAGCGCCATGTTCATGCGCTCCGGCAGGCCGCCAACATTGTGATGCGACTTGATGGTCACCGATGGTCCGCCGGTGAAGGAAACGCTCTCGATCACGTCCGGATAGAGCGTGCCCTGCGCGAGGAACTGCGGCGCGCCGCGCCCGTCCTGCGCAATCTTCTTCGCCTCGGCCTCGAACGTCTCGATGAAGAGACGCCCGATGGTCTTGCGCTTCACCTCGGGATCTTCGACGCCTTCAAGCGCGCCGAGGAAAAGGTCCGCCGCTTCGACGTGATGCAGCGGAATATTGTAGTGGTCGCGGAAGAGACTGACGACTTCCTCCGCTTCGCCGAGGCGCAACAGGCCGTGATCGACGAAGACGCAGGTGAGTCGATCGCCGATCGCCTCGTGGATCAGCACCGCGGCGACGGCGCTGTCGACGCCGCCCGAAAGCCCGCAAAGCACGCGACCGTCGCCGACCTGATGACGGATCGCGGCGATCGCCTCCTGCCGGAAGGCCGCCATGGTCCAATCGGACTTGAGCCCCGCAACCTTGTGCACGAAGTTAGAGAGAAGCTTCGCGCCGTCGGGCGTGTGCACGACTTCGAGATGGAACTGCACGCCATAATAGCGGCGCTTCTCGTCTGCGATGGCGGCCATCGGCGCGTTCCCGGAAGCCGCGATGACGCGGAAGCCGTCCGGCAGCTTCGTGACGCGGTCGCCATGGCTCATCCAGACCGTGTGGCTCGTTCCCTTTTCCCAGACTCCGTCGAATAGCGCGCTACTCTCCAGCGCGGTGATGTCGGCGCGGCCAAATTCGCGATGATGGCCAGCTTCTACCTTGCCGCCGAGCTGCGTCGCCATCGTCTGCTCACCGTAGCAGATGCCAAGCACCGGAACGCCGGATTCGAAAATTGACTGCGGCGCGCGGGGAGAGCCTTCGTCGGTGACGGAACACGGGCCGCCGGAGAGAATCACCGCCTTGGGGCGAATATCCGCGAAGGCGCGTTCGGCGTTCTGGAACGGCGCGATTTCGCAATAGACTCCGGCCTCGCGCACGCGGCGCGCGATGAGCTGCGTAACCTGCGAACCAAAATCGACGATCAGGACCTTGTCGTGGCGATCGGCGATGTCGTGGTGGAATGTTTCTGTGGCGGTGGTCATGCCCTGCCTTACGGGATTGGCCCGCTCCTTTGCAACAACGCAACATAAAACCCGTCCGTCCCGCTCGTCGCCGGCGACAAGCGCAGCCCGGGGCCGTGGGGCGAGGCGTAGCGGGCAAGCTCCGGAAGCCCGGCGTTCTCGGCCATTTCCGCGCCGGAAAGCGCCATGAAATCCGAATGGGAGCCGAGGAAGACGGCGATCTGCTCCTCATCCTCCTCGAGCAGGACAGAGCAGGTCACATAGGCGAGCCGGCCGCCCGGCTTGACGAAGCGCACCGCCTGCTCCAGCAGCGTGGCCTGCTCCTTCAGGCGAAGCTCCAGCGCGCCGGGCGCGAGGCGCCATTTGGCGTCGGGATGACGCCGCCAGGTGCCCGTGCCGGTGCAGGGCGCGTCGATCAGCACGAGGTCGCAGCGGCCTTCGAGGTCCGCGAGCACGTCGGCCTTGCCGCGCGGGGCGCGGACCTGGATGTTGCGGGCCCCGGCGCGCTCCAGCCGCTCGTGAATCGGCATGAGGCGCCGGCCATCCGAATCATAGGCGTAGAGTTGCCCGCGATTGTGCATCTGCCCGGCGAGCGCCAGCGCCTTGCCGCCGCCGCCGGCGCAAAGGTCGAGAACCTGCTCGCCCGGGCTGGCGGCGCAAAGGAGGGACGCCAGTTGCGAGGCTTCGTCCTGCGGCTCCACAAATCCCTTCACATAGGCCGTCTCGGCCGTGAGCGCGGGACCGCGCCCCTGCCCGACCTCGATGCGAAGACCGATTGGCGAGAGCGGCGTCGGCGCAGGCGAAAGATGCGCGAGCTTCTCCAGCGCCTGATCGCGGGAGCCCTTGAGGATATTGACGCGCAGATCGACCGGCGCGCGGGCCGCGAGCGCGGCGCCCTCCTCCGCCGCGCGTGATCCGAAAGCGCTCGCAAATCGATCGGCGAGCCATTCAGGATAGTCGCCGCGCACATGGTCGGGCGCGTCGGCTAGCGTGGCGCTTTCCAGCCGCGCGCGCTCGTCGTCCGATAGCGGCGGCGGCGCATGGCGCTCGCCGGTGCAGAGCGCCGATATGGCGGCGGCGTCCATCCCCCTCGCCTCGCGCAGCGCCCCGAGCATCTGCGCGCGCGGCGTGTCGGCGCCCATCACATGGCTGGCCGAGGCTGCCTTGCGCAGCGCGTCGAAGACGAGGCTCGCGATGGCGGCGCGATCCTTCGAGCCCGCAAAACGATGCGAGACGCCCCACTCCTTCAGCGCGTCAGCGACAGGCCGGCGGCGTCGGGCAAGAACGTCGAGAATTTCGATCGCGGCGGAGACATGGGCTGCGGGAGTCATTGTAACTCGATAAGGCCGGAAAGGCCGCCCTGCAACCTTGTTGCCCGGAGGCGCCGACAAGGGAGACAGGATCGCGAGTCGTCTCGATGAACTTGCGAGTCCGGAGGTATCCTTGGCGGCGAATGCCGATTCGAAGCGGGTTGTGTGTACGCGAGTTACTGGCTAAGTCTAAGTGGTGCGACGAAACTGTTCGATGGATGAACTCTTCGAAACAGGATCCGCCCTCGAGAAATGACGGCGCAGCGCCGTCGGCGGCTTTGATCGCCTTGCGTCGTTCACTTCGAGTTCACCAGACGTCGCGGAATGTATCCTGTGCGCGATAGTCGAGCGCAATGGAGCAATTTGGGCATGTCGAAACATTTGCGTTGGGCAATTTTGCTTGCGGCCGGCGCGCTCGCCGGTTGCGGGCCCACGGGCGGCTACGACGGTTACGGCGGCGGTTACTATGGCGGCTATGGCGGTGGTTACGGCGGCTATGGCTATGGCGGTTACGGCCGGGGCTACGGCTATCGTGATTATGGTCCGGGCTACGGCTATCGCCGGGGCTACGGCTACGGACGCCACGGCTACGACGGCGGGCGCCCGAATTACGGCCCGCATGGCGGGCCGGTCGCGCCGCCGATCGGCCACATTGCCGGTCCCGGCATGCCGCCGCTCGGCAGCCGCGGAAACGAGATAGCGCCCCCGTCAGGGCGCCCTGGCTACGGCGGGCCGCCGCCGTTGACGCATAATCCGGGCTATCACAGCGCCCCGCCGAGCTTCTCGCATGGCGGGAATCCCGGCAGCAATCTCGGGGCGCCGGGCATGCCGCCCAGCGGCCAGACGCCGATGTGATGAAAGAAGGGGCCGCGATCCATGCCTGGATGCGGCCCCGTTCTCCGTCAGCAGATCATTTCGGCAAACGCCGATAGCGCCCGCGCCTCAATCGCCGCCCGAAACGCGCCGACGCGCGCCGATACAGCGAACCGTGCCGGTCGCGGAACGGTAGACGAGCGTTTCGGTGCGAATGAAGCCCTTGCCGAAGAAGACGCCGTCGACGAGCGGACCGTCGGTGACGCCCGTCACGCAGACCACGACATCGCCGGACACCATCTCCCGGACGCCATATTTTTTCCGCGGGTCGGTGATGCCGTGACGCGCCGCGCGGGCCATCTGTTCGCCCGTCTCCAGCACGAGCCGCCCCTGCATCTGGCCGCCGGCGCAGCGAAGGACCGCCGCCGCCAGAACGCCCTCCGAGGCGCCGCCGCGGCCGAGATACATGTCCACGCCCGTCTCTGCGGGATCGGTGGTGAAGATGATGCCGGCCACGTCGCCGTCCGAGATTAGCCGCACACAGGCGCCGGCCTTGCGGCATTTGGAGATGAGCTGCGCATGGCGCGGACGGTCGAGGATGCAGACTGTGATCTCGCCCGGCGCCACGCCCTTGGCCTCGGCGAGGGCAAGAATATTTTCCGCGGGCTCGCGATCGAGATCGACGACGCCGTCGGGATAGCCGGGGCCAACGGCGATCTTGTCCATGTAGGCGTCTGGCGCATGAAGCAGCGCGCCGGCGGTCGCCGCGGCGGCGATGGAGACGCAACCGGACATGTCCTTGGCGCAAAGCGTCGCGCCTTCGATCGGAGCGACGGCGAGATCGTAATTCGGTCCTGCAGCGGCGCCGATCTCCTCGCCGACATAGAGAAGCGGCTCCGCCTCCCTCTCCCCTTCGCCTATGGCGACGCGCCCCCGCACGGGAAGACGGGCGAGTTCCTCGTGCATCGCCTCGACCGCCGCGCGGTCCGCCGCCATCTCGTCGCCTCGCCCGCGAAGGCGCGCGGCCGCCACGGCGGCGCGCTCGGTCGCGCGCGCAAGCTCGATGGTGAGAAAGCGGTCGATCGACTTCTGGTCGAAGGCGGGCTGTTGCGCCATGGCTCGGTCGCCTCCGGAACTATTCGCGCTCGATGCGGATGACCTGCGCGCGCGACACGATCGTGCCGTCCTGGAAAATATGGTCCAGCGCCTCGCGCACCAGATGCTCGCTCGTCGCATGGGTGATGAGAATGACGTCGACGCAGGCCCCGGGCGCGCCGCGGCTGCCGCGCTGCATGATGCTGTCGAGCGAGATGCCGCGCTCCGCCATGCGCGTCGCGATCTTGGCGAAGGCGCCCGCCACATCGCGCACCGACATGCGGATGTAATAGCCGCCCTCGTGCCGACGCATCGGCGTGCGCTTCAATTCGGTGAGCTGCGCCGATGGCAGGCCGAAAGGCGCCGAGCGCACGCCCCTCGCGATGTCCGCGATATCCGCGACGACCGCGGAAGCGGTGGCGTCGCCGCCGGCGCCAGGGCCGACGAGCGTGAGTTCATGCACCGCGTCGGCGTCGATGGTGACGGCGTTGAGCACGCCCATCACCTGCGCGATTGCGGAATTCTTGCTCACCATGGTTGGGTGCACGCGCTGCTCGACGCCGTCCGCCGTGCGCTGCGCGACGCCGAGCAGCTTGATACGGAAGCCCAGTTCGTCGGCGGCTTCGATGTCCGCGAGCGAAACGCTCTCGATCCCCTCGATGTCGATCGCCTGTGCGGCGATGCGGGCGCCGAAGGCGAGCGAGGTGAGGATCGACAGCTTGTGCGCGGTGTCGAAACCGCCGATGTCGAAGGTCGGATCAGCCTCCGCATAGCCGAGCTTTTGCGCCTCGGCGAGACATTCCTCGAAGGAAAGCTGTTCGCGCTCCATTCGCGAGAGGATATAATTGCAGGTGCCGTTGAGAATGCCGTAGACTCGCTCGATCGAATTGCCGGCGAGCCCCTCGCGCAGCGTCTTGACGATCGGAATGCCGCCGGCGACCGACGCCTCGAAGGCGAGCGCGACATGCTTCTCCTCCGCAAGCTGGCTGAGATGCAGCCCATGAGCGGCGAGCAGCGCCTTGTTGGCCGTGACGACGGATTTGCCATGGGCGAGAGCGGTCTCGACGCTGGCGCGGGCGGCGCCCTCGGAGCCGCCGATCAGCTCGACGAAGAGATCGATATTCCCGGAGGCGGCGAGCTTCACCGGATCATGGAAGAATTCCGCGCCGGAAAGGTCCGCGTCGCGCTCCTTCTCCGGATTGCGGGCCGAAACGCCCGTAACCACGATGCGGCGGCCCGTGCGCGCAGTGAGCGCGTCCGCCTGCCGATGGAGAAGCCGCGCCACCGCCGCGCCGACGGTGCCGAGCCCCGCGATGCCGACGCGCAAAATCTCCGACATTTCGACTCTTTCCGGGAAAAAACCTGAATCGGCCGCAGCGGCCGGGGACGAGATGGCCTTGTGCCCGATTTCGCGAGGGGGATCAAGGAAGCTCGCCGCGAACGCATGGCGAGGCTTGTCCCGGCCAGGCTCGCGCCCCACTCTTAGGGCGTGGCCCGAAAACCGGGCATGGAGATCACTAGGAGGAGGATGTCGGCATGAAGCACTGGAGCGCGGCGGCTGTCATCGGATTTTTCGTCGCTTTCTCGCCGATCTGCGCGCAGGCGGGCGTCGGCGTGCATGTGGAAGCCGCCATGGAGCACGCTCGGGAGGCGATCGAAGACGGCGCGAAGGGCGACGCCGAGGAAATCCTCGTCCATGTCTCGAGCGCGCTTGGCCACGCCCGCGAGGCTCTGCACGAGAAGGCGGTCGAAATGGACCGCGCCGCGAACAAGCTGCTGCACAACGCGATCCGCCACCTGCGAAAGGCGGAGATGCGCGCGCGCTTCGGGGACGTCGCCAGCGCAACGAAACATTCGGTCGACGCGCTGACAGAATTGAAAAAGATCAGGTAAGGCGTCAGTCGCCGCAATTCAGCTCGATATTGCCGATGCGCTCCTGAGCGCCGAGGCGCGCCTTGAGGGTGATCTTGCCTATACAGGCGGCGTCTCGGAGGTACAGCGCCTTCACCGCCTTGCCATCCTTGAAGAACAGGGATTTGAACTTGCGGCTGGCGATGGTGCGCCCCTTCTCGTTGACAACGGATATGATCAGCGGCCCCTTCACATTGGCCTCGGCCGGCGTGCTGGTCAGGGACACGGTAACGAGGAGGTCATTCGCTGGCTGTTTGGCGTCGCCCTCGCCGATCATGGTGTTCCAGCCGCTGAAGGGCGCCGGCGACGCTATATTGTCGGAGAGTATTCCCGTTCCCTCGTAAAACAGGCGCGCCTCCACTCCTGAAATGACTGCGGAAGCGGTCGAGTTGTTTTTCTCCCCGCCCCAGGCGAGCGGCAAGCTGGCGAAAAAGGCGATGGAGCAAGCAAAAATATGGCTGATTTTCATCGGCGTTCCTATGAGAGACATCTGTCTTCTATCAAGGAGAAAACGCCGGATACAGGCTAAACGATCCGTCATCGCGCAGAATTTGGCGAGAGGACGCCAGTGACCGATTTCAACGAGCTCGCGAAAGCTTTTGTCACCCTGCTCGTCGTGGTGGAGCCGCTCGGCCTCGCACCGATCTTTCTCGCCGCGACGGCCGGACGCGGCGAGCGTTCGCGCGCGCGAATCGCCGCCCGCGCCTGTTTCTACGCCTTCGCGATTCTCGCCGGCGCGGCGCTCGGGGGCGAGCGGCTGCTTCACGCGATGGGCATCACCCTGCCCGCCTTTCATATCGCCGGCGGGCTGCTTTTGTTTTCCATCGCGTCTGAAATGGTGCTCGGCGTGCGCATCCGTCGGGAGGCGGACGCCGCTGCGCAGGCGGTCGAGGAAAACGGCCGTCACATTGCCGCCTTCCCGCTCGCGATCCCCCTGATGGCGGGACCGGGCGCCATCACGGCGACCTTGCTGATCGCGGGAAAGATGGCCGGAGACCCCACGCGGCTTGCCGGCCTGTTGGGCGCGATTGCGGTGGTGATCGCGATCTCGTTTCTGGTCTGCATTTTGGCCGGACGCGTCGAACGCGTCTTCGGGACCGCGGTCAATATCGTCATGGCCAAGCTGCTCGGCGTGATCCTCGCGTCGCTTGCCGTGCAGTTCGTCATGGATGGGGCGCGGAGCCTTCTTTAAGCCCGCGCCCCCGATGCTCAATGCGCCACGTTCGACCAGATCTTGCGCTTGGTGAAATAGAGCAAGCCGGCGAACACGATCAGGAAGGACAGGACGCCGAGGCCAATGCGCTTGCGCGTCTCCAGATGCGGTTCCGCTACCCACATCAGGAAGGCAGCGACGTCCTTGGAGTATTGATCGATCGTCTGCGGCGCGCCGTCGTCATAGGTCACCGATCCATCGGCGAGCGGCGGCGGCATGCCGATGCGGCGGCCCGGCACGTAAGGATCGTAGAACTGGCCGGTGGGCAGCTTCACATCCGGCGGCGGGTCCGAATAACCTTCCATCAGCGAGACGATGTAATCGACCCCGTGCTCCTGATAGGCGAGGCCCGGCAACGCGTCGAAGAGAAAGGTCGGGAAGCCCCGCGAATAACCGCGCGCCTTTGCGAGCACCGACATGTCCGGCGGATAGGCGCCCGACATCGCCGCGCGCGCCGCCTGTTCATTCGCGAAGGGCGGCGGGAAACGGTCGCTGGGACGGCCGGGACGGTCGAAATATTCGCCCGTGTCGTTCGGACCGTCCTTGATCTTGTAGCTCGCGGCAAGCTCCGCAACTTCCTTCTCGGAAAACTCCGGTCCGCCCGGCTGGCCGAGGTTGCGGAAGGCGAGCATCTTGATCGAGTGGCAGCTGGAGCAGACTTCCTTGTAGACCTTGAAGCCTCGGCGCAATTGCGCCTTGTCGTAGCGGCCGAAGACGCCGGCGAAGCTCCACTCTTGCCGATTAGGTTTTTCCTCATGCTTCGGGCTATCGCTCGCATGGGCGGGGGCGGCCAACGCGGCAAGCGCCAGAGCGACGCCCGAAATGAGAGAGAAAGTCAGTCGGCGCTTCATCGACGGATCCTGTTCGGCGTTCTTTCGCGCATCAAGCATGTCAGGCTCCCCGGCTCGCGACGGCGGCCTCGATCGACTCGGGCACCGGATCGGGCTTCTCCCGCTTGCCGAGCAACGGCAGAATCACCAGGAAGTGCAGGAAATAATAGGTCGCAAGGATACGCGCGGCCCAGAGATAGACGCCCTCAGCCGGCTGCGCGCCGAGATAGCCGAGCCCGATGCAGACGGCGACGAACACCCAGTACAGCTTGCGGAAGACGGGACGATAGGTCGCCGACTTGACCTTCGAAGTGTCGAGCCAGGGCAGCGCCGCCGTGATGAGAATCGACAGGAACAACGCAATGACGCCAAGCAGCTTGTTCGGTATCGCGCGCAGGATCGCGTAGAACGGCAGGAAATACCATTCCGGCACGATATGCGGCGGCGTCACCAGCGGATTGGCCTCGATGTAATTGTCGGGATGGCCAAGGTAATTCGGCACGAAGAAGGTCATCCAGGCGTAGAGAACGAGGAAGGCCCCGATCGCGAAACCGTCCTTCATGGTGGCGTAGGGCGTAAAGGGAACGGTTTCCTTCTCGACGTCCTTCACCTCGACGCCCGCCGGATTGTTCTGCCCCGTCACATGCAGCGCCCAGACGTGCAGGGCCACGATCGCGACGATGATGAAGGGCAAGAGGTAATGCAGGGCGAAGAAGCGGTTCAGCGTCGGATTGTCGACCGAATAGCCGCCGAGCAGCCAGGTTGTGATCGAGGTTCCGACGACCGGGATGGCCGAGAAGAGATTGGTGATGACGGTCGCGGCCCAGAACGACATCTGGCCCCAGGGCAGCACATAGCCGAGGAAGCCCGTCGCCATCATGACCATGAAGATGACGACGCCCAAAATCCAGAGCACCTCGCGCGGCTCCTTGTATGAGCCGTAATACATTCCTCGGAAGATGTGGATGTAGACCGCGAGGAAGAACATCGAGGCGCCGTTGGCGTGCGCGTAACGCAGCACCCCGCCCCAGTTCACGTCGCGCATGATCTTCTCGACGGAGTCGAAGGCAAGCGTCGTTTCGGGCGTGTAGTGCATCGCCAGCACGACGCCCGTCACGATCTGAGCGACCAGCATGAAGGACAGGATCGCTCCGAAGGTCCACATGTAGTTGAGATTCTTCGGCGTCGGATAGGCGACGAAGGAGTCATACATGAAGCTGATGATCGGCAGCCGGCGCTCCAGCCAACGGGCGAAGCCGCTCTTGGGCGTATATTGCGAATGTCCGCTCATGGAAATTTCTCGAATGCGTCGCGGGCGACAGGAGGCGGCGGGAGGGTCTTACCCCTCACCTAGCCGATCTTGATCTTGGTGTCCGACAGGAAGGTATATTTCGGCACCTCGAGATTGGTCGGCGCCGGACCGCTGCGAATGCGGCCCGAGACGTCGTAGGTCGAGCCGTGACAGGGGCAGAACCAGCCGTCGAATTCGCCCTCCTTGCCGGTCGGAATACAGCCGAGATGCGTGCATACGCCGATGACGACGAGCCATTCCGGTTTCTGGACGCGCTGCGAATCAGCTTCCGGGTCAGGGAGAACGGAGAGCTCCACATTCTCGGCGGCCTTGATCTCCTCGGCCGTGCGGTGGCGCACGAAGACCGGCTTGCCGCGCCATTTCACGGTGACGATCTGACCTTCGGGAATGGCGGAAAGGTCGACCTCCGTCGAGGCCAGAGCCAGCGTGGACGCGTCCGGGTTCATTTGCGCGATCAGCGGCCAGACCGCCGCTCCGGCCGCGCCGACGGCCGCCGTCCCCGTGGCGATGTAGAGAATGTCGCGGCGGTTCGCCTCCGCCGACGGTTTTGCGCTTACGTCCCTGGTGCCCACGCTCTACCCTCTCCCAACTGCTCCGACTAAAGGCGCGCTCGGCGCAATCGTTTCACGTTTTGACCGCAAGCGCCAGATTCGCTTTGCGGTCCGCCGCTGCGGGCGCTAACTGTGGTCTGCGCCCGCGGGCGGGATTTGTGGCGGAATTTGCGCACTATGTCCACAAGTCCGCCACGGGATTTTTCGCCTTTCTCCGCGGCTTTCCGGGCTTTCGCGGCGATTTGCCGCAAATTCTCAAGATTGCGGCGGGAACCCGACGCAATGACTCCCCTGACCCTCGCCCTCTACCAGCCCGACATTCCCCAGAACGCCGGCGCGATGCTGCGGACATGCGCGTGCCTCGGCGCCGACGCCGCTATCATCGGGCCGGCCGGCTTTCCCGTCGCCGACCGCGATTTCCGCCGAGCGGGCATGGACTACCTCGATCAGGTGACCATTGCGCGTCACGTCTCCTTCGCGGCCTTCATGGACTGGCGAGCCCGACTCGCCGAGGCTGGCGACCGCCGCCGCCTCGTCCTGCTTTCGACCCGCGCAAGCAAAAGCTACGCCGATTGCGCATATCAGCCCGGCGATGTGCTGCTGGTCGGGCGCGAATCGGCCGGCGTCCCCGACGATGTCTTCGCCGCCGCCGACATCACCGTGCGAATCCCCATGCGGCCCGGCGCCCGGTCCCTCAATGTCGCCGTCTCGGCCGCCATCGTGCTCAGCGAGGCGCTGCGGCAACTGGGCGCTGACTGACTGTCGACAGGGATGTGTGCGCCCGCACAGCGGCGCGATGCATAAAAGTCTTAATATTTCGTTGCTTCAATTTATTCACGCCGGGAGGCGAAAATGACTATGACCGAATTCAATGAAATGCTTGGCGTCGCCAAAAAGGTTGCGACCGTGCTCATCGGATTGTCGCTTCCGGCGACCCTTTACGCGAAGGGCGACCAGATCTTCTACGCCGTCGGGAACCTTGGGGCGCAGCTGAAATCGGCGGAGATCGCCGGCGTGAAGCTGGAGTTCAGCGAAGCCGCCATCCGCAAATATGTGCGTCCCGACCTCTTCAGCCATCTCGACCCCGCCGAAAGACGGGCCATCGCAAACGACATGGCGGCCTTCGATGCGCGGGCGGTGGTCCGGCTGCTTAGCCTGAGCTTTCTGGACAAGCCTTGCGAGTATGAGCGCCCGACCCATGAAATGGCTCAGGAATACGCCGCCGACATTTTCTTGCGCGAACGCGAACTCGCGGTGATCGAATTCGACGACGCCGAGCGCGACAGGATTGCCCAGAAGCTCAAAGCCAGCGGCGAAAAATCCGACATCGGTTATCCGCGGGCGTGCTACAAGGTCACGCTGACGAAGCGCGGGATGAACGTCCGGACTGCGATGATGCATGTCTTCGCCGCAAATCTGGCGACCAGTCTCGGCGAGAAGGATGCGCCTGCGGCAAAGCCGTATCAGGAAGCCAGCAATTGAGTTTACCCCGCCGTTCGATGGCTGGCGCGGTCCGTCGATAGACGCTCCGCGCTATTTTTTTGCTGATCGCGCGGGGGCCGGCGCGACTCCCGACGAATACGTTATTCGCCTTCCGCGCGTCCCGCGCTACCCTCTACTACTCGCGCATGTGCGACGCGCAGGGATTTTGGAGCGAATTCATATGGACAATGGATTTTTCCAGCGCTTCTTCGCGACGCTCGAGCGTTCGCTTTCCTGGCTCGAAAGCCTGTTGAAGGCCGTCTTCCTCGGCGTTCTGACCGCTGTCGTCCTGCTCAATTTCGACGTGATCACGTCGGGGTTTCGCGGGCTGGCGCAAAAGCTTCCGCTCCTTGTCGAGGTCAACGCGCTGGGCGTCGGGGCGAAATTCAGCCCCGCGGAAATCAACAGGAAGGTCAAATATTCGGAAATCACCACAAGCAATCTGCGGGCGTTTTACGGTCCGGAGCAGGCCGCCAACGCCTCGGAGGGCCTGAAGTCTCTCGATAAGAAGGGCCTCGTTCGGATAATGAATGTCGGCCTGCTGAAAAACATCTGCCAATTCGAAAAGCCAAACGCCGACATTCTCTCCGACAATGCGACGGACAAGGCGCTCGAGGAAAAGCGGCTGGTCAGGATCATCCAGAATCCCGCGCAGACCGAAACCGTTCGGTCGCAGATCAAGCGCAACGAGATCGCAACGCACAAGCCCTCGGATATCGGCTATCCAGTCAGTTGCTACGACATCGAACTGACCAACCGCGGCTACGATGTGCGCACCGCGGTCGTGCAGGCGATGGGGGCGCGCTTCGAGCCGGACGTCGCCGAATGAGGCGGCCGCCCTCAAATTGACAAGCCGCGCGGGGAGTTGGAAAAAAGCCGCCCATATCGGCCCTGCAATCCAACGCCCGGGAAGACGCCATCTTGACGGAAAGCCTGCTGGAACAGCGCAAAATAGCCGCCCGCGAGTGGTTCGAGTCGCTGCAACTTCGCATCATCGCCGCTTTCGAGACGCTCGAGGACGAAGCGCCGGGGCCGTTTTCTCCGGAGGCGACGGCACCCGGCCGCTTCAGCCTCACGCCCTGGGAGCGCACGGACCACAGCGGCGCGCCCGGCGGCGGCGGCCGCATGGGCATGATTCATGGCCGCGTCTTCGAGAAAGCAGGCGTTCATTGCTCGACGGTCTTCGGAACGTTTCAGCCCGAATTCGCCAGGCAGATTCCCGGAGCCGCCGAGGACCCGCGCTTTTTCGCCACCGGCATTTCGCTCATCGCGCATCCATGGAATCCGAATGTGCCTGCCGTGCACATGAACACGCGCTTCGTGGTGACGACGAAGGCCTGGTTCGGCGGCGGCGCCGATCTGACGCCGGTGCTCGACGCACGCCGCACACAGGACGATCCCGATACGATCGCCTTCCATGCGGCGATGCGCGGCGCCTGCGAGCGTCACCCGGTCGCGGACTACAAACGCTTCAAGGAATGGTGCGACGAATATTTCTTCCTCAAGCACCGAAACGAGCCGCGGGGAATCGGCGGCATTTTCTACGACTATTTCAACAGCGCCGGCGACCCTGCGAACAGCGCATGGGACAGTGATTTCGCCTTCACGCGCGACGTCGGCGAGAGCTTTCTGTCGATCTATCCGGAGCTCGTGAGGCGCAACTTCGCCACGCCGTGGAGCGAAGCCCAGCGGGACGAACAGCTCGTGCGTCGCGGGCGTTATGTCGAGTATAATCTGCTCTATGACCGCGGGACGATTTTCGGCCTCAAAACCGGGGGCAATGTGGACTCGATCCTTTCCTCCATGCCGCCGATGGTGAAATGGCCCTGATCACCCGACCCTGAACGTCCAGGCCCTGTTCAGAGCGAAGGTCATGAACATTGCGATGACGGTCGTCACGACCTGCGCGGGTAGATAAGGCGCGCCCCATCGCTCCACGAAGAGGCTCATCAGCGCGTAGGTGAGACAAAAGCCGGCGAAGGCGACGAGCGCGAAGCGCCATGTCGCCTCCCCGTGCGGACGGTCGCTCGCGAAAGTGTGTCGCCGGTTGAGCATGTAGGCGACGACCCCTCCGGCCACATAGCCGCACAGCGTCGCCGGGACCGCGCGCCAACCCGCGCCTTCGACCAGACCAACAAGAATCGCGTAATGGACGATCGTCGCGCCGACGCCGACCGAGGCGTAGGTCGCAAGCTGCCGCGTCGTGGACATTATTGGCGCGGCATCCGGGCGTAATGCGCCGCAATGTCCGCCATCTCCGCGTCGGACATCTGGCGACTCATGTAGCGCATCTCCTTATGCGGCCGCTTGCCGGATTTGAACGCCCGCAACTGGTTGAAGAGATAGACCTCGTGCTGGCCGGCGAGATGCGGGACGTCGGCGCTTTTCGCAATTCCGTCCACGCCATGGCAGGCCGCACATTGAACGAGGATCTCGGGAAGCTCCTCCGCGCGCGCGCCGGTCGCAGCAACCGCGACGAAAAGAAAAAAGGTGGTCCTCAGGAAAATCAACGCTACCTTGACCATAACAGCGTCCCAAACGAGCCTGATGAGCAATGCCATGCCGAACGTCTCGCAGCAAGTTCGCAAATCCGCCGTTGGCGGGACACGGATGATTTCGGCTGATTTATCAAAACACGACAAACGTTTCCGCCTCGGGGGCGTCAAAGTTGTCAGGGGTAATTCACGTAAAATTTTACATCGTTTTTCTTCAACCGGCTTCAAGAATAATAAATATTTCATGTTTACATAATTGCCGCGAACCTCAATCGACTGCGATACCGTGATGGTCCGACGCCCGAAGAACCCCCCTGCAGGAACGGTCGCCAAGCCGATCGCTAACTGGCTGGCGTCGCGGGTCGACGCGACGCTGGAGATCATCCGTCGGCTGGACAGCGTCGCGACCGCCGACGAGCTTGGCGACAGCCTGCTGGAGATAACATCTCCTCTGGGCGTCGAGGCAATTGTGGCCGGCGTCCTCCCCTCGAGCGCGAACCACCACATGGATCACGGCGACGAAAAGACGCCGGGGCATTGGCCCGCACTGCTGACGCGTGAAGCGTTGGCGCAGAACAAACTGCAATCGGAACTGCTGATCGACCTCGAAAAGCAGACCACGCATATCTTCACCCGCGACGCCGCGACCGGCGAAGCCTCCCACCTGCGTTTCGTCTACGCGCGGGATAACGACGCAGAGGCCTGGCCGGACGGCGAACGCATCGTCTTTCCGATCGTCACCGTCGCCGACATGCAATGCGGTTTCGCCTTCCTTGGCGAAAATCTGTCGCGTGATGAGACCGCGATGGAAATTCTGTCCTTCATCGCCAACTACGCATTCGCGCGGATGGTGAAGGTGGACAGGATGTGCAAGAGCAAGCCGAAATTGACCGACCGCCAGAGCGAAGTGCTGAAATGGGCCGCGCTCGGCAAGACCGACTGGGAGATCGCGGCGATCCTGGACGTCTCCCAGCATACGGTCGACAAATACATGCGCCAGTCCAAGGAGGCGCTCAACGCCGTCAATCGGACCGCCGCGATCGTTCTGGCGATGCGCTACGGCCTGATTTCCTGATAGTCCTCCCCGCGTCTCGCCACGCTTGCATCGCCCGCGCCCGAATAAAGACGAGATCTGGCCGGGCGCGGAGCGCTCCCGACCATGGAAACATCGATCGTGTAATAATGAAGGGAACCGATAAGCCGGCCCCGCATCAAGATGCTACCGACGCGAAGCCCGCATTCCATAAAGACTATGGCACCTTCGGCCGAGTTGTGATTCCCGAATCACAGATTTCGATCTCGATATCGTCTCTGCTGTTAACATTCTGAAAGAAAGTCAGAACCCTCCTCTTGTCTTCGTCATTCAGACGGCACAATTCACGAAGTGTTTCGAGCGCGTTCCGTTCCTGGATGAGGTAAAGAAACTCGAGAAACTCTGCGCCACGCCACTCCAGAACCTTTTGCCCGACAGCCTCGGCCAGGCGAACATCTGCCCCACGCATTTTAGAACCCTTCAATATCCTACAATGTCTAATAGTCCCGCCGCATCAAAGCTTTGCACTTGCCGCCATGCATGTCGAAAAGGCGCGCAGGGCTGTCTCATGCATTAAAATGTAATATATTTTGCACGGTTACATGAAGTACGTGATTTCGTACTGGCGTCGGCGCGCCTCAAGTCCATGCGCCCGTCGGACAGGAAAACGCGGCGACGCGTTCTCACCCCTTCTCAACGCCGCAATAATCGTCTAACAGAACCACGACTTTCGAGCCGGGCGCGCCCGCTCGCCGCCCCATGACCTGTCGCATGGGACGGGCGTCTTATCAGACGCCCTTAAAGGGCATTCCGGGACGCGTTCCGGTCCAAGAGGCCGGAAGCGGCCTTTTTTTTGCGCGCTCGCCACCCGGCGAAACACGAAGACGACTCAAGCCCGCCCGTTCAGGACGGGCGTCCAGAAGGACGCTTATGCCGAAAAGAACCGACATATCGACAATCCTGATCATCGGCGCGGGGCCCATCGTCATCGGACAGGCCTGCGAGTTCGACTACTCCGGCACGCAGGCCTGCAAGGCGCTGAAGGCCGAGGGGTACCGGATCGTGCTCGTCAACTCCAATCCGGCGACGATCATGACCGACCCGGATCTGGCGCATCGAACCTATGTCGAGCCGATCACGCCGGAATTCGTCGCCAAGGTCATCGAGAAGGAGCGCTATGCGGTCCCCGGCGGCTTCGCGCTGCTGCCGACCATGGGCGGCCAGACCGCGCTGAACTGCGCGCTCAGCCTCGAAAAAATGGGCGTGCTGAAGAAATTCGACGTCGAGATGATCGGCGCCACGGCGCACGCCATCGACAAGGCGGAGGACCGCGAACTCTTCCGCGAGGCGATGACCAAGATCGGTCTGGAGACGCCGCGCTCGCACCATATCAAGACGCTGCCGCAGGCGCTGGAGGCGCTGGACGACATCGGCCTGCCCGCCATCATCCGGCCGTCGTTCACGCTGGGCGGCACCGGCGGCGGCATCGCCTACAACAAGGCCGAGTTCATCGAGATCGTCGAGCGCGGCATCGACGCTTCGCCGACCAATGAGGTTCTGGTCGAGGAAAGCGTCCTCGGCTGGAAGGAATACGAGATGGAGGTCGTCCGCGACAAGGCGGACAACTGCATCATCGTCTGCTCCATCGAGAACATCGACCCGATGGGCGTTCACACCGGCGACTCGATCACCGTCGCCCCGGCGCTGACGCTGACGGACAAAGAATATCAGATCATGCGCGACGCCTCGCTCGCCGTGCTGCGCGAGATCGGCGTCGAGACCGGCGGCTCCAACGTGCAATTCGCGGTCGATCCGCGCACCGGCCGCATGATCGTCATCGAAATGAACCCGCGCGTGTCGCGCTCCTCGGCGCTGGCGTCCAAGGCCACGGGCTTCCCCATCGCCAAGGTCGCCGCACGCCTCGCGGTAGGCTACACGCTCGACGAGATCGCCAACGACATCACCGGCGGCGCCACGCCCGCCTCCTTCGAGCCGACGATCGATTATGTCGTCACGAAGATCCCTCGTTTCGCCTTCGAGAAATTTCCGGGCGCCGAGCCGGTCCTGACTACCGCGATGAAATCGGTCGGCGAGGCGATGGCCATCGGCCGCAATTTCGCCGAGTCGCTGCAGAAGGCGCTCCGCTCGCTGGAGACCGGCCTTTCCGGTCTCGACGAGATCGAGATCGAGGGGCTGGGCAAGGGCGACGACATGAACGTGCTGCGCGGCGCGCTCGGCACGCCGACGCCGGATCGCCTGCTCGTCGTCGGTCAGGCGCTGCGCCTCGGCATGTCCCGGCAAGAGATTCACGAGGCCTGCAAGATCGATCCGTGGTTCATCGACCGCCTCGCGGAAATCGTGGCGCTCGAAGACAAGGTGCGAAAATTCGGCCTGCCGAAAGACGCCGAGAATTTCCGCAAACTGAAATTCGCCGGCTTCTCCGACGTGCGCCTCGCGACGCTGACGGGACTTGAGGAGAAAGACGTGCGGGCCGCCCGCCACGCGCTGCAGGTCCGTCCGGTCTACAAGCGCATCGACACCTGCGCGGCGGAGTTCGCCTCGCCCACGGCCTACATGTATTCGACCTACGAGGCGCCTTTCATCGGCGCGCCCGAGAGCGAAGCCCGGCCGACGGACAAGAAGAAGATCGTCATTCTCGGCGGCGGGCCGAACCGCATCGGACAAGGCATCGAATTCGATTATTGCTGCTGCCACGCCTGTTTCGCCCTGGCCGACGCCGGCTATGAGACGATCATGATCAATTGCAATCCTGAGACGGTCTCCACCGACTACGACACTTCGGATCGCCTCTATTTCGAGCCGCTTACGAACGAGGACGTCGCGGAGATTCTCGATGTCGAGAAGTCGAACGGAACGCTCGTCGGCGTAATCGTCCAGTACGGCGGGCAAACGCCGCTGAAGCTCGCGCATGGTCTCGCGCAGGCGGGCGCGCCCATTCTCGGCACGCCGGTCGATTCGATCGACCTCGCCGAGGACCGCGACCGCTTCAAGCGCCTGCTCGACAAGCTCGGACTGAAACAGCCGAAGAACGGCATCGCCTATTCGGTCGAGCAGTCGCGCATCGTCGCAGGCGAACTCGGGCTGCCGCTCGTCGTGCGCCCGTCCTACGTGCTCGGCGGCCGCGCCATGGCCATCATCCGCGACCAGTCGGAGCTCGACGAATATCTGCTCGGCACGCTGCCGACGCTAGTGCCCTCCGAGATCAAGGCGCGCTATCCCAATGACAAGACCGGGCAGATCAATATGGTGCTCGGCAAGAATCCGCTGCTCTTCGACCGCTATCTCACCGATGCAATCGAAGTGGACGTGGACTGCCTCGCCGACGGCGAGCAGGCGGCAATCGCCGGCGTGATGGAGCACATCGAGGAAGCGGGCATCCACTCGGGCGACTCCGCCTGCTCCCTGCCGCCGCGCTCCCTGCCGCCGGAAACCATCCTGGCGCTCGAGGAGCAGACGAAGAGCCTCGCCATGGCGCTTGGCGTCGTCGGCCTGATGAATGTGCAATTTGCGCTCAAGGACGGCGAGATCTACGTTCTCGAAGTCAATCCGCGCGCCTCGCGCACGGTGCCCTTCGTGGCCAAGGTCGTCGGCGTGCCGGTCGCCAAGATCGCCGCGCGGGTGATGGCGGGCGAAAAGCTCGCGAATTTCACCCTGCCCGACACGCGCCCGGCCCATGTCGGCGTGAAGGAGGCGGTCTTCCCCTTCGCGCGTTTCCCCGGCGTCGACACGGTCCTCGGCCCCGAGATGCGCTCGACCGGCGAAGTCATCGGTCTGGACCGTTGCTTCGACGCGGCCTTCGTAAAGAGCCAGCTCGGCGGCGGAACGAAAGCGCCGCGCGAGGGCGTGGTCTTCGTATCGGTCCGCGACGAGGACAAGTCCCGGGTCGTTCCCGCCATCCGGCTTCTCAAAGAGATCGGCTTTTCCGTCGTCGCGACCGGCGGCACGGCGCGCTATCTGGTCGAACAGGGCATCTCGGCGCAGAAGATCAACAAGGTCTCGGAGGGCCGGCCGCATATCGTCGACGCAATCAAGAACGGCTCGATCCAGCTCGTGTTCAACACGACGGAGGGCGCTCAGGCGCTCGCCGACTCCCGTTCCTTGCGCCGCGCGGCGCTTCTGCATAAGGTTCCATATTATACCACCCTGGCGGGGGCCATCGCCGCCGCTCAGGGCATTCAGGCATATGTTTCGGGAGATCTGGAAGCGCGGGCGTTGCAGGATTACTTCGAGCCCCGCAACTGACGGAAACCAAAGGTTGATCGGCGACGCTCCGTCGCGCGGGCCCGGGGCCCGGTCGCCGTAAAGGCGAAAGCGCGGGGCGCCGCTGTGGCGGCAAATTCAACGCGACCATGATTCGGGGAGTCCCGCGCCGGTGTCCATGCCCGCGGGAGAAGCGGGTTTTCCCCGATAAAGAGGCGAATCGACGAAAGGCGAAGAGCGAGACCGATGGACAAGGTGCCCATGACAGCCCCCGGCTACGCCGCGCTCGCAGAAGAACTGCGCCGCCGGCAGCAGGAAGACCGCCCGCGCATCATCCAGCAGATCTCGGAGGCGCGCGCCCATGGCGACCTCTCGGAGAACGCCGAATATCACGCCGCCAAGGAAGCGCAGTCGCTCAACGAGGGCCGCATCGCCGAGCTGGAGGACAAGCTCTCGCGCGCCGAGGTGATCGACGTGTCCAAGCTCACGGGCTCGACCATCAAGTTCGGCGCGACAGTCACTGTCGTCGACGAGGACACCGACGAGGAAAAGGCCTATCAGATCGTCGGCGAGACCGAGGCCGACGTTAAGAGCGGCCGCGTCTCCATCACGAGCCCCATCGCCCGCGCGCTGATCGGCAAGACGGTCGGCGACACGGTGGAGGTGAAAACCCCCGGCGGCGGCAAAAGCTACGAGATATTGAAGGTCGCGTTTGTGTGACGGAGCCCGCTCGGGTCCTCTCCCCGCTAGCGGGGAGAGTAGTTTTGCGCCCCTCCTGCCGCCCGCGACCACCCTTCGCATCCTCTCCGACGGCCGCGCCGGCCATGAGGCGCAGACGCTGGGGATCGCCGAGGCGCTTGGCCTGACGCCCGACATCAGGCGCATCGCGCCTCGAAAATTCTACGACTGGATCGCGCCCTTCGGACCGCCCGACCCGCAGGACGCGCCAGCCTTCGCGCCGCCTTACCCCGACATCGCCATCGCCGCAGGGCGCCGCACGATACCCGCGCTGCGGCGGCTGAAGCGGGATTCGGGCGGCGCAACTTTCACGGTCTACGTCAACAGGCCGACGACCGGGCCGGGAACAGCCGACCTGATCGTCGCGCCCCGCCATGACCGCCTCTACGCCCCTAACGTCATTTCGGCGCTCACCCCGGCGAATCGCGTCACGCCCGAGCGCCTCGCCCGAGCGCGCGCCGCGCCCGATCCGCGCATCGCCGCCCTGCCCCGGCCCCGAGCCGCCATGCTGATCGGCAGCGCCGAGGGCGTTGTTTACGATCTCGATTTCATTGCGAGTTACCTGCTCGCCGCCGGCGAAAGCGTGATGGCGACGCCCTCCCGCCGCACGCCGCCGGAAATCTCACGAATGTTGCGCGGGGCGCTCTCCGCTCCGGGCGGCTATTTCTGGGGTGGCGAAGGCGAGAACCCCTATTTATCCATGCTCGCCAACGCCGACCGCATCATTGTCACGGGCGACAGCGTGAATATGGTGGGAGAGGCCGTCGCGACCGGCGCGCCGGTGCATGTCATCGAGCCCTTCGTGACGCGCAGAAAGCTCAGGGCCTATCTCGCCGCGCTGGAGAAAGCGGGCGCCATCCGCATCTGGAGCGGTCCTTTCGATGACTGGACCTACAAGCCGATCAACTCCACGCCGACGATCGCGCGCGGCGTCGCGGAAGCCTTCCGGCGCTTCGCGGCATGAGGCGGAGGGATTGCAGCGCGACGCATAATCGCTAGATTGCGGGCTCCTTCGAGGCCCCCAGCGAGTCCCAAATGTCAGCCCCACAACACGCGCGCGTCATCATCATCGGCTCCGGGCCGGCCGGCTATACGGCGGCGATCTACTCTGCGCGAGCCCTCCTCGAACCGATGCTGATCGCCGGCTTCGATCAGGGCGGGCAGCTCATGATCACCACCGACGTAGAGAATTACCCCGGCTTCGCCGAGCCCATTCAAGGCCCCTGGCTGATGGAGCAGATGCGACTGCAGGCTGAGCATGTCGGCGCGAAGCTCGTCTCGGATCACATCGTGGAAGCGCGGCTCGACAGGCGCCCCTTCACGCTCATCGGCGACAGCGGAAAGACCTATACCTGCGACGCGCTGATCATTGCGACCGGCGCCAAGGCGAAATGGCTCGGCCTGCCGAGCGAAGAGAAATTCAAGGGCTTCGGCGTATCCGCCTGCGCCACCTGCGACGGCTTCTTTTTCCGCGGCAAGAAGGTCGTCGTGGTCGGAGGCGGCAATACGGCGGTCGAGGAGGCGCTCTATCTCTCCAACCTCGCCTCGCATGTCACCCTGGTGCATCGACGCGACACGCTGCGCTCCGAGCGCGTGCTGCAGGAGCGCCTGAGCAAGCGCGAAAACATCTCCGTCCTCTTCGACCACGTCATCGACGAGATCACGGGCGACGACGAGCCGCCGACCGTTTCGGGCGTGAGGGTGAAGAACGTCAAGACCGGCGAGACGCAGACGCTCGACGTGGAGGGAGTCTTCATCGCCATCGGACATGCGCCGGCGTCCGAACTCTTCAAGGGTCAGCTTACCCTGAAGCCGTCCGGCTACATCGCCGTTGAGCCGGGCACGACGCGCACCAATATTGCGGGTGTCTATGCGGCGGGCGACGTCGCGGACGAGGTTTACCGCCAGGCGGTGACGGCCGCGGGGCTCGGCTGCATGGCCGCGCTCGAGGTGGAGAAGTTCCTGCTGGACGCGTGAGGAGAAAAAAACGTGACGGAACGCGTGATCTTCCAGAAGAAAGCCATGCCGATCGAGGTCGAGGCCGGCAAGACCTACTACTGGTGCGCCTGCGGACGCAGCGCCAAACAGCCGTTCTGCGACGGCGCCCACAAGGGCACGGGGATCGAGCCGGTCGCCTACAAGGCGGAGGCGACCGGCAAGGCTTTCTTCTGCGGCTGCAAGCACAGCAAGAAGGAGCCGCTCTGCGACGGCACACACAAGGAGCTGTGAGGCCGCCAAAACTCGGGCAGCCGGACCGCACCTAATCCTTCCCGCATGCGCGAGGGGAGCAATCCTCACTGGATCAAGATCACATGAGGAGTTCGCGCGATCCCCGGAAAGGCTCACGGATTCCCCTCCCCCCGCTTGCGGTGGGGAAGGGTTAGGGGTGGGGGGCTCGCGCAATGGGCAACAAATCCGACCGATCCGACCCGAGAACTTCCCGCGCCAGAGCGCTCAGACGCGACGCCACTCCGGCCGAGCGAAAACTCTGGTCACAACTGAAGCAGCTGGAAATCGCCGGCAGCCACTTTCGCCGCCAGGCGCCTATCGGGCCCTATTTTGCCGACTTCGCCTGTTATCGCACCCGCCTTGTTGTCGAAGTTGACGGCGAGCAGCACGGCATCGACGCGGCACGCCGCCACGACGAGGCCCGAACGCGTTTTCTCCAGTCGAATGGCTACCGCGTGCTACGCTTTTGGAACGCGGAAGTCCTGAGTAACCTCGAAAGCGTTGTGGACACGGTTTGCGCCGCGCTCTACCAAACACCCGAGCAGTAACCGTGTCCCCCCACCCCTGCCCCTCCCCGCCGCAAGCGGGGGGAGGGAAACGAGCCGCGCGACAACACCGCCCATGCCCGACCTTCTCCTTGAACTCTTTTCCGAAGAAATTCCCGCGCGCATGCAGCGTCAGGCGGCCGACGACCTCAGGCGGCTCGTCACCAATGCGCTCGTTGAGCGCGGCCTGACCTATGAGGGCGCGAGCGCTTACGCCACGCCGCGTCGCCTTGCTTTGCAGGTCGTTGGCCTGCCCGGCCGCCAGCCGGACGTGCGCGAGGAGCGGAAAGGTCCGCGCGTCGGCGCGCCGGACGCGGCCATACAGGGGTTTCTGAAAAGCGCGGGGCTGGCGTCGCTCGATCAGGCGAGGATCGAGAAGGACAAGAAAGGCGCGGAATTCTATCTCGCCGTCATCGAGCGCCCGGGCGCCGAGACGATTCAGGTGCTTGCGGAAATCCTGCCCGGAATCGTCAAGGGCTTTCCCTGGCCGAAATCGATGCGCTGGGGCGCGGCCTCGGAGCGCACGGACTCGCTGCGCTGGGTGCGCCCGCTCCATTCCATTGTCGCGACCTTCGGGCCAGAGACCGAAACCCCGGACGTCGTGCCTTTCGAGGTGGACGGGATCATCGCGGGCAATACGACGCACGGCCACCGCTTCATGGCGCCGGCGGCGATCCATGTGAAGCGCTTCGAGGATTATGCAATGTCGCTCGAGCGCGCCAGGGTCGTCATCGACCCCGAGCGCCGGCGCGACATCATCCTGCACGACGCGAAAGACCTCGCCTTCGCGCAGGGGCTGGAGCTGGTGGAGGACGCGGGCCTGCTGGAAGAAGTGGCGGGGCTCGTGGAATGGCCCGTGACGCTGATGGGCAGTTTCGACGAGAGCTTCCTCTCCATTCCGCCGGAAGTCATTCGCGCGACGATCCGCGTGAACCAGAAATGCTTCGTGCTGCGCAAGGACGGCAAGCTTACCAACCGCTTCATCCTCGTCTCGAATATCGAGGCGAGCGACCATGGCGCGACGATCGTCGCGGGCAATCAGCGCGTCATCGCGGCGCGCCTGTCGGATGCGAAATTCTTCTACGAGACCGATCTGAAGACAAAACTCGAAGACCGACTGCCGAAGCTCGATCAGATCGTTTTCCATGAGAAGCTCGGCACGCAGGGCGAGCGCGTGAAGCGCATTGCGGCGCTGGCGCGGGAGCTGGCGCCGATCGTCGGCGCCGACCCCGACAAGGCCGCGCGCGCCGCGACGCTCTGCAAGGCCGATCTCGTCTCGGAAATGGTTGGCGAATTCCCCGAGCTTCAGGGATTGATGGGCAGCTATTACGCGAGCGCGCAAGGCGAAGACCCGTCTGTCGCAAACGCCTGCTACGAGCATTACAAGCCGCAGGGCCAGGGCGACTATGCGCCCAAGGACCCGGTGTCCATCGCCGTGGCGCTGGCCGACAAGCTGGATACGCTCGTCGGATTCTGGGCGATCGATGAGAAGCCGACGGGAAGCAAGGACCCTTACGCGCTGCGCAGGGCGGCGTTGGGGGTGATCAGGATCATATTGGAAAATGAGCTGCGCTTGCAGGCGCTGCCAATTTTCGATTGTCAATACAATGTGTTCTCATTCCACGGCAAAACCCTGAAGGAAACCAGTGAAGGGATGGTCGGCACGAGCGCCATCAGCCTCCTCGAATTCTTCATCGACCGCCTGAAGGTCTACTTGCGAGACAAGGGCGCCAGGTACGATCTTATCGATGCGGCGCTCGGCGCCGTTGCGTTCGATGAGTCCGAGGAGGAGACTGCGAGCGCGGCGTTACAGGACGACCTGCTCATGATTACGAAAAAAGTTGAAGCGCTCGATAAATTTCTCGCAACCGACGACGGCAAGAACCTGCTCGCGGGCTACAAGCGCGCCGTCAACATTCTGAAAGCCGAAGAGAAAAAGGACGGGCCGCGCGCCTACTACCACCGCCATGCGCCGAACCTGCGCGTCGAGCCGCAGGAGCACAAGCTCGCCGCGGCCATCGCGCGGGCGCGCGAGGAGACGACTGAAAAGCTGGAGAAGGAAGATTTCGCTGGCGCCATGCGCTCGCTTGCGAAACTGCGCGATCCGGTGGACGCCTTCTTCGAGCATGTGACGGTGAACGCCGACAACGCCGATCTGCGCCTCAACCGCCTGCGCCTGCTCGCGGAATTGCGCCGCGTGATGATGGGCGTCGCGGATTTCGGGAAAATCGCGGGAGAGGCCGGGACGGCGTAAGGTGTCCGATTTCCTCGTCCTTCGGGATGCAAGCTTCGCTTGCTCCTCAGGAGGAGGAAATCCTTGTCCCCGTCCCTCATCCTGTGAGGTACGCCTGAAAGGCGCGTCTCGAAGGATAAAGGCGGCGTCCCTTACGCCCCATTCCCCGTGAAGGAGCGCGGCGCGGGCGAGATGATCTTCGCGGCGCCGCCGTTGATCTCCAGCACCGACAGGCCGCGCTCGTTCATGCCATCAGGGCGGAAGCGGAACACGCCGTCCGCGCCGTTGAAGCCCGACGGATTGGTGAGCACGCTTTCCGAATAGCGCTGCGACCCCTGCGTGCGCGAGAGGGCGATGGCCAAGGACACGGCGTCGTATGCGAGCGTCGCGATGCGCGCCGGGTCCGAGCCGAATTTCGCCTTGTAACGCTGCGCGAAGGCGTTGAAGCCGGCGTTCTCCGGCGCCGTGAACCATGCGCCCTGCAGGGCCGGCAGGGCGAGCGTGCGTGAGTCGTTCCACAGGCCGGTGCCGATGATCTGCACTTTCTTCGAGTCGAGGCCGTTGGCCACGAGCTCCTTCGAGACCGCCGCCATGGCGTCGGCCTGCTCGGGAATGAAGAGCGCGTCGAACTGGTCGCGCGCGGCCGCGAGGCGCTTCACCGACTCGGCGGAGGCGCCGGGCTTGTAACGCTCGATCATCGGGACACGCAGCCCGTGATTGGCGGCGCTCTGCTGGAACTGCGCCATCGCCAGCGTGCCGTAGTCGTTCTCCGGCACCAGCGCCGCAATGGACTTCTTGCCCTTTTGTGCGGCGAATTCGACGCCGCGCTCGACATAGCCCTCGACGAGGAAAGACAGGAGATAATTGCCTCGTCCCGCCGCCGAAGCGTCGGTCGAGAAGGCGATGACCGGGCGACTCGAAGAACGGGCGACCCGGCCCGCCTCCTTCACATCCGTCGCGAACACCGGACCGAGGATGATTTCGGCGCCCTCGTTGATCGCCGCCTGCGTCGCCGCGGCGGCTCCGGCGGGCGTCGAGCGGTCGTCTTTCACGAGGATCGTGACGTCGTTCGTGCCGCTGTCGGCATAAGCAAGCTTGGCGGCGTTGCGCAGCGACGCGCCGACCGAGGATGGGCCGTTCGCGCCGGTCAACGGCACGACAAGGCCGATCTTCACGGCGCCGTTGCCGATGACTTCGCCGGCGTCCGCCTGCTGATCGGTCGGGGCGGCGGGGCCGGCGGGCGCGCCGAGGCGCAGATCGCGCATACCCGGAATGCCCGGTCCTGTCGTGGGATTACAGGCCGCAAGCGCGACGACCGCGACGCATGCCGCAGCACGGAAGGCGGCGGAGACAAGGCTCTGGCGCGCGGTTCGAGAAATAGTCTTCATAAATAAACCAACCCCCTGCGCTCCGGCGGTCTTTGGCCGCGCCTGCGCCTTACCCCGCCGATAAGGTCCGTCTCCCCGGCGGAAAGTCAATAGATTACTCATTACGCAGCAATTGCGGCCTTGCGATGATTCGCGCTTTTGTTCTACAAAACGAACAAAAGATCATTTTTATAGAACGGCGCGTGCGGAGGAAACCTATGGCCAGCGACGTCGACTCCCCCTCCGCCGCGAGCTACACCGCCTTCGGCTTGCGCGCCGAGGCGGAAAAAATCGAACCGGGGCTTCATGTTGTCGCGACCCCTATCGGCAATCTGAAGGATATTTCCTTCCGCGCGCTGTCGACGCTCGCCGCCGCCGACGCGGTCATCGCCGAGGACACGCGCGTCACCAAGACGCTGCTGGCGCATTACGGCATATCGACGCCGCTCGTCGCCTATCACGAGCACAACGCCAGGGTGATTCGCCCGCATCTGCTGGCGCGGCTCGAGTCCGGGGCCAGACTGGCGCTGGTCTCGGACGCCGGCACGCCGCTCGTCTCCGACCCCGGCTTCAAGCTGGTGCAGGAGGCGCTGGAAAAGGGCCTGCATGTCACGGCCGTTCCCGGCCCTTCCGCGGTCCTCACGGCGCTGGTCGTCGCGGGCCTGCCGACCGACCGCTTCTTCTTCGAGGGTTTCCTGCCGCACAAGAGCGGATCGCGCCGGGCGCGGCTGGCGGAGCTGGCGCATGTGCCCGGCACGCTGGTGTTTTTCGAGAGCCCGCGACGGCTTGCGGAAACGCTCGAGGATTGCGCGGCGGCGCTCGGCCCCCGCAACGCCGCCATCGCGCGGGAATTAACCAAGATGTACGAGTCCGTGCGGCGGGGTCCGCTGGACGAACTCGCCGCCGCGCTGGCGCGGGAGGAGCCGCCTCGCGGCGAAATCGTGCTCCTCGTGGCGCCGCCCGAGGCCGGCGCGGCCGAATTGGCCGAGGCCGACCTCGACGCAAAAATCAACGAGGCGCTCGGCGCCTATTCGGTAAAAGACGCAGCCAGCGTCGTGTCCGCCGCCACCGGCCGGCCGCGCCGGCAGGTTTATGCGCGGGCGCTGCAACTTGCGGCGGAGCGGGAGAAGGCCCCTCCCCGACCCTGAGCATTTCCGCGAAAGAGCGGATTGAACACCCCTATTGCTGCGTTTACGCTGGCGCAGATTTTGAGCTTCGCTCCCGCGAGTCGGCGGGCGGCGCACAGGGAGAGGGACAGGCGTGATCGACGACAGGCGCGACGTCCGCCGCAACGCCTATGCCTATGGCCTGCGCGCCGAGACCGTCGCCACGCTCTGGATGCGCGCCCATCTCTATTCGATTCTCGATCGCAACTACCGCGTCAACGGCGGCGAAATCGACGTGATCGCCCGGCGCGGGAGCACCATCGCCTTCGTCGAGGTGAAGGCGCGCGGCGACCTCGATGACGCCGCCGTCGCCATCACGCCGCAGAAGCAACGCCGAATCGCGCGCGCCGCCAACCGCTGGGTCGCGACCCACCCCTGGGCGATGAACTGCACGCTGCGCGCCGACGCGATCTTCGTGGCGCCGGGGAAACTGCCGCGCCATGTGGAAAATGCGTTCGAGCTCGGGTTTGGGTAAACAACTCTTTATCAACACCCAGAGCGTTACCATTCGCGCAAGTGATTCCACCGCGCGAGACCCAATGCCCCTCACCCCAAAACTCGACACCGTCGCGCTCGCGAGGCGTATCCGCCTCGACGTCATCCGCATGACGAACCGCGGAAAAAGCTCGCATGTCGGATCAGCGCTCTCCATCGCCGACATTCTCGCGACGCTTTACGGCGCGGCGTTGAATGTCGATCCCTTCGATCCGCAAAATCCCGACCGCGACCGCTTCATTCTCTCCAAGGGCCATGCCGGCGCGGCCGTTTATGCGGCGCTGGCGGAGACGGGTTTCTTCGACGCGACGCTGCTGGAGCAGCACTATCAGAACGGCTCGATCTTCTCGGGGCATGTCTCGCACCAGGGCGTGCCGGGGGTGGAGCTTTCCACCGGCGCGCTCGGCCATGGGCTGAATGTCGCGACCGGCATGGCGCTGGCGGCGAAACGCGGCCGCGAGAACTGGCGCGCCTTCGCGCTGCTCGGTGACGGCGAATGCGACGAGGGTTCGACATGGGAGGCGGCGATGTTCGCCGCGCATCACAGTCTCGACAATCTCGTCGCCATCATCGACTACAACAAGCTGCAAAGCCTCGCGAGCGTCGCAGACACTCTCGCGCTGGAGCCATTCGCGGACAAATGGCGCGCCTTCGGATGGGCGGTCGAGGAAATCGACGGCCATGACCATTCGCAACTCCTCGACGCCTTCGACCGCCTGCCCTTCGCGCCCGGAAAACCCGACGTCCTCATTGCGCATACGACGAAGGGCAAAGGCGTGTCCTTCATGGAGAATCAGGTGGCCTGGCACTATCGCACGCCGCTCGGCGCCGATTTCGATCAGGCGATTTCGGAGCTGGAGTCGGCCGATGCGTGACGCCTTCATCGAGACGCTCACTGAACTCGCAGCCGAAGACCCGCGCGTCGTGCTCATCACCGGCGATCTGGGATATGGCGTGCTCACGAAATTCGCGGAGCGCTTTCCCAATCAATTCGTCAACGCCGGGGTCGCCGAGCAGAACATGACGTCCATCGCCGCTGGCATGGCGCTCGCGGGCTGGCGGGTCTACACTTATTCCATCGCAAATTTCCCGACGCTGCGCTGCCTCGAGCAGGTCCGCAACGACATCTGCTACCACGATTGCGACGTCACCATCGTCGCGGTGGGCGGCGGATTCTCGTATGGACAACTGGGCATGTCGCATTTCGCGACCGAAGACCTCGCCATCATGCGCGCGCTGCCGAACATGCGCGTCGTAGCGCCGACTGAGAAATGGGAGGCGCAGGATCTGACCCGCGACCTCGCGCGACAAAAAGGGCCGGCCTATCTGCGCATCGACAAGGACGCGGGCGGCATGGCGCGCCGCGAGGGCGAGCGCGCCACCGTCGGCAAGGCGCGTCGCGTGCGCGAAGGCGCGGACGCCACCATCATCGCGACGGGCGCAATAATGCGCGAAGCGCTCGCGGCGGCCGACAGTTTGTCGGCGCAGGGCGTCCAATGCCGCATCGAGGCGATGCACACGATCAAGCCGCTGGACGAAGAGGCGATCCTTTCGGCTGCAAGGGAAACCGGCGGGATCGTGACGCTCGAAGAGCACAACCGCGTCGGCGGCCTGATGGGCGCCGTTGCTGAAACGCTGGTGACGTCGGGCGCGCGGCCGGGGTTTTTCAGAAGCGTCGCGCTCGGCGACGTCTTCCCGACCATTGTCGGCGACCAGTCATATCTACGCGGACGCTATGGGCTGGATGCGATGACTGTTCAGGACGCCATTGCGAGCGCGCTTGCTACAGGCGCCCCTCTGAAGCGCATGGCGAGCTCGGGCTGAACAGCGATTAAGCAACACGTAGCGAAAACCGTCTCAATCGCCTATTGTGCAAGCAGCCTGCGGGGATCGAAAGCGTAAGGGTGGCGCCATGAAGGCCGCCAGCGGTGGTCCTTCCCTCTCGCCACGTGGGCGCCGACAATAGCGGCGTCAAGCCGGATTCGTATCCCGGGCGGGAGTCAACATGTTCAAACTGAAAACGATTTTGAATGGCCGGCGAAAAGTCGCGGCCATTCTGGGAGCGTTCGCCTGCGCGATGACGCTCGCCTTCGCGGGGCCGGCCTCGGCTGAGACGCCCGACGAGACCTACAAGGCGCTTGGCCTCGCCAAGTCCGCGTCGCCGAAGGAGCTCTACGAAGCGCTGACGAAGCGTTATCACGACGAAGCTCAGGGCGCCGGCAAGGGGTCGCTTGCGAAGTATTGGGAGCCGATCCCGATTTCGAAATATCTGAACCCCCAGAGCTTCTACAAGCCGCCACAGACCGTGGACGTCGACGCCTCGCGCGCGCAATGCGTCGAGTGCCATCAGCAGACCACGCCCGGCTGGACCCACAGCTGGCAAAAGAGCGTTCACGGCAATCTCGACGAGATCCGCAAGCTCCCCGACTCCGATTCACGCGCCTACAAGAAGGCGATGATCAAGGAGGTCGAGGACAATCTGCGTTCGATGGGAACGCTGAAGGCCGGCGAGAATCTGAAGGAAGTCGGCTGTATCGACTGCCACATGGGCGTCGGCAAGGACCACGGTCAGCACAAGGCCGAGCTGAAAATGCCCGACGCCGCGGCCTGCGGTCAGTGTCACGTCCAGCAATTCGCCGAGCGTGAATCGGAGCGCGACACCTTCACCTGGCCGCAGGGCCAGTGGAATCCGGGTCATCCCTCGCACGCTCTTTCCTACAAGGCGAATGTCGAGAACGCGATCTGGGCCGCGATGGAGCAGCGCGAAGTGGCCGAGGGCTGCACCTTCTGTCACACGCCGCAGACGACCTGCAACAGCTGCCATACGCGCCACGAATTCTCGTCGGTCGAAGCCCGCAAGCCGCAGGCCTGCGCGCAGTGCCACAACGGCGTCGACCACAATGAATTCGAAAACTACATGCTCTCGAAGCATGGCACGGTCTACCAGACCCGCGGCGACAGCTGGGACTGGAACGCGCGTCTCGCGGACGCGATGGAAAAGGGCAATATGAACGCCCCGACCTGCCAGTTCTGCCATATGGAATATGAGGGCAAGTTCACCCACAACATGGTGCGCAAGTCGCGCTGGGCCTTCCTGCCCATGCCGAAGATCGCCGACAATCTGAACCATCCGTGGTTCGTCAAGCGCAAGGAATCGTGGGTTTCGACCTGCTCGAACTGTCACTCCGACAGCTTCGCCCGCGCCTATCTCGACGACATGGACAAGGGCGTGATTTCCGGCATCAACATCACGGAGCAGGCGCGCAGCGTGCTCGTGAAGCTTTACAACGACAAGCTGCTGCCGGGTCAGACGACCAACCGCCCTGCTCCGCCTCCGACGGAGAAGGACGAGCCGGGCGCGTTCTTCCAGCTGTTCTGGCAGAAGGGCAACAACCCGACGGCGGTGGAATACGAGTTCGCCGAGATGTGGGAGCACCATCAGATCAAGCACTACAAGGCGCTCGCCCACATGAACCCCGGCGGATACACCTACTCCGACGGCTGGTCGCAGCTCATCAAGAGCGCGGCGAAGATCAACGACGAGGACACGCGCCTGCGTGAAGCCGCAGAGATCCGAGCCGAGCTGAAGCGCATCTCGGGCCAGAAGCGCGGCGATCTCTACGATCTCGACTCGCCGGCGCGCCGCGCCTGGGCGGCCGGGCTCGGCGGTCTCGCGGTGCTCATCGGCGCCGGCCTGTTGTTCCTTCGCGACAGAAAGAAGGCGTAAGGCGCCCCTCGCGTGAGAGGTGCGTAAACTTGACAAGCAATCCGGAGCCGTAACCCGGTTCTGGATTGCTTTTTTCTTTTTCCGACGCTCTCGCCTTCAGGACAGAGCGCGAGACAGAGGTTTGAACCTTTTATGAGAAAGACCATCGGCGCGGTGCTTATCGCAGTGGGCGTGGCCCTGCTCGGCTGGGTCGCCTATTCCACGCTGCATCCGGTCGCGCATTATACTTTCACCCTGGCGTCCGCCCGGGCCGACGCCGTGAAGGAGGTCGAAAACCTTGGCCTCGCGCCGGAGGCGTTGCAGCGTGTCGAGATTACGAGCCCCGAGGAGCGCCGCCCCCTCGCAACCGGGCTCGTTGCGCGCGACGAAACCCGCCTCGCGCCGATCGTCTGGCGCAACGAAGTGACGGAGCCGATCTTTTTCGCCGACGCCTCCGCCGCCGACATGACCAAGGTGCTGGCAGCCATCCGCGAACATGTCCCGGAGGACGCCGTCGTTCTCGCGTGGTGGGATTTCTCACGCGCCATTCGCGTCGCCGCAAAACGACAGGCGCCGCTCGACGACTCGCAGGCGCGCGGACTTCTCATCCCCCCCGCCTGGACCGGCGCGCGCGTCGACGAACGCGCCCGATGGGGCGCCGGCGCCAATCCGCAATCTGCGGAGTCGTTTGGCGAATTCATCGACGCGCTCACAGCGACGGATGAAGCGCAGGGCGCGGCGACGCTGAAAAAACTCGCCGGCGGCAAGCCCGCCTATGTGGCCGTGCATATTTCGGACGTCTGGAAAGCCGCGGCTGTGAAGCCGGACCGCTTCTCCATCGGCTTCAAGGATTTCGCCTCGTCGGGCGTTTCGCATGGCGTTATCAAATCCGCGCAGCAATGGATGCGCGAGCAAAAGGTGGAGGGAGGCTTCGCCGTCGAGCCGATAGGCGGCGCGACGCGGCTGCATTATTTCCAGCGCAAGGGCGACAGCGATGCGCTCATAGCGAAGCTCCTGCCCTTCTCGACGTCGAACCCAATGCAGCTCGACACGCTGGAACTCGTCTATCAGCATAAGGGCTGGTGGATATACCGACTGAAAGATTGAGGCGGAAAGTCCATCGCCGTCCGTGGCCGGCGCAGGATCGCAACCTCAATTTGCAGAAAGAGGAACATGCTCCGCGCTCGCCGGTTGACTCATTACGTCGCAAAAGTGGAGGCGCGTGATGAAACGACTTTACGTCACAACCGCGCTGTCGATTGCGCTCGCCGGCTGGTTGTCCGCAGCAGGCGCCGAACCTCGCAAGGATGACAGCGGCAAGGAACCGGAGAACGGCTATCAGCGCGATGACAATGGCTGGCGCCAACGCGCGGAAGCCGGCCGTCTCGGCTGCAAGACCGAGCGGAAATGGGATGGAGCTCGATACAGGGACGAGGTGACGTGCAAGGACGGCTCAAGCCCGCCCTTGCACCGCAACTGATGGCGT
This sequence comes from Methylocystis sp. ATCC 49242, assembly GCF_000188155.2. NCBI lineage: Bacteria > Pseudomonadati > Pseudomonadota > Alphaproteobacteria > Hyphomicrobiales > Methylocystaceae > Methylocystis > Methylocystis sp. ATCC 49242. The sequence continues at coordinate 1,311,234 of NZ_KE124774.1, forward strand.
GAGGCGCCGCGCGGCCTAGCTGCTGCGCAGCGCTCCTGCGAGACGGGCGATTCCGTCCTCGATCTCTTTCTCGGTCAGCGCAACGAAACCAAGCATAAGCAGACGATCGCCGCCGTCATTCTTATCGAAGCGCAGCGCCGAACCGGTCGCGAGCGAGCAAACTCCGACGCCTGCAGTGAGCCCTCTCGCCTCGACCTCGGCGGCGTCCGGTAGACCCTCGGGCAGTTTCCAGACCAGATGCATGCCCGCCTGGTCGCCGAAGACCTCGCAGTGGCCGAAATGTTTCGCCAGCGCATTGAGCAGCGCATCGCGGCGCTCGCGATAGAGCTGACGGATGCGGCGCAGATGACGACCGAACTCGCCGCTGGCCATGAAGTCGGCCATGGCGGCCTGCTCCAGCCAGCTCTGGCCATTGTTCATGAGCATCTTCATGCGGCGGAAACTGTCGACGAGCCTGCGCGGCGCGACGACATAGCCGAGGCGCAGGCCAGGCCCCATGCATTTCGAGAAGGTGCCGAGATAAATGACGCGCTCGTTGCGATCGAGGCCCTTGAGCGCCGTCAGCGGCGAGCCGACAAAGCGGAAGTCGCTGTCGTAGTCGTCTTCCATGATGTAGGCGTCGTACTGCGTCGCCCATGACAGCAATTCGATTCGACGTTGCAGGCTCATCGTCACGCCGATCGGATATTGATGCGAGGGCGTGACATAGGCCACGGCGTCCCGCACATGCGGCAACCGCGACACGTCGAGTCCGTCATGGTCGATCGGCGCCGGATGCAGCTTGGCTCCGAGGCTCTCGAGCACGAAGGCCGCCCCTTGGTAACAGGGCGATTCGATCACCGCCGTCGTCCCGGGTTTCACGAGCAGACGGCCGACAAGATTGAAGCCGTCCTGACAACCGCCGACGATGATGATCTGGTCCGGATCGGCGATGACGCCGCGCGCCGGCGCTAGATGCTTGGCGATCGCCTGCCGCAGTTCGAGCAGGCCGGCCGGATCGTTGTAGCTGGTAAGCTTCGAGCCCGCGGTCTTGAGCCGGGCCTTGATGTGTTGCGACCACGCCTTCAGCGGGAAGGACCGCGGATCAGGACGACCGACCCAGAAGTCGGCCACGAGCCGGCGCCGGTCGGGGTCGGCTAGGCGATGGGTGCGTAGCGCGCCCCCGGGAGCGACGGGCTCGGGCTCATCCTCAGCCGCAGGCTCCGCCGCATGGCCGCCGCCATTGTTTGCGGACGACAGGAAGGCCGTGTCGGGCAAATCCGGCGAGACGAAAGTGCCGACGTAAGGCTTGGTGCGGATATAGCCTTCCGCAATCAGCCGCTCATAGGCAAGCACCGCAGTATTGCGCGACACGCCGAGCTGATTGCTCAGCTCACGCGTCGTCGGCAGCGGATCGTCTCCCCGAAGCTGCCCGTTGAGGATCATCGAGCGGATCTGGTCGAAGATCTGATTCTGCAGGGTCGATTTGTCCGACTCCCGCAGAAGTATCGACAATTGCACATGTCCGCTCCGAACAACGGGAACCGGACGACCTATCGTGGAAATGCCCATCATGTGCCTCCTGACACACAGATAAGAGGCGTTTGGTCCAATACATAGATCCACGCCCGATTGGCGCACTGGCGCCACGATACATCTTGCTGCGACCAAAGATCGCAACCAACGATGTGTCAAAAAACCTTTAACTGGCGCCATTAGCTTCCTGCGTTCTGGCGCTTTCTAACGGCCATTTTTTGGTCGAAGCTCTAATGGCGCAAAACAGCGCTCGGGGAGGATAAGAATGGCTCTGACTCACTCGCAAATCGTTCCGACCGCGTTTTGGGTCGGCTTTCTGGTGCTTGGCCTCATCACCAGTTCCTCTGGTCCGGAAAAGCGCCACAGCGCTCAGGCCACGCGCAGCGTCAAGGCGGCAAGGTCTTCACCGGCGCCCATCGGCGCAGTGGCAGCCGAGACGACGGCCCTGGACGCGCGCGACGCGAAGCCTTTGAAAGAGGCCGAACTCGCCGACTGACGGCGCTCCTCTTCCTCCCGACTTCCGGGCGCCGACATTGGCGCCTTTTTTGTTGCCTGGAACCGCTCGTTCAAGGTCTTTCGGCAGAGCGGCCAACCGGTAGTCCGCCGCCTTGATTTGATGAAACCGGCTTCCTATCTCTTCGACAAGGTGACGCTGACGGCGTGACCGAAGATGCGGCCCGAGCGCGGATGTAGCGACGGGCCGTTTCGCTGTGAGGAGGACGTCATGCCGGATGGCCTTGTGAAGCTCATGATTATCGGTACCCTCGGTTTCTTCGTGGGCGCCGCCCTCATCGGTTGGGCTTACGGCTGATCCCGTGTGGTCGGCGCAGAGGCCGCCTGCCCGGTTTTCGCTTCCTCTCGCATTTGCGCCAACCTCTTCCCGCCTCGCAAGGGTGCGACGTGAGTGAGCGCCGTGATCGACAGGAATCCGCCGATCCACGCGCCGACAGCCGCGAATAGAACATAGGCCCAGTTCGACGTGTAGCTGATGACCGCAAATGCGGAAAGCAGGTACCATATGCTGCTCCAGCTCGCGGCCGCAATTCGACGGCGCTCGGAAACGGCCGCATTGAAAAATACATAGACAGCGTCGGTGATCGCCGTCGATGCGACGACCCCTGCGGCAATCAATGGGTCGATCGTCGGGAAATCCATATGATCCTCCGCTTCTGCCTCAGCTCCGGCTGCCGTCGCCGCAAGCGAAACATTGTCGACGGGGTCGATCAAGCGGTCGCCGTGATGCTTGTGGACAAAGCGCCATCATCAAATATTTTGGCGGCCGCGCCCAAATCACGGACAATCCGGCGAGCATGAGAACGAAGGCGTCGGCGCTCCATCGCCAATTCCGCTTTCCCGCCGCCTCATCAACGATCGATAGCATGGATTTCGCCGACGGGCACAACGGCGCAGGCGCGCGCGGACTGACGGGCGACAAGTTCTCGCGCCCCCGGTTTCCCCACGGCGCGACACGCACTGAGAATGCGCCCGTTTATCCAGACCACGACAGTGAGACGCAAAATCCCTTCACGTGATTTGAATCGGTCCACCGTCTCGCCTGGCTGATTGATAGGCAGCAACTACCGGCTCGGGACCTTTGGAAAAACACAGGTGAGATCGTTAGCGACGCTCGCGCTCAACCTCGACGCCAAAGCGTGAAGCCAATTTCCACCAATCAACCCGCGTCGGCAATCAATCTGTCACTCCAGATGATGTAAATATCCGACTATGGAGCACCCAGCGTAATGCTTTCCATCAGCCGCCGCCAAATATCATCGCAAAGCTTCCCAACGCTGCGACGAGCATTGATATGGCTACGGCGTTGAAAATTTGCGGACGTATCATTTCTTAATTTCCATCGTTCCGCATAGAGCGACGATTGAAACTCGGATGCAATTCCCCAATTTGCCGCACCCGCCGATTTCGGAGATTTGAGACGCGCTCTTTTCTTTTTCACTTCAACGACAGGCGCGGGCTCGACCAGCGCCACAGTTCCCGAACGGATCGGAGTGCGCGCATGCGGGATTGTCGCCGGAGCGAGGACCCTCGCCGAACGGCGGTGATCGGAGAACCCGGGAGTGTGAGTAAAAAAACTCCGCAAATCGGCATATCATTTGCGGGCAACCGGCCTGCCGAACTTTGATCTTTTATTAGTCGCGCCCCAGAACGGCCGCCTTCACGCTCTCGTAGATGGCGGGCAACCCGCCATCCGGCTCGAACTGTTCAAGGAAGCTGCGCCGCTTCTCCTCTATTTTCGCCAAATGCGACGCAACACCCGGAAGTGCGCGCAGCATCTCCATCTCGGCCTCGACGGCGCGGATCAGCGACTCCGGCGCCGGATGGTAATTCCGCGGCGTCTCACGCGCGTTGTTGGTGAAAGTGAAGAAGTCTTTGAACTCGCGCTTCCAAATCGTATGATTGGTCAACGCGTCGCCGCGCGCTTTCTTGACAGCGAACTCCTCGAACGACTTGCACCAGTAATGCGCGAGCCTGCCGCTGGTAAAGACCGGATCAAGTTTCTTCTGCCGTAACGACCAGTCCAGCCTCGTGAAATCCGCGCGCGCCAGAAATCCGTCGGGCGGAATGTTCGGGTAATGGACGCGGTGCAGGGAGATGATGTCGCGTAGCCGCACCAGGCTTTTGATTCCCGGCCGCCCCTTCCCATGCGGAAAGCGCCTGCATAGGGGTCGCTGCTCATAGGCATAGACGTAGCCGCTGAAATACAAGAACCAGTTGAAGCAGATCGCGGAAGGAGCGCGCGCGGGGAAATGAGCCAGCGCATCGTCGATGAGCGCGCCGATCGAAAAACCATAATGCTCTGCGGGCACGAGGAACTCGTCGCCGTCGATCACCAGCGCCCATTCATGCTCCCACAGTTCCGGCAGAAGGTGCAGCGCGTGCGCATACACCTTTTGCTGCGGATCGTGCGGCCGGGCCGGATCCATTTTGTTGTCGATATAGGTGATGACGCCGTGCTCCGCGAGGCTGCGCAAAAGGCCTTCGGAGCCATCCAGATTATCGTTGGAATAGATGAACAGCGTGTCGAACCCTAGCACGCGGTAATGCGCCACCCATTCAAGCAAATAGGGACCTTCGTCGCGCATCGTCGCCACCACCGCGGCGCGACGGCTGGGCCGAATCTGGCGCAATTTGAAGGCGTTCAGCCAGTGAACCGCGCTCCAGCTTTCATGCCCGCGTGTTTCTGCGATCGCGTCCAGCGCTTCGTGCGCCACTTGCAACCTCGGGAGCGGCGCGCTCCGCAGGTGATGTTGCGCGTAGGAGTGGCGTTCGGCGGCGACAATGATGGTCTGAAGCAACGCCTGTTCGATTGGCGTGGTGGCCAGATCCGCAATGCCGGACTCGCGCGGGTCGCGTGCGAAGTTCAGCAGAGCGTTCAGCCGGGTCTGCGGAACATTCATTTCCCCGGCGAGCGCGGCGAGATTGCCCTCTCGCGGATTTGGCCCCAGCAAGTTTTCGAATAATGCGAACAGCCCATCCGGATCGCGCGTGCGGCGCAGGCCGGCTTGCGCCGTGGCGTTACCTGGGTTGATGCGCGCCGCTGCCGCGAACGCCGTGCGGGCGGCGGCGATCTCATGCCTCTCTTCCAGCAACTGGCCGAGTCGCAACTGCAGCGCCATGTTCCCCGGGACATGCGCAATAGCGTCGCGCAGAAGGTTGATGGCCTCCTCCAGCCTTCCGCGTCGAAAAAAGATCGTGGTCAACGCAACGAGCGCGCCCGCGTGGTGTGGGGCGAGCGTCAGAGCGGCGCGAAACGCCGCTTCTGCCGCCTCGTCAGGCCGGCGCGTTCTGAACAGCAAGTGGCCCAGATCCACGCGCAGTTCCGGATTGCCTGGCGCGAGTTCTATTTTAGCCTGCAATGCGGCAATCGTCTCGTTCTCTTCGCCCCGCTGTTTCAATGTTGCGCCAAGTGACGCGTAAGTCCCGGCGACGCTCGGGTCGATTGATTGCGCGATTTGGAAGGCGGCTGCGGCTTCGTCCCAGCGACCGAAATTCCCGAGCAGTTGCGCCGCCTGCACCTGCAACCCGGCGATTTCCGGCGCGATCCTGGCAGCCTTGAGCGCTACTTCCAACTCCTCCTCGCGCCGGCCCTGATGAAAATAAGCGGCGGCAAGTCCGTTCAGCGCGCCGATATGCAAGGGCATCAGGGCCAGGACCGCTTGAAACGCCCGTATCGCCTCCGCCGGCTCGCTATCTTGCACCCTCTCCCAACCGGTTTCGAGAAGCGCCTGGATCTCGGCGGCTCGGTCGTCGCGTTCCGACGCGCCGGCGGCGTCTATGTCCAAGGCGGTGATGCCGGCAATCTCCGTTACCCCCGCGGTCGGCTTGCTGGCGGGTATTGGCGGCTCGGGAACGCTCCCTATTCGACAAGGCGTCTCAGACATATTTCGAATTTGGCCGTGTTTCTGCCCAGCGCCATCAATGCCATATTTTATGTAAAATGACACGGATATGCGTGCGTCGCCAATGGGCGTCTACGGACATCAAAGCAATTCATTGAAAACGGGGGCGAATGGACGGCGCGGGTCGCGCAGAGTTTGTCGGATTAGCAGCCGGACGAAACGGGCGCAGTGATGCGGAGACGAAGAAACCCGCCATCGAGGCGAGGGAGGGTCGGTCGACGCATTGAGACCACGCAGAGGCGTGGGCCTCACAACGCGCCGCCATTTGCCGGGCCTCCTGTTTCCGCAGGATGCGACCGGTTCCTGGTGTTTTACGCTGAGGATCTGACATAAAATGGTGGGCGCGACAGGGATTGAACCTGTGACCCCTACGATGTCAACGTAGTGCTGACATATTTCCCTGAGTTTTCCCGTTGTTTCCCCATCTTTATAAGTTACTGATATTGACGCCGTTCCCCTTTACTTGTTTTATCCGCTTATGACTCGAATTTACCGCGAATTTCGTCCGCCTGCTTCCCCCATGCTTCCCCGGCGCGACCGCTGGGGTGGCTTCCCCCAGCGCAGGGCCCGCAGATGGCGAAGCTGACCAAACGGCTAATCGACGCCCTTCGGCCGCCGGAATCGGGCGACCTCTTCGTTTGGGATGGCGAACTGAAGGGCTTCGGCGTGCGGGTGAAGCCGTCAGGAGCCGGCGCCTACATCATCCAATATCGAACGCCGATCTGGCGGACCCGCCGGCTGGCCTTCGCTAAGGTCGGAACGATCACACCAGAAGAGGCGCGCGCGAGAGCACGGCGCTTGCTTGCCGACGCCGCTGAAGGCGGCGACCCTTCGGCGGAACGGCATGAGGCGCGTTCCGCTTTGACGGTCGCCGAATTGTGCGACCAGTATCTCGAAGCCGCGCGCGCCGGCCTCGTCCTGACCCGGTTCCGCAAGCCAAAGCGTGCGTCAACGATCGCAATCGACGAGGGGCGAGTTGCGCGACATATCGCCCCCCTCATCGGCAAAAAGGTCGCGTCCAAGATCACCCGCGCCGACTTGCAGCGCATGGCGGACGCGATCGCAGCGGGAAAAACCGCTGCCACGATAAGGACGAAGATGCGCGGCGTCGCACGCGTCGAAGGGGGCGCCGGGACAGCGGCACGTGTCGTTGAGCTGATCGGCGGGATTTGGAGCTGGGCGGAAAAGCGCGGACTGGTCGAAGGCGCCAACCCGGCCCGCGGCGTCGAGACTCATCGGGGGGACGCCAAAGACCGAATCCTCACGGCGGAAGAACTGGCGAGGCTCGGCGTCGTGTTGCGTGAGCAAGAGGCAGTCCGGCCGGCGCCCGTCGCGGCCCTGCGGATCATCGCTTTGACCGGCGCCAGACGCGAAGAGATTTGCAGCCTGAGGTGGAACGAAATAGACGCGGCAAATTCATGCCTGCGTCTTCAAGAGACAAAAACGGGCCGCTCCATGCGGCCGATCGGTCGCGCAGTGTTGGACTTGCTGGCCACCCTGCCCCGTGCCGGCGATTTTGTTTTTCCAAACCGAACGGGAGACGGGCACGCCGATATGAAAAAGGCGCTCGCCGACCTCTTCGACGCCGCCGGTTTGAAAGACACTCGGTCGCATGATCTTCGCCGGACCTTCGCCTCCGTCGCCGCCGATGAGGGATATGGAGACGCCACGATTGGGGAGCTGCTTGGCCATGCCCGGCGCGGCGTGACCGCGCGTCACTACATTCGCCGTCCCGACGCGGCGCTTGTTGCCGCCGCCGATCGCGTGTCGGCGTGCATCTCCGCCATGCTCGATGGCCGCGAGGCGGAGATCGTCGAGCTACGCAGGAAGGCGACAGGCAATGAGCACGGATGAGACCCTAGACCCGCCAGTGACGCCCCTTGAACAAAGCGCGGCTCGCGCCGACGGGATAACTGTTTCCGAAGATCGAGAATGGCGGCTCGCACTTATAGAGTTGCAAGGGCGTGCGGGCGGGCCTCCTTCCGCCGCGCGACTCGCCGCGCTAATGCGTCGGGGGCGGGGTGTGCCGCCGATGGTAGCAGTTGCTTTGGCTGATTTTCTGGACGGGAATGATGGGAGATTGCCAGTCGTTTTGGAGCCTCACAAAAACGGAAGCCACACCGGCAGAATGCAGAGAGTGCGAAATCATGAGGACCGCGTTCGAATCGGCTTGGAAATTATACGCGATCGCGAATCGGGCATGACCGTTGAAGAGGCTGTTGCGAAGCGCGTGAGAGGCGGCAAGCAGGAGCGATCCTACCTCTTCAAGTGCTACAATGCGGCGCGGGTGAGGATATGCGATCCGACGAAATTTGAATGCATAACTGACCCCGAGGAAATTAATCGTATCGGGAGAGTCCACGCGAATTTGAAAAACGACGCGGACTGACAAACGGGAAAACGTGCGTAAATTCGTGAGCCGTTCCACAAAACGAGGAATGGCATATGGTCACGCAGCAATTTCTTCGCCGCAAACAGGCCGGCGAATACCTCAAATCGAAATACGGTTTCGGCTCTGAAAAGACGCTCGCGAAGTTGGCGACCGTCGGCGGCGGTCCTTTGTTCCGCAAGGCCGGAAAGGCGGTTCTTTACGAGATCGACCTTCTTGACGCCTGGGCGCTGCGCAAGATCAGCGCTCCGATGGCGTCAACGAGCGACCGGCCCGAGGCCGCCTGATTCATGGCGCCCTTAAAAATGAGAAAGCCGCCCCGGCGAGACGCTGGCGGCGACCTTCAAAAGGACTTGCTTCCCGGCGCGTCCGACGTGCGAAATACCAAACCAGAAGCCTCCGCGCAATCGGTCGCAGATCGTCGCCTTTATCGGCTCCGCCCCGTCTCGCGCGACCCGTCCGACGGCGAGCTGGTGGACCCTCGATACCCCGCGTGGTGGGCGACGATCGTTCGGCTTACGGACGGTCAGCGTCGAGTCATCTTCAGGTATGGCCGCTGGTCCGCCGGGGCGCCCCGCGACCGGGACAGCGTGCTGCATTCCATCTGGCTGGAAGGCGACCGCGCGGCGGCGCGAGCGCCTGACGGTCCAGGATGGCTCTTGGACTTTTTGCGCGGCATCGTCTTGCCGGCGAGGCCATGCCGATGACGCTTGCGCCCTCGCCCCCCTGGCGTCGCCAGCCGTCGCCGCCTCCCGCCCCCACTGGCGACGCCCCGTCGCCGCTCGCTGTCGCGCTCGACTACATCGAGCGGGGCTGGTCGCCGATCCCGATTGGTTTCCGATCGAAAGCGCCATCACTCCCCGGCTGGACGGACCTCCGGATCAGCGCCGACGAGGCGTCACGCTATTTTAACGGCGCGCCGGCCAACATCGGAGTTGTATTAGGCCAAAACTCATCGGGCCTGAGCGACGTTGACCTTGACTGTCCCGAGGCCATCGCGGCCGCGCCGTATTTCCTTCCAAAAACCGCAGCGATCTTCGGTCGCGAGACGGCGCGCGCGTCGCATTGGCTCTATTACACTAACTCAGCTAGTGTAAATCTTTCCGCCAACGTCTACTTTGACGATCCGATCGCCAAGGAGCGTGGCGCAAAGGCGCGCCTTGTCGATTTGCGGCTTGGGCCGAAAGTCCAGACAGTCTTTCCGGGCTCGGCACACGAAGACACAAGCGAGCCGATCGCTTGGGAGCCGGGATGTGACGGCGAGCCTGCGCGCGTCGAATGCGACGACCTTTTGCGTCGCGTCGAGCGCCTCGCCGCATGCAGCTTGTTGGCGCGGCATTGGCCCGCGCATGGCGCGCGCCATGATGCGCGCCTCGCCGTCGCTGGCGTCCTAGTCCGCGCCGGATTTTCGGAGAGCGAGAGCAAACTTTTTGCCGAGGCGCTCGCCCGCGCTGTCGGCGACGAAGATGCGAGAGACTTCGCGGCGGCGATCCGAAGCACGTATGCGCGGGCGAGCTCGGGCGAAAAATTCTCGGGTTTGCCGAGGGCGTGTGACGTCTTCGGCGATGCGATCGGGCGCGCCGTGGCGGATTGGCTTCGTCTCGACGAGAGCGGCGCCGACTTCGGATCGACAGGGCATCTCGGGCCGAAACCGCGCGCGACGATCGTCCAGGACGGCGTGACAGCGGACGCCGAGACAGGCGAGATTTTGTCGCAGCCGGCGGACCCGCTAGCGGGCGTCTGCTTCGATGGCGCCACGAAGCTCGAGCCGCCGCCGCAGCTCGTGAAACGGTTGCTTCCGCTCCGTGGCGTGACCTTCCTCGGCGGACAAAGCGGCGCCGGAAAAACTTTCATCGCCGTTGACCTTGCCACGTCGCTCGGCAGCGGAGAGCCGTTTTTCGGACACAAGGTCGCCGAGCGCGTCGGCGTAGTCTTTCTCGCGGCCGAGGGTGCGGCGACGCTGGCGGCGCGTATTCACGTCGCGCGCCAACAGAAGACGACCGGCGAGCCGCTTCCGATCGCGTGGATTGATGGTGTCGGCAACCTGTCTGACTCGCGCGACCTCAACGCCGCCATTGCCAAACTGCGCGCCGTCGCCGAGCGTATGAACACGGACCATGGCGTGAGACTGGGCGCCGTCGTTATCGACACGCTCGGCGCGGCCTTCGCGATGCAGGACGAGAACGCCTCAGCGGAGGCAAATCGCATCATCGCCGCGATGAGGCGCATCGGCGACGCCGTCGGCGCCGTGGTCATTCCGGTTCACCACTTCGGCAAGGCGACCGACACCGGCTTGCGCGGCGCGTCGGCATGGCGCGGCGGCGCGGACGCTATCCTGTCCGTTTTGGCAAACCGCAACGAAGTTACCGGCAAGGTCTCGGATCGGCGCCTGGCGCTGGCGAAATCGCGCGTCGGCGAAGAGGGCGAAATTTCGGCCTTCGAGCTGCGCTTCGTGGAGCTGGGCGCCGACGAAGACGGCGAGCCGTATGGCGCCTGCTACGTGGAGCCGACGCAAGCCGCGGATCGCGTCGAAACCGCGCCGCGCATGACCCGGCCGGCGCGAGCGTATCTCTCGGCCCTACAAATCGCAGTTGGCGACAAGGGAGAGACGACACGGCCGTTCGGCATGGATGGACCGGAAGTGCGCGCCGCAGAGCGCGAGGACGTTCGGCGTGAATTTTACGCGGCGTGGCCCGCCGACGGCGACACGGTCGAAAAGCAGCAAGCCGCAAAGCAAAAGGCATTTCGGCGCGGCGAGGCTGAATTGTTGACCGGCCATGCGATCGCAGTCCGCGACGACGGCGCCCGCACTCTCGTCTGGCAGGTCTCAGACGATGAATAGACCCCACGGACACGGACAAAGCACCCGGACAAGGACGCACCCCTTATGGGGTGCTGTCCGGTCTGTCCGGCTAATTGCTCGCGACAAAACGGACAAATGTCCGGCTTGTCCGGCTTGTCCGGCAAAAACAGAAAAAGGAGCCGCACATGAGTTGCCAAGCTGAAGTTATCGCATTCGTCCACTCCGCCGCCCGGATCGAGGCCCGCTTCGATGGGAGGCCTTTCGCCAAACTCGTGGCGCGGGAGAAGCACGGCCGACAGTGGAACGTCGTCACAGTCGAAGACGCGGTGCGCGCCGCCGCCATGGCCCTACGACCTGGCCAGCGCGTCCGCGTCGTCGGCGTCCCGAGCTTCCGTATCGACGACAGCTCTCATAGTCCGCGAATGAGGCTCGACCTTCGCGCCGACCGCATCGAGGTGCTCGAATGACCAAACCCTCGCCTCTCGTCCGCGACCTCACCGCGAGCCTCGCCTTCAGGCTCGCCGTCGTCGAGCGCGTCGTCGCCCATCTCCCAGATGACGCAGGCGCCGCGTTGATCGCCGCCCGATCGAGACAGTGCGCCCGCGAGATGCTCGCGACCTTCGACCGGCCGGACCCCGACACGATGCTCGAGTTGCAAAAGGCCGTCATGACCGTCGTCGAGGAGGAAATGAGATGACGCTTTCCGAACTCGCCCGCCGCGTCGAGAAGCTCCGCCCCTCGCATCGCGATCCTGAAAACTTCTTCATCGAGAGAGCCGAGATCGCATTCGCCCTGCGCCAGATCGCCAAAAACGACCCGCCCGTGCGCGAGACGAAGGCGACAGCTACGACGCTAGCTCCGAGGTGGAAAAACGCGCCAGCTGCCCCCTGTGGCCCGCAGAGAGGAAAGGCACGATGACCGCCGATGAACTTCGCACGCTGGCCCGCCAGCTTCTCACCCTCGCCGATCAGCTCGAAGCCGGCGGACCCGCTGCGCCCGCGACGGAAGACATATGGCTCTCCACACCAGAAGCCGCATCGCTTGTGGGCGCCTCTCGCTCAACCGTCATCCGATGGGCGCGACGGTTCAAATGCGGTCAGCAAACGTATACCGGCCAGTGGAGGTTTCATCGCACGCGGCTATTGGAAATCGCACTAAACGAGGCGCAGCGTGACGCAAATAACGCGAATGACGCAAATGACGCGGCTATTCACAATGTCGCCGAGCGGGCCTAGTTTTCGACTCAACCAAGAGGTGAGCCTGTGAATTTCTTGAACCCCTTCCGCACCGAGTCCGCCGAAGTCCGCGAGCCGGGCGGCGGAGCTAATCCAAACTTCGTGCTCGACCCTATCGACCGCTTACCTCCCGCCGCCGCCGACAAGCTCCGATCAATCCGGCGTGAGGCGTCCGACGCGCACGCGGTGTTGCGACCTTTGCAAGACGAGCTGGCCGAACTCCGCGAAAAGCGCCAGCGCTCTGAAGTGTGGATCGGCTCTTACATTAACGGGCGCCATGATGGTCGCGCACATCGCGAAGACGACCCCGCGATCGTCCGCGAACGCGAAAAAATCGCGAAACTGACAGCGGAAATCGATCGCTTGCAGGCCGCGTATGACGAGCGCGCGGCGAAATGGCGTCACCTCGCCGCCGTGCGCGAGACCCTCGAAAATTACATCAAGCGCCTGTCCGATCCGGTCGAGGCAGCTCCGCCTGTTGCGCCGACGCTCGCGAAAAACGAGACGCATCAGCAAGCCGTTGAGCGCGTGCGCAAGCAATTGGAAAAATTGCGCGAGGACGCGCAGGCGGTCGCCGACGCACCTATTCATTCGAGCGTCGCAAAACAGATGGCGCGGACAAAAATCGAAGCCCTCGCCGAGCGCGGCCGGCCGAACACGCTTATCTCGATCGAAGCTGGCCGACCGTTCGAATTTCCCACTGTCATCGCGGGCGGCGGCGCCGTCGCAGTCGAGGGGAAGATGGTCTCCCTGCCGTTTCATCGCGTCACAGACACTGAGTCGATGTTTTGCTGGCTGCACCGCGACTCGCTCATCTCCACGATCGAGCGCGAGATTGACGAAAATTCGGACGACGCCAGCGCATTGAGCGACGAGCAGCGCCAAAAGAAGCGCGGACAGATTGCCGCCGCCATTTTGCATGCCGAGCGCGACGAGGAATCGTTGATCGAAACCGCCGCCGATCAGGGCGTCGTCATCGCCCGCCGGCCGGACGCAGATCCTCGCGCGGTTTTGGGCCTCTCCGACGCCGCGCCGGCGCCGCGCAACTGATCACAATAGGAGATGAAAATGAGCAAACTTTACGACGGCGAAGAACTCGAACGTCAACGCGCACTCGGCCGCGCCGAGGGATTGCAGCAAGCGCACGACGACGGGTCATTTGACCAGGGCTTTCTCGACGGAAAATTGACGGGCCTCGCGGAGGGCCGCGAGGCCGGCTACGCCGAAGGCCTGGTGCTTGGGGCGCAGGAAGAGCGCGCCCGCCTAACCGCAATCTTGACGAGCGACGCCGCACGCGGACGAGATGCAGCGGCGCGGCACCTCGCCTTCGAGACGGAGATGAGCTCCGAACATGCCATCGGCGCCCTGCGCACGATGGTGTCGTCGTCTTCGATCGGGGCCCGCCAGGCCGGGGCTATTATCTCGCACGGACGCTAACAGAGGATTCGCCACGGACTTAGATCACCCGTGGCGAAGGCGGCGGCCGGGGCGCGCTCATCCCAGCCGCCGCCGAACAAGCATTGCCTTTGCCATTGCAAGCATATGCTGAGCCATTCCGCAACCAGCATCGGCTAAGTGATTGAAAAGATTGACTAAGGTTCCTTTTGCAGTGCAGCGAGGCGGACGCGGGCGGCGACCCCGATCGTTGATTATATTCGATTTTTTGATTTTTCCGGTTCCGTTCCGGTCTAGTCTATCGAAAAGGTCGATAAAACAATGGGGATTGCCCGATGACGACACGAAAAAGAGGGGCGACGGGACCGGCGGAACGGGCCATTCAGACGATCCATAGCCGCACGCTCGTCACAATTCGGAACGCCGCCGATTTGCTTGGCGTGACGGACAGGTGGGTGCGCCAGCTATGCACGGATGGCCGCGTGACAAAGGAGGGGCCCGGCGTTGTCCCGATCGGCGAAGTGATTGCCGCCTATACCGAGAATTTGAAGACCGAGTCGAAGAAGACGTCGAAATCTGAAGCGGCCGCCGAAGTCCAAAGAGCACGCGCCGAAGAAATCCGCCTCCGCGTCGCCATCAGACAAGGCGAGCTCATCCCTATGACGGAAATCGAGCCTGTCTTTTCCGACATCCTTGGCTCGCTTCGCTCCCGGCTGGCGGGCGTCCCGGCGGCGTGCACACGCGATCTGAACTTGCGAGAGACGATCGAGGCGCGGCTTGAAGAGGCTCTCGACGAAGCCCGAGCCGATTTTGAGCGGCGCGCGGACGAATTGGCGCCTTAGACCAGGTGAAAGGACACCCAATGGCTTCCCTCACAAGCTCCTTAACCGTCCGTCTCATTGACGATGTTTCAAAGCCCGCGCGCACCGTCTCCCAGGCGCTCAGGGACGCCGAGAAAGCGGCGGCGAATGTCGCGAAGGGAATGGGAAAGGCCGGATCAGACCCGTTCCGCCGCCAGCTCGCGAGCCTAAAATTGACTGGCGCCGAGCTGCGAGACGTGCGCCAGGAATGGTTGCTTTATGCGCGGGCGCAAAAGCAGGCGATGGGCGCGCAAGCGTGGTCGTCTAAGGGCCCCGCGATGATGCTCGCGAAGGAGAAGCAGATCCTCGCGGCGGCAAAGGCGTCCGTGCGCGAGCGGATAGCGTTGAACAAGGCCATCGCCGCATCTGCCACGCATGGCGTCGGCCGGTTCAGCGGTATCGGCGCGAAAGCGTCCGACTTTGCTTCATTCGCGCTTCCTGGTGCTGCGGGAATGATGGTCGGAATGGGAGGCGCGGCGGTTGCTGGCGCGGCGGTCGGCGGCGTCTCCACGGTCGCGATCAAAGAGGCGATCAGCCGCAACAAGGCGTTCGCGGAAATTCAGAAGAAGGTCACGCTCGACGCGGGCGATAGCTGGTCAACGCTCGACCGCAAGATCGCGAAGGTTTCGACCTCGATCGGCAAGTCATATCAGGACGTGGCCGCGATCTTCGCGCAGGGCGGGCAGTCGGGCGTTGCCTATAAGGATTTGGACGCCTTCGCCCTGCTTGGCGCGAAAGTATCGACCGCTTGGGACATTAGCGCCCGTGAGGCTGCGCAGATGCTGACCGAGGTGAGGGCGCAGACGGGCAAATCTATCGCAGACCTCGAAATCTTCGCCGACAAAGTGAACGGGCTTGGCGACGTGTCCGCCGCCGCAGAGCGTGACATCGGCGCCATGTCGCAGCGCGCCATGGCAGGCATGAAGGCGGCGGGCGTCGGCGAGAATGACGCCCTCGCGATGATGACCGCCCTCCGCGGCGTCGGGATGGAAACCGACGTGGCGGCGCGGTTTCTGACAGCGTTCACGTCGAAGCTTCGCACCGCGTCAACGCTCGGGAAAGGTGCGGCCGCTGCATTCAAGGAAATTGGACTGTCCGGCAAGCAAGTCGAAGAAGGAATGCAGACAAAGCCAATGGAGACGATGATTGATCTCCTTGAGCGCGTCGGAAAGGCGAAAAATTCCGTCGGAACCATGAAATCGCTGGTAGGCGCCGAATGGTGGGACGAAGCCACACGCATGCAGCAAGCGCTTCCCGAGATCATTCGCCTGCTCGATTATCTCGGCGGCGGAACGTGGCGCAAGTCGATGCAAGGCGCCATGGATATCGAAACCGGGACGACCGAAGCGAAGCTCGAAAAGCTGAAGCAGTCGCTTCTGGATATCGCCGCGCAGGCCGCGAAGCCGGTTGTTCTCCCGTGGCTCGACAGCATCGCGGACAAATGGGCGGCGGCTGCAAACCGAATGCGCGCGGCGACCGAAGAGAGCGAGAAGGCCCGCTCCCGCGCCACGCCTGTCGGCGAGTCCGTGGTTGACTTGGAGAAGCGGCTGAAGATCAATCAGCCGCCGGCGGCTCCCGAGCCGCCCCGTCCCGTGTTTCAGCAATTGCCGCAAATATCTGTCAAGGCGAAGGACTGGGCGAAGAGCAAGGACGCTGGCCCGATGGGCGTCGCCGGCGGCATAAGCGCGAGCAACCTTCCGGCGTTTCGCAAGATGCAGGGAATACCGATCACGCTCGACGCCAGCGCACTCGACGCTGCGAAAGCGCAATTGGAACTGCCTGGCACGAAGATCACGGCGCAGCCGCCGCGCCAGCCCGGCGGCTACACGCACGGCCTGCGACATGCGCCGGTTGACAAAACGGGCGAAAATTCGGCTGCGGTTGCGGAGCGACCCGCGCCTGCCGAAAAGCCCGCGCCGGCCGCGCCCACCGTGCGCCCGCTGAGCCTCCGGGCGAAGGATGTGGAGCGCGTTCCGCCGGCGGCGCCTGTCATTACTCCACAAGCGATCTTGCCACCAAAGCCCGCCCCGACGCTCGCCCCGCGCATGTTGCGCGAGGACGCGAAGGCGCGGCCGATCCCGGCGGCGCAAGCTCCTGCGGCGCAGGAGATGGTCGTCACTCCGAAAGTCGAGCCTGTCCCGCCGTTCACGCCGCAAGAGCTTCGCGTCACTCCCAAGGTCGAAGATATCCCGCCTATTCCTCCGCAGGAGATGGTCGTCACGCCCCGTGTAGATGTTGGGCCGCTCGACGCCTTCAAGGGATCGATTGAGGGGGCGTCCGATCGCTTCGCCGCACTCAACACGACAGTGACACCGCAAGTGGACGCATCGAGCGCAGAGGCGGCGAAGGGCGCAGCGGAAGGCGCGCGCACGGCGTTCGAGGGGCTGAACCTGTCCGTCGCGCCGCATGTCGATACGGGCAGCGTAGACGCGGGAATCGGCAAGGTTCAAACCTTACTCGGGCTCCTTCACCAGGTCGGCGCGGCGGCGTCGGGGGCGACGGGCAAGGTCAACGCTTTGAGCGCGGCGGCTGGCGCCGCGTCGGCGAAGATCGGCACCATTCGGGCCGAGCAAAATCGCAACTTCACGGCGTCGGCGCAGAAGGGCGAATAGGCAAAGTCCACTCCCCAATTTTGGGGAGTGAAAATCGTGGGGCCGCGACCTTCTTCGCCATCTGGACGCCGCGCCCGGAAGCGCCGACGACCTTCGCAGCCTGTTCGCTGGACTTGCCGTCCTTAGCTTGTCGCAGGTCTGCGACAAGCTTTTCTTGCCCTCGCCCGAATTGCTTTCCGGCTTCGACCTGCCTTTTCTTCGCGTCTTCGGCGAAGAGTTTTTCGAGATCGAGGGCGATGAGGGCAAGCTGGCGTTCATTCCGCCTTCTTCAGCCTCACGCCTGGCCCGCCGCCATTTTCGGCAATGAACTCGACCCCCGCCGCCTCAAGGGCGGCGCGGACCTTGTTCATTGCTTCTGCGCTAACGCCTTGGCCGACCGAAACGCCAGGCCGCACGCCCATAACTCGCTTCAACGTCTCAACCGAAACGCCAGCGCGCTCGGCCAATTCCGGCTGAGATAGGCTCAGCATGGCTATCGCTCCCCGAATTTGAGAAGGCGTTGGGCTCATCTTTTTGACACCATCCGGGTTGACAGATTTAGGTCTATCGCTTACACATTTAGGTATACCCGCTTAGGGCCATCCACACAACGCGGAAACCACCATTTCCGCGAACGGGAAAGGCTTGCTCAATGCCTTGGAAAGTCACAGCCGAACTTCTCTTCCTCGCCCCATTCGCCGCCTTGTGGCTGGCCTTTGTCGCCCATGAGGCGAGCAAGGCCGTTTCCGCGATCCGGGGAGGCCGCCGCCATGGCTGACCCGATCTTTGCGGCCATCGCCGAGTGGGAGCGCCTCGAAGCGCTTCACATTGAAGCAATCAATGCGGCGGACGCAATCGACGACGAAGACAGCGCCGAATTTGCCGCGGCGGAGGCGGTTCTCGAAGTTCGCCCGCAGACGGTCGCGGGGGCGCTGGCGCTCCTGCGCTTCATTGCGACGATCGAGCAGGACTACCTCGGCAATGAGTGGAAGAAGGGCGACGCCATTCGCGCCTGCGCCGATCTGATCGAGGCGGCGCCATGAGCCAGCGCCTATTTGTCGAACTGGACGGCAACCTCCGCCACCGCCTCGAAGCCGTGGTCGATATGCTGATTGACCTTCTCGACCAGTTGGACGGCGACCCAGACCTGGAAGACGACGACGCGGAGGAAGTCGCTTGACCGTTGACCCCGCAATTCTCGCGGCCGCCGCCGCCGAATATCACGAGCAACGCGGCGACCGGTCGCGCATCGTCGTCGGGCTTCCAGCCGCGCCACAAGTCGAACTGGTCCGCGCCGACGCAATCGAGCCCGAGCCCATTCGTTGGCTCTGGCCCGGCTGGATGGCGAAGGGCAAGCTGCACATCATCGGCGGCTCGCCCGGCGCCGGAAAGACGACCATCTGCCTGCGGATGGGGGCGACTGTTTCGAAGGGCGGCGCATGGCCCGACGGCTCACACGCGCCCATTGGCAACGTCGTCATCTGGTCCGGCGAGGATGACCCCGCCGACACTCTTGTTCCCCGCCTGATCGCCTCGGGCGCGGATATGCGGCGCATCTTCTTCGTCGGCGGCGTCTACAGCGGCGATATCGCCCGCGCCTTCGACCCTTCCCGCGACATTGGCCCCTTGCAGGCGGCGATCGAACGGGCGGGAGGCGCGGCGTTGATAATCGTGGACCCTATCGTGAACGCCGTGACCGGCGACAGCCACAAAAGCACGGAAACGAGGCGCGGGCTTCAGCCGCTCGTGGACCTTGCGGCGGCGACGGACGCGGCCCTGATCGGGGTGACGCATGTCGCGAAAGGCTCGGCGGGACGGGAGCCCCTGGAGCGCCTCTCCGGCTCGCTGGCCTTCGGCGCCGTGGCGCGAATTGTCCTGATGGCGGCGAAGAAGGCAGAGGACGACGGGCCAGCGCCGCGCATCGTCTGTCGCGTAAAATCGAACATCGGCCCCGACGGCAATGGCTTCACTTATGAAATCTGCCAGACGGGCATCGTCGGGCATCCGGGCGTCGAAACCTCCTATGTCGAATGGGGCGAGGCGGTGAAGGGAAGCCCGCGCGAGCTGCTTGGCGAGCCCGACGGCGACAAGGGGCGCGCCGAAAGCGACGCCGAGACGTTCCTGAAGGCGTTGCTTGCCGACGGGCCGATGGCGGCGAAGGACGTGAAGGAAGCCGCCGAGGCGAATGGGCTGGCGTGGCGGACAGTGAGGCGGGCGCAGAAGGCGCTTGGCGTGAAGGTGGCCCGCTCTGGATTCGGACCGGAAGGGCAATGGACGTGGAGCCTTCAACCATAGGTGGCCAAAGATGGCCACGCGAAAAACCTGGCCACCTATGGCCACCTATGAGCGAGACCACCAAAGATGGCCATAGGTGGCCAAAAAAAGAGATAGACGGCTTTGGCCACCTATGGGCCGGAGGCTCAACCAGAGGACAATAGACGATGACCATTCACGATAAGACCGTGCTCGAGCTGGCCGCGTTATTGTGGCGAATCCGGCTCGCCGGATGGGCACTTAAAGTCGGGACGCGCACCATATCCGCAGGCCGGGCGCTCGTGGCGCTCGGGGAGCGGCTCACCCCGAGGACGTGAGACATGGCGACGCCCGCTGGCGGATATGACCGGGCCGCGATCCTCCGCGACGCTCACAAGCGCTACAGGGACGGCAAGCGCCTCGGGCTCGGGTGGAGCTGGTCGCAATGCCTCTCGACAGCATGGGCGGCGGCAAAGCAACGGCGGGCCCTCGCCGAAGACGCGAAGAAAAGGCAGGGACAGCGGAATGACCTGAAGCCGCAGAACATTCGCGCAGACCTGCGCAAAAGTTCTGACCGCAGCAATCGTTCTGACGAACAGGCTGCGAAGGTCGTCGCCACCTGAGCGCCGGCCAGCTTGCCCTCATCGCGCTCGATCTCGAAAAACTCTTCGCCGAAGACGCGAAGAAAAGGCAGGGACAGCGGAATGACCTGAAGCCGCATAACATTCGGGCAGATCTGCCCAGAAGTTCAGAGGCGGACCGTCCACGCGAACAGGCTGCGAAGGTCGTCGGCGCTTCCGGGCGCGGCGTGAGTTGCCTTGCGGATTGCGGCTTGCCTGTTTAGGTTGAGCAAACGCCGGCGTCGTCCATTCGCCGGAACACGAGAGCCCCGCGACCACGGATGAACTGGCGCGGGGTTTTTTCTATCGAGGGCCTCGATATGATCGGCGTTCCCTTCCTCGATCTGAAGCACGGCCAGTGCAAGTTCGCCCTGGGGAGCATTGACGATCCGCCGGCGCTCTTCTGTGGCGAGGCTTCCGCCACGGGCTCGCCCTACTGCGCGGCGCATCATGCCATCTGCTATCCGCCCAGGGCGAAGAATGAGAGGGGCGGGCGCGGAGAGAAACATTTACCGCGAATTACCCCCGCGTGCTTCCCCCATGCTTCCCCGAAAAGGAAAGGGCTCGGCGGTTTTTCGCCAAGCCCTTGATTTTTATGGTGGGCGCGACAGGGATTGAACCTGTGACCCCTACGATGTCAACGTAGTGCTCTCCCGCTGAGCTACGCGCCCCAGAGCCGCTGAACGGCTCGAGCGCCCCGCATATACTGGCGATTCTGGCGGCGCGCAAGCGCCAACGGCGCTGGTCGTCGAAATTCCTGTTTTCCCGGGGCGATCGGCCGGAGTAGGGGCCCCCGCCGGCTCAATTGTTAGCGAATCGTAAAATTTCGGCCGACGGCGCGTGAAAGATTTGTGACGCGCGACGATTTCTCTCCTTGCGGGCCACGATGGTTGTGGCATGCTTGGCTATGCCCTCGCTCGACGAGAGGAGAGCTACAAAGGAGGTTTCGCATGTCCTTGCAAGGTCATATCGTCGAACTCCAACGCCGCCACGAGGCGCTCAAGAAGGAAATCGAGAAGGAACAGCTCCACCCCCACGCGGACGAAACCAAGATCCTGGAGCTGAAGCGGAAGAAGTTGCAGATAAAGGATGAACTGGCCAAATTGGCGGTCAGTGAAACGCGACACTGAAGCGATCACTGTATCATCCCGACGACCCACGAGGGTCAACGGCAGCCATGGGCGGAGAGCGATCTCCGCCTTATTTTTTGGCGCATAGCTTGCTCCTTGCTCGCGCCAGATCAAAGAGACCGCAGCCCCATGCCCGTGACCGACAGCTACCGCCCCGAGACCCTCCATGAAGGTCTCGGTGATCCCTTTTTCGACCGGGTAGAGGCGGCGCGCTTCCCGAAGCATATGCTGCGCTATCGCAACCAGCGCTGGGCGGCGCGCGTTGGGCTCGATGGGCTGACGGATGAGGAATGGATCGCCCATTTCGGGCGTTTCGAGCCCCTGCCCGACGGCCTGCGCCAGCCGCTCGCCTTGCGTTACCACGGCCATCAGTTCCGCGTTTACAACCCTGATCTCGGCGACGGCCGCGGCTTCCTCTTCGCTCAGTTGCGCGACGACGCGGACGGCCGCCTACTCGACCTTGGCACGAAAGGCAGCGGCCAGACGCCCTGGTCGCGGCGCGGCGATGGACGCCTGACGCTGAAGGGCGGCGTGCGCGAAATCCTCGCCACCGAAATGCTGGAGGCGCTCGGCGTCGACACCTCCAAGACCTTCAGCCTGATCGAGACCGGCGAAGCGCTCATGCGCGGCGACGAGCCCTCGCCGACGCGCTCCAGCGTGCTGGTGCGGCTGTCGCATTCGCATATCCGGATCGGCACCTTCCAGCGCCTCGCCTTCCATGAGGACAAGCCCGCGATCGATCGGTTGCTCGACCATGTCTGCCGGCATTATTTCCCCGCGCTGGCGGAGCTGCCCGGCCCCGCCAAGGCACTCGCCTTTCTGGGGCAAGTCGTCGCCCGGGTCGCCCGGCTCGGCGCGGGCTACATGTCGGCGGGTTTCGTCCATGGCGTGCTGAATTCGGACAATATCAACGTCACCGGCGAAAGCTTCGATTACGGGCCATGGCGCTTCGCGCCATCCTACGACCCGCAGTTCACGGCCGCCTATTTTGACGAAACCGGGCTCTATGCCTTTGGCCGGCAGCCCGGCGCGCTGGGGTGGAATCTCGCCCGACTTGCCGAATGTCTCCTGCATTTGACGGGGCTGGAGGCGGCCGAGAAGGCGCTGGACGTGTTTCCGGGCCTCATCCAGCAGGAGTTCCGCGCGGCGCTGCTGAGGCGGCTCGCGCTCGCGCCGGCGGGTGAGGAGGCCGACGCCCGGCTCGCCAAGGCTTTCGTGGATTTCCTCATCGCGACGCGGGCGCCCTTCGAGCAGACCTTCTTCGACTGGCGCGGCGGCCTCGCGAGCGTGGATCGGGCCAGGTCGAGCCCGTCGGCCTCCTTTTACGAGACGGCAGAATTCGCGCCCCTGCGCGCTGCTCTCGCCGAGCATGAGGCGACGCCGGCCGCGCGGCTCGACCACCCCTATTTCCGTCGCCCCGCGCCCTGCACGATGCTGATCGACGAAGTCGAGGCGATCTGGGCGCCCATCGCGGAGAGGGACGACTGGTCCGCGCTTCAGGCCAAGATCGCGGAAATCGCCCAGATGCGCGACGCCTATGAGGCGTGACAAGCTTCGCGACAGACGCGGCGCCATTTCCGCTTGAACGCGACTTGGGTGCGGCGCGATAATCGCACCGAGGAGAAATTCGATTCTCGCGCGCTGTGAAGCGCGATACGGATGCGGCGATGAACGATAATCCGAGCGACGCCGAGCAGAGCGCCATTCGCGCCGAGCTGGAGCGCCTGCGTCTCGAACATCACGACCTGGAAGCCGCCATCGACGCGCTGATCGCCGTCGGCGCGATAGATCAGTTGCAGATCCAGCGTCTCAAGAAACGCAAGCTGCTGTTGCGCGACCGCATCTCGGCGCTCGAAGACCAGCTGACCCCCGACATCATCGCCTGACGGCACACGGCTTGAAGCCCCCGGACCATAGGCCGATCCACCGTCCCAATTCGGGACAGAAGCGGATCGCCTTCGGTCAATTTCAGGGAGTCAGGCCATGCCCCGTCTCGGTCTTTCGATCAGCGAATCTTTCGACGCGCGCCGCAAGGTCAGCAAACCGGATCGTTTCGGACGCCGGGTGCGCCACGTAAACGGCGTCTACCATGTCGGCGAGAAGCCGGAGCGGCCCTTGTTCGGCCCGCTCTTCCTCAAGCTCGCCTTCGCGCTCTCGATCATCGCCATGCTGGCGATGTCGCTGGCCATGTGGCGACTGTTCCACTTCCCGCACTGAACCTACTTCGGCAGAAAGCCGAGGGCGCGGAGCAGGAACGGCATCGTCAGGCCCTGCACGACGATGGAGAAGGCGACGACGCCGAATGTGACGACCACGATCGTGTCGCGCATCGGCAGCGTCGCCGGCAGCGATAGCGCGAGCGCCAAAGCGAGGGCGCCGCGCAACCCGCCCCACCACAGAACATGCTGCTCGGCGAAGGTCACCTTCCAGCGCGAGGGAAGGAAAAGCGCGCTGAGCGGATAAACGGTCAGCGCGCGTCCGGCGAGCGTGATGCCTATGATCGCGAAAATGAGCGGCAGCCCGAATGATTCGAAGGGAGTTGTCGCCACATCGAGGCCGATCATCAGAAACACCGCCGAATTGGCGACGAAGGCCGCGAACTCCCAGAAGCCATGCACGAATTCGCGGCCCTTGAGGCTGAGATAGCCGCCCTCTCCCTCGCGCAGCAGGCCGAGATTGCCCATCATCAGACCCGCCGTCACCGTCGCCAGCACGCCCGAAAAATGGAAATGTTCGGCAAGGAGGAAGGAACCGAAGGCCGCGATGGTCGTCAGCGCCGCCTCGATCAAATGCTCCGATGTGCGGAAGGAGGCAATTATTGCGGCCCCGCCGCAGAGGGCCCCGACGGCGACGCCGCCGAATACGATCTTCAACAGCGTCAGGAGAGTGTCGCCCGCGCCCTGCCCGGCCGAACCCTCCGCCCAGGCCAGCGCCATGACGAACAGCACCGCCGCCGCGCCGTCGTTCAACAGGCTTTCGCTCTCGACGAGAAGCCGCAGCCGGCCCTTCAGCCCATTGTCCTTGAACATTGCGATGATCGCGACGGGGTCCGTCGCCGCGATCAATGCGCCGAAAACCATAGCGGACGGCAGCGGCCAGCCGAGTAGCGTCACCGTCGCCGTCGTCACGAAAGCGGCCGAAACCACGGTGCCGACGCCGGCCAGAGCCAGCAGCGGCAGGGAGTCGCGCAGCAATTCGCGCCACGAAAGCGTCAGCGCCGCCTCGAAGAGAAGCGGCGGAAGGATCAGGTCATAGATCAGGTCGTGCGTCAGATGCGGGCCGACGTCCGGCGCGGTCATGGCAATGACGGCGCCGACGATAACCAGTCCCACCGTGTAAGGCAGCCGCACCTGCCGCGCGGCGATGGCGACGATCATCGCAACCGCGAGGATGGCGACCCCCTGCCTCAGTTGTTCGTCCATGTCGGTAGTTCGCTCCTGCGGCGTTTCCGGTTCGGTCCATGGCGCGGCTGCATGGGAAAATAGACGCGCCGGCGGCAGTTTCCCGCCCTTGCTTATGCGCGGGCCATCGTCTATGCCGCATGGCTTCCTTATATCCGAGCATGAACGGAAGCAAAGTGGCGAAGCCGAAGACGCCAGTCGCTGTCATCATGGGGTCGCAGTCCGACTGGGCGACCATGCGCCATGCAGTCGAGACGCTCGAAACGCTCGAGGTCGCCTGCGAGGCGCGCATCGTCTCCGCCCACCGCACGCCGGACCGACTCGTCGCTTTCGCCAAGGGCGCCGAGGGCGAGGGCTTTCAGGTCGTGATCGCCGGCGCCGGCGGCGCGGCCCATCTGCCGGGCATGACCGCCTCCATGACCCACCTGCCCGTTCTCGGCGTGCCGATCGAATCCGCAGCGATGAAGGGCATGGACTCGCTTCTCTCCATCGTGCAGATGCCCGGCGGCGTTCCGGTCGGGACGCTAGCCATCGGCAAGGCCGGCGCGATCAACGCCGCAATCCTCGCGGCGTCGATTCTCGCTCTCACCGACAAGACTCTGGCCAAACGGCTGGCCGCGTTCCGCGCAAAGCAGACGGAAAGCGTGGCGCTCACGCCGCGCGACGAGGTTTGACCATGCTGAAGCCCGGTTCGACGATTGGCATACTCGGCGGTGGCCAGCTCGCCCGCATGCTGGCGCTCGCCGGCGCGCGACTGGGCCTCAAGAGCCATGTGTTTTCGCCCGTCGACGATGACCCCGCTTTCGACGTCTGCTCGGCGCATACGCGGGCGGACTTCCTGGACGAGGCGGCGCTCGCCGCCTTCGCCGAGGCCGTCGACGTTGTGACCTATGAATTCGAGAATGTGCCTGCGCGAACGGCCGAGGTTCTCGAAGCGCGCCGTCCGGTCCGGCCGAATCCCAAGGTTCTGGCGCTGACGCAGGACCGTCTCGTTGAAAAAGATTTCGTGCAGGGGCTTGGTATTCCCACCGCAGGATTCGCAGATGTGCTCGACGCCGAAGGTCTGGCGCGGGCGGTGGAGCGCCTTG
The DNA here is from genome assembly GCF_000188155.2 of Methylocystis sp. ATCC 49242. NCBI lineage: Bacteria > Pseudomonadati > Pseudomonadota > Alphaproteobacteria > Hyphomicrobiales > Methylocystaceae > Methylocystis > Methylocystis sp. ATCC 49242. The sequence goes on from NZ_KE124774.1 coordinate 1,336,932, forward strand.
GTCGCCCGTCGATCCTGAAGACCCGCCGTTTCGGCTACGACGGCAAGGGCCAGACGCAAATAAGGGAGGGCGCCGATCTCGCGGAGGCCTTCCGCTCGCTGGGCGGCGTTCCCTGTATTCTCGAGAGCTTCGTGCCCTTCACCAAGGAAGTGTCGGTCGTCGCCGCGCGTGGTCTCGATGGGGAGTTTCGCGCCTACGACGTCTGCGAGAACGTGCATGAGCATCACATTCTCGCGACCACCACCGCGCCGGCGGCGATCGGCCCCGAGACAGCCGAAGCGGCGGTCGACGTCGCCCGACGGATCGCAGAGGCGGCCGAATATGTCGGCGTCATCGCCGTTGAAATGTTCGTCGTCGAGGACGAGGGCCGCGAGACGCTCGTCGTCAACGAGATTGCGCCGCGCGTGCACAACTCCGGCCACTGGACGGTCGACGGCGCCGTGACCTCGCAATTCGAGCAGCATATGCGAGCCGTCGCCGGCATGCCGTTGGGCTCGACGCGCCGTCATGGACAAAAGGTCGTCATGCGCAACCTGATCGGCGCCGACGCCGACAAATGGGCGAACATTCTCGCCGAAGACGGCGCCTGTCTGCATCTCTACGGCAAGAAGGAGACGCGCGCCGGCCGCAAGATGGGCCATGTGACGCGCGTGGTTTCCCGAGACTGATCCAACAAACAAAGCCTTGACTGGCTCCATTGAGTTGTTCGGGGACTTCGCGTTAGAAATTCGAATCAAAGGCGATGCGCGTCAGGCGCCAAGCTGGAGGTTCCATGACAAACGCGCCCATCCGCGCAGTCTCCGCCGGATTGCTCATCGCGGTTCTCATGACTGCGCCCAAGGCGATCGCCGCCGAGGAAGACTTCCGCGTGTGGGAGAATATCACCGCCATAACCAATCTCGGCTCGCTCGACCCGAAGCTGGACAAGTGGCGCTGGTGGCTGGAGGGACAGGGCCGCTTCCGCGACGACGCCGGCGCGCTCGACCAGAGCCTTGCGCGCACCGCCATCGGTTATCAGCTCACCGACCGCGCGAGCATATGGCTCGGTTATGCGCATGTGGGGAATTATCCGCGCCCACAGGCGCGCATCCAGCATGAGCACCGCATCTGGCAGCAGTTGCTCCTGACCGACAAGCCGTCATTCGGCGATCTCATGAGCCGCACGCGCCTCGAACAGCGCTTCATCCAGAATGTCGATCCGGTCGAGTGGCGGCTGCGCGAATTTGTCCGCTTCTCCCGACCGATCGTGGAAGGCTCAGCTTTCAGCTTCGTCATTTGGGACGAGGTCTTCGTGCGGCTGAATTCGACGACGCCGGGAACGCGCTTCGGCTTCGACCAGAATCGCGCCTTCGCGGGGATCGGCTATACCTTCAGCAAGCAGGCGCGCGTGGAGGTGGGCTATATAAATCAGCTTATCCAGCTGCGCACCGTGACGCGCAGGGCGCAGGGCTTCAACGAGCGGATGAATCACATCCTCTCGGTGAGCATGTTCCTGAATCTGTAAGGCTACGGCGGCAGCGCGGCGAAAAAAGCCGCGCTGCGTGATTTTCGTTTACGCGAATTCCATGATTACCGCGTCGACAGCGAGGCTGTCGCCGGGCTTCGCCAGGATCTTCTTGATCGTCACGTCGCGCTCGGCGCGCAGCACGTTCTCCATCTTCATGGCCTCGACCATGCAGAGCGGCTCGCCGGCCTTGAGCTCCTGTCCCTCTACGACGTCGATCGTCTTCACGAGGCCGGGCATCGGGCACAGCAGATGCTTTGTCGCGCCGGAGTCCTTTTTCTTCGGCATGAGAGCTACAAGCTCGGCCTCGCGCTGCGTATAGACGCGCGCGGCGACGCTGACGCCCTGATGCGACAGCTCATAACCGTTGAGGATCGGCCGCGCCTGCACATAGACGGTGAGGCCGTCGACGTCGCCCTTGAACACGGGCTGGCCCGGCCGCCAGTGCGACGAGACGCGATGCGCGCGCTGGTCGCCCTCCGCGAAGCGCACGACGAGCGCTTCGCCCTGCTCCTCGATCGAGACGTCGAAGCGGCTCTCGCCAAGGAGGCAGACGCGCTCGCGCGCAAATTCAACCGGCCTGCCCGAGCGCAATTGTCCGCTGATCTGGCGCTTGCGCTCATTGCCGATGTGATCCATGAGCGTGGCGACGGCGGCGAGCGTTTGGGCCAGATCGCCCTTCGGCTCGGGCGGCGTGAAGCCGTCCGGAAATTCCTCGGCGATGAAACCCGTGGAGAGCTTGCCCGTCCGCCAGCGCTCGATCTGCATGAGCGTGGACAGGAACGGAATGTTGTGGCGGATGCCCTCGATCAGGAAGCGGTCGAGCGCGTCGGCCTGCGCCTCGATGGCGCGCAGGCGCTCCGGCGCATGGGTGACGAGCTTGGCGATCATCGGATCGTAATGGATCGAGATTTCGCGGCCCTCGGTCACGCCCGTGTCGTTGCGCACGGTGACTCCGTTCTCGCGCTTCTCCTCCGGCGGGCGGTATTTGGTGAGGCGACCGATCGACGGCAGGAAGTTGCGCGACGGGTCTTCGGCGTAAATGCGGCTCTCGACCGCCCAGCCGTTGATCTTCACCTGATCCTGCGTGAGCTGCAGCGGCTCGCCAGCGGCGACGCGGATCATCTGCTCCACAAGGTCGATGCCGGTGATCAGCTCCGTCACCGGATGCTCGACCTGCAGGCGCGTGTTCATCTCCAGGAAGTAGAAGCTCTTGTCCTGCCCGGCGACGAACTCGACCGTTCCGGCCGAATCATAGTCGACGGCCTTGGCCAGCGCGATGGCCTGCGCGCCCATTTCGGCGCGGGTCTTCTCGTCGAGCAGCGGCGACGGGGCTTCCTCGATCACCTTCTGGTTACGGCGCTGGATGGAGCATTCGCGTTCGTTCAGATGGATGACGTTGCCGTGCTTGTCGCCGAGAACCTGAATCTCGATGTGGCGCGGATTGACGATGAACTTCTCGATGAAGACGCGATCGTCGCCGAACGACGACGCGGCCTCCGAACGCGCGCGCGTGAAACCTTCAGCGACTTCGTCGGCCTTGTAGGCGATGCGCATGCCTTTGCCGCCGCCGCCGGCGGAGGCCTTCAGCATGACGGGATAGCCGATCTCGTCGGCGATCCGGATCGCCTCCTGCGCATCCTCGATCACGCCGAGATAGCCCGGCACGACATTGACCTTGGCCGCCGAGGCGAATTTCTTCGATTCGATCTTGTCGCCCATCGCCTCGATGGCGCGCGGGTTCGGGCCGATGAAGACGATATTGGCGTCGGCGAGCGCCTTTGCGAAAGCCGCGCGTTCGGAGAGGAAGCCATAGCCCGGATGGACGGCCTCGGCGCCGGTTTCTTTACAGGCGGCGACAATCTTGTCGATCAGCAGATAGGACTGGGCGGCAGGCGGCGGACCAAGATGGATCGCCTCATCCGCCATTTCGACATGGAGCGCGTCGGCGTCGGCGTCCGAGTAGACGGCGACGGTGGCGATCCCCATTTTCTTGGCGGTCTTGATGATGCGGCAGGCGATTTCACCGCGATTGGCGATCAGAATTTTGCGAAACATGCGCGCCCCAATTCCTCAAGCATATGGCGCTGCGGTTCTTCTTGACGAGAACGCCGCCGGCGCCAGCTCCCTTCTTTCAACCCTGCCGCATCTTCTCCGCCGGAACGTGATCCGCTCCGGCGGAAAATGCCTTACTTCGCCTCGGTCTCGTCCTCGGCGCGCTTCTCCTGCACGCTGTCGATGATGCCGAAGGACTTGGCCTCTTCCGCCGACATGAAGTGGTCGCGGTCGAGCGTGCGCTCGATCGTGTCGTAATCCTTGCCAGTGTGACGGACATAGATGTCGTTCAGGCGCTTCTTGACCTTCAGAATGTCTTCCGCGTGGCGCTGGATGTCCGAGGCCTGACCCTGGAAGCCGCCCGACGGCTGGTGCAGCATCACGCGGGCATTGGGCAGCGCGTAACGCAGGCCGTCCGCGCCGGCGCAGAGCAGAAGCGAGCCCATCGACGCGGCCTGTCCGACGCAGAGCGTCGAGACCTTCGGCTTGATGAACTGCATCGTGTCGTAGATGGCGAGGCCGGAGGTCACCACGCCGCCCGGCGAGTTGATGTAGAGCGAAATTTCCTTCTTCGGATTTTCCGATTCGAGGAAAAGCAGCTGGGCGATGATGACCGAGGCCATGTGGTCCTCGATCGGGCCGGTCACGAAGATGATGCGCTCGCGCAGCAGGCGCGAGTAGATGTCGAACCCGCGCTCGCCGCGCGAGGTATTCTCGATGACCTGCGGAATAAGATACTGGCTGTAGACCTCGATCGGATCACGCATCGTGTCGCCTTCCTTGGCCGCTTGCGGCCATGCGGCGGAGCGCGTGGGAGCCGCCCTCCGCCGATGAAATCACCGTTCCGTCATATTCCGCGCTGCGGCAAGACGCAAACGAAGCTTACGCTTCTTCCTCTTCCGCAAAGAGTTCGTCGCGCGTCACCGTCTTGTCGGTGATCTTGATGAGCTTGGCGATGTGATCGACGACCCGCTCCTCGTAGATCGGCGCGCGCAGCTGAGCCAGCGCCTGCTCATTGTTGCGGTAGAAATCCCACACCTGCTTTTCCTGACCCGGGAACATGCGGGCGCGCTCGACGAGCGCCTCGGTGAGGTCCTTGTCCTCGACCTTCACGCCCGCGTTCTGGCCGATTTCCGCCAGAACCAGGCCGAGGCGCACGCGGCGTTCGGCGATCTTGCGGAACTCGGCCCGGGTCTCTTCCTCTGTCTTGCCTTCCTCGGCGAGCGGGCGGCCGGCGCGCTTGCTTTCCTGCTCGTGCTGGCCCCAGATGTTGTTGAACTCGTGCTCGACCAGCGTCTCCGGCAGCTCGAAGGAGTAGCGGCCGTCGAGAGCGTCGAGCAGCGCGCGCTTCATCTTGTCGCGCGAGGCCTTGTCGAAGTCGGCTTCGAGATTGCCGCGCACGGCCGTCTGCATCGCCTCGAGCGATTCGAAGCCGTATTTCTTGGCGAGCTCCTCGTCGAGGCCGAGCGCCTTCGGCGCGGCGACGGACTTCACGGTCACGTCAAATTCGGCGTCCTTGCCGGCGAGATGCTTGGCGGAATAGTCCTCCGGGAACTTCACCTTTACGAGACGCTGTTCGCCAGCGGCCGCGCCCTCGAGCTGCTCCTCGAAGCCCGGAATGAAAGTAGCCGAACCCAGCACGATGTCGACGTCGCCGCCCGTGCCGCCCTCGAAGGGCACGCCGTCGAGCTTGCCGGTGAAGTCGATCGTGAGCTTGTCGCCCTTCTCGGCCTTGGCGCCCTCTTCCCGCGCCTCGAACTCCTGCGCCCGCTCAGCCAACGATTTCAACGCCTTCTCGATATCCTCGTCGCTGACCTGCGCGACCGGGCGCTCTAGCGAAATGTCGTCGAAGGAGCCGATCTCGATCGTCGGCAGCGTCTCGAAGGTCACGACGAAGGAGAGGTCGCCCTCGGCCTCGAGCGCGCGCTCGACCTCCTCCTGACCGCCGGGGAAATCGAGCTTCGGCTCGACGGCGATTCGCAGCTGATGATCCTCGACGATCTTGCGGTTGGCCTCGTTGACGGCCTCCTGCAGCACGTCGCCCATGATGCTCTTGCCGTAGAGCTTCTTGAGATGGCCGATCGGCGCCTTGCCGGGTCGGAAGCCCTTGATCTGAGCCTTGGCCTGAACCTCGGCGAGCTGCGCGCCGAGCTTGGCGGCGAGATCGGCCGCCGGCAGCACGACCTTGAATTCCTGCTTCAAACCCTGCGAGGAGGTTTGCGTAACTTGCATGTCGATCGCCTTCTACAACTTCAAAACCGCCGGCAAGCGCGCGGCGGTGCTAGAGAAATGTCCGCAAAACTGCGGCATCTGGTGCGGGCGGAGGGAGTCGAACCCCCACGACTTTCGTCACCGGAACCTAAATCCGGCGCGTCTACCAGTTCCGCCACGCCCGCGACAGGCGGCCCCTTGCCGGGCCCGCCGCGAAACCCTTAGCCCGCTGGCGCGGGCGCCGCTCTATAGCATGGTCGGCGCGGGATGCTCGGAAAAAATTGCGCGTTGGGGGCCTGGGTGGCGCCATCGACCAGAATGGCGCGTCCCGTCGCAGGCTGACGCGGAAAAGGGCGGCTCCGCGAGCCGCCCTCCTCCTGCAAATCCTTTGCTGGAATCAGTGACCGCCGCCGGTCGGACCAGCAGCCGGGGGAGCCACGCCCGCTCCCGGAGCCTTGCTTACACTCGCCGGAGCGAAGCCCGGCGTCGCGCTGGCGCAGTTCGGATTGCTCGAGCCAGAGTAACGGCCGTAAGCCAGAACGAAGTCGTGCTCTGGATTCGGGTTGCCGGCAAAATGAGCGATGGTGACGTAATACCAGCCCCGCTGCGGCGCGATGAACGCCACCCTCGGGCGAAGGCCGCTGAAATCATCGTTGCGCCACACGGTGCCGTTCGGGCCAACCACCACCATCTCATCATCGGCGCCGGAGCCGAACATCGCGGTTTCGTCCAGCCGCAGACACTCGCCCCGATTTGCGAAAACCGCGCCCTCCCATCGCGCCGTCGACGCGCCGACGGCGTTCATCACCGTTCCGCCGAACACCACGGAGCTGCAATTGAGCCCGGTGCAGGTCGAGACGGAGGTGTCCCATATCTCATACCCCGCCTGTCCGGCCGTCGGCGCCATCATTGAAATGCAAAGACCAGCAGTAGCGACAATGAATTTTTTCATAGCTTTACCCTCTCGCAAATCGCTCATCGGTCATTGGTTGAGCGATGCTCGTGACGAGGCGAACCCATTCGACACGGAGGAGAAGCAGAGTTTTCATCGGCCAACACATCCGTGATCAAAAGAAATAAAGGCAAAGGCAGCGCCCGACCCTTAATTCGAGGGCTCGCGTCACAGGAGTATAAATGTGTACAAACGGCTTTGGTTCCATGATTTTGTAAATTTTTTCAAAATTTTAGCTTTGCAATTCAGATAATTTAATGGCTATGCTTTCGTCTTCACCTATGACAATTACAAATCTACAGCTGCGCTTGACGTCCTCCGGATCGGCGGCGCAAATCGCCCACGCGCCGGAAGCCGAACGACGTTGCCGGCAAAGATAAAGGGCGGCTCTGCGAGCCGCCCTCTGCCGAAAACCGCACTTCGATTAGCACAAAAGCTATCGTGCGGTAGGCGACCCGCCCGGCGCGGACTGGCCCGCTGCATTTGGCGCTTTGTTCGGCGCCGCCGGCGCGAATCCCGGAGTCGGGCTTGCGCAATTCGGATTGCCAGTCCCGATGTAGCGCCCGTAGGCCAGGTAAAAATCATGCTCCGGCGCTGGAGCTCCGTTGAACCGGGCGATGGTCACATAATACCAGCCCCGCAGCGGCGCGATGAACGCCACCCTCGGGCGCAGGCCAGTGAAATCATCGTTTCGCCAAACGGTTCCATTGGGTCCGACCACGACGATTTCGTCATCGGCTCCCGTGCCGAACATCGCGATTTCATCCAGCCGGAGGCACTCACCCCGATTTGCGTAAACCGCCGCCTCCCATCTCGCTGTCGATAGTCCCACCGAATTCAAAACAGTGCCGCCCATCACAATCGAGCTACAGTTCAGGCCAGTGCAACTGGAAACCGAGGGATCGAAAATTTCGTAGCCTGCCTGGCTCGTCGTGGGCGCAAACATGGAAATGCAAAAGCCTGCGCTGGCCATAATCAGCATTTTTTTCATAGCCTTACCCTCTCGCATTACGCTCGGTCGGTCAGGTTGAGCGATGCCTGTGACTGAGAAGTCCCGACGCCGAAGCACTGCAAAGCTATTATTTGCGCTTCCCGTCAGACGTCAGAGGAAATGAAGGCAGAGCCAAAGCTCATTACCCCAAATCATGAACTTCCATCACGCTCAATTAACTGTAGACATTCAACTAAGTTCCGATGCGTAAATATTTTTTAAATAAATACTACTGAAACTTGACATTTTGATCATGATTGTTGCCAAGCTTACATTTATTTCTTGATAAGTATTAGCCTGAATGATTGCTAGGAACACGCCAGGGGCGGACAGGCGCAGATTTTGAACAGGGGCGAGAAGCGACCTTGAGTCGACAACCACGGCTGCACGTCGGAGCACGGTCGAGAGGCCGCGCTGAAACCGCGAACGGTTGCCCCCTTCCCGCGACTGAGCCATAGGGGGAATCGCCGCCGCCCCGCGCGGTCCAACGCGGAGCGCCGCCCATGCCCTCGCCTTCCCGCCGCGCCTTTCTCACCGGCGTCGCCGCAAGCCTCGTGACCTTGCCCGCCCGCGCCGAGACGCCCGCCGGTCCCCGCGTGCTGGAGGCGCGGGCCGGGACGGCGAAGATCGCCGCAACGGGCGAGACGGACATTCTCGGGTTCGACGGCGTCACGCCCGGCCCCCTGCTGCGCTTCAGGCAGGGCGATGAACTCGCCGTTCGCCTCGTCAACAAGCTCGACCTGCCCGCGAGCGTTCACTGGCACGGCATGCGCGGCGACAACGCCATGGACGGCGTCGCGCCGCTGACGCAGCCCGCCGTTGCTCCGGGCGACTCTTTCGATTACCGCCGCAAGCTGCCCGACCACGGACTCTTCTGCTACCGTCCGAGCGTCTACGGAAAGACGCCCGAGTTGATGGGCCGCGGGCTCAAGGGCCTGATGCTCGTCGACGAGCCCGCGCCCCTTTCCGCCGACGCGGACCTGCTGCTCGTCCTCGACGACTGGCGGCTCGACGCGCAGGGCAAGATCAGCGGCGCTTTCGACGACGACGCCGAAGCGCGCGGCGCCGGTCGCACCGGTCCCCTCCTTGCCGTCAACGGCAAGGCGGCTCCCGCGACGCATGACTTCGCGCCGGGGGCGCGCGTCCGCCTGCGCCTCGCGAATCTCGCAAATGCGCGGATCATGATCCTGACCTTCGATGGGGTGAAACCCTTCGTCATCGCCATCGACAGCCAGCCCTGCGACGCGTTCGAGCCCGTTCGACGCAGCATCCCCGTCGCGCCCGGCGCCCGTTTCGAGCTGATGTTCGACATGCCGGAGACCGAGGGCGCCAAGGCGCGCGTCATCCTGCGTGGGCCGGACGGAGCCGACAGCGACCTTCTTATCGCTACGGCGAAAGGCGCCAGAACGGAGAAGCGCCCGCCCATCGCGGCGGCGCCGCAGAACCCGTCGCTGCCGCCGGAGATCAAGCTCGCAAACGCCAGGAAGGTCGATCTCGTCATCGCGCCGCGCAAGGAGCAGTCCGGCGCCGGATGGACCATCAACGGCGCCGTGACCAAAGGCTATGAAGGCGCCCCGCTCTTTCGGGTCCCCGCCGGAACGCCGGTGACGCTCGGTTTCGTCAACAAATCACAAAACCCGCTCGCGATGCATGTCCATGGCCAATGCATGCGCCTGCTGCACGACCTCGACGACGGGTGGGAGCCCTATTGGCGCAATGGGGTCATCGTGCCCGCGGGCAAGACCAAGCATGTCGCTTTCATCCCGGACAGCCCCGGAAAATGGGCGATTCACGACGATATTCTCGAACACGAAGCCGCCGGCCTCGCGAGCTGGTTCCAGGCTGACTAGAGTGAAATTGCGCCATCGTCCCCAATAAAAATTCATCCTGTTGAAATATTGGGGAGATTTTTGCCTTTTTTTCAGCATTATGAGGCACTGTCGATTCAGTGAGCGCCAGAGTTTCAACCAGCGGTTTAGGTTTTCGCGAAATAGGTCAACTGTTGACAGCAGTCGCCTAAAATCGCCGACCGGACGAATACATGCGCATCTACATTGCCGCCCGCCGATGTCCGACAGCCTCCGCGCCTGACGCCGATGGCGAAAGCGCTCGGCTCATTTCCCGCTCGTCGCGCCCTTCCGCGGAATCCCGGCGATGACAGGGATCGTCTTTCGAGGCCCCAAGGACCCCGCCGAATTTCCGCGCTGGCGGTTCGAGACGCTGGATATCGACTACCAGCCGGAAACCCGGTCGATCTGGATGAGCTACCGCGCCGACGCGCCGCATTGCTACACGCTCACGATGCTCGTCGAACTTCTGCAACTGCGCGACTCGCTGCGCGCGCTGCACCAGAGCGGAGCCACGAGCCGTTATCCGTTCCGCTATCTCGTCATGGCGTCGAAACGACCGGGCGTCTTCTCCCTCGGCGGCGACCTCGCAACCTTCGCTGCGGCGATCCGGCGGAATGATTTGTCGACGCTCGTGACCTATGCGCACGCCTGCGTCGACCTCGTCTACAGCTATTCCCAAAGCCTCGACCTGCCGATCGTCACGCTTTGCGCCGTACACGGTCAATGCCTCGGCGGCGCGCTCGAAGCCGCCCTCGCCTTCGATTTCATCATCGCCGAGGAAGACGCGGTCTTCGGACTCCCGGAGGTGATGTTCAATACATTCCCCGGGATGGGAGCGGTGACGATGCTCACGCGCCGCGTCGGTCCTGCGCTGATGCAGCAGATCATCATGGAGGGGCGGACCTACACGGGTCGTCAGATGCATGAGCTCGACGTCATCGACGCGCTCTCGCCGACGGGCCGCGTGAAGGACGCGGCCGTGGAGTGGATGCGCGAGGACGGAGATAAACGCTGGCGTCGTCGACGCGCCATCGCCGAGGCGCGACGACGCTGCAACCCCGTGACGCACGACGAACTCATCCGGATCACGGAGCTCTGGGCGGAATGCTCGGCGCGCATTGACGACCGCGACCTGCGCCACATGGACCGTCTGGTCCGCGCGCAGCGCCGGCTGTCCGGAGCAGCGGCCGAGATTGGCCACCGGACGTCCGGGCAGTCTCTCGAAAAGACCTGTTCGGAGTGACGGCGCGACAAATGGACGGATATTGATGCAGGCTCTGACGAACCAGAGAGTTTCCGCCGAGGCGGAAATCTACGCCGACCTCGTCGAGACGCTGTTCGACACGACGGAGACCCTGATCGCGGGGATCGTCTTCGGCCTGCTCGCGCCAATGATCGCCTGGCTCTCGACCGGCGAAGCGACCTACCTTGCGCTCGTCGCGCTGATGTCCTGCATCGGCGCCTATCGCATCCACGTCCTCCTCTCGCACAACCACACCCCCATTGCGGAGCGCCGCCGCGACGCGCGCAAATGGGAGCATCGCTATACGATCGGCGCCGTGAGCTTCATGGCCCTGCTGGGGTTTTCCACAGCGATCCTGTTCAGTCAGCATCACAGTGAGATGATCGGCTATTACGGCGTGATCATCATGACCGGCGTCACCGGCAATCTCGCCGCGCGCAATGCCGCGCGGCCCAATATCGTCTTCTGGCAGGTGGTCGGCACCTGCATGCCGCTCGCCATCACCGTGTTTTTCAGCTTTTCTGTCTGGTATTGGGGTATTTCGGCGTTTCTGATCTTCGGAGCGCTGTCGGTCTTCAAGACGACGAAATTCCTGAAGGGCCATCTCGAGTCGGCGCTGCGCAATGGTCGCGACGCGTCGCGCCAGCGGCAGAAATTCAGCCTGGCGCTCAACTCGATGACGCACGGCCTGTGCATGGGCGACTCGGAGCTTAACATCACCGTCGTCAATCGCCGCGTGATCGAGTTTTTCGGCATCGTCGCGGCGACGACCCCCATCCGGCTCGAGGCGCTGGCGCATGCGATTGGCAGAAGCGTCGCCATGTCCTCCGTCGAGACGACCGTGTTCACCGAAAGGTGGAAGCGCCACGCCGCCATGCCGCACGCAAATGTATTCACCCACAAGATCGGCGAGCGCTTTTTCGACTTCCACTGCGAGCGCGCAGAGGGAAACGCTTTCATCACCGTGATCGAGGACGTGACGGCGCAACAGCGCGCGCTGCGTGAAATCGAGCGCATCGCCCATTTCGACGATCTCACCGGCCTGCCCAACCGCTATCAGTTCCAGGACACGCTCGGCGAAAACCTTGTCCAGCTGAACGAGCGCGGCCTGAAGGCGGCTCTGATCAATATCGATCTCGATCGGTTCAAGGAGGTCAACGACACGCTCGGCCACACCGTCGGCGACCAGCTTCTCGCGAGCGTCGGGGCGCGTCTGAGCGCCTGCGCGCCCGCGCCGCACATGGTCGCGCGTCTCGGCGGCGACGAATTCTGCGTGCTCGTGCGCGCCACGAGGGAGTTGCCCGACATCGACGCTTTGGCCCAGCGAATGATCGCGGAGATGAACCGCCCATTCTTCATCGACGGCAACACGATCAGCATCGGCGCAAGCATCGGCGTCGCGGCGGCGCCGCAGGACTCGGAAACGCCCATCGGCCTGCTCAAATGCAGCGATCTGGCGCTGTACCGCGCCAAGTCCGGTCAACGCGGAACGGCGGTCTGGTTTACGCCGCAGATGCAGGAGGCGCTGAGCAGGAAGCGCGAGATCGAGACGGAACTGCGTCATGCGCTCGAGGCCGATCAGCTGATCGTCCATTATCAGCCGATCGTCGACTCGCGCCGCGGAGCGGTCGTCGCCATGGAGGCGCTCTTGCGCTGGCGCCACCCCGAGCGCTGCCTCGTCTCGCCGGTCGAATTCATCCCGGTCGCCGAGGAAACCGGACTGATCGTCGACATCGGCGCATGGGCGCTGAAGCGAGCGTGCAGTGACGCAATGGCCTGGCCGGCGCATGTTCGCGTCGCGGTCAATCTTTCGCCCCGACAGTTTCATCAGACCGATCTCGTCACGACGATCGCTGCGGCAATCAGCGAAACCGGTCTGTCGCCCGACCGGCTCGAACTCGAGATCACGGAAACGACGCTGATGGCGCAAACGGACGACGTCGAACGCAAGGTGCGCGCGATAGACGCGCTGGGCGTCCGTCTCTCGCTCGACGATTTCGGCGCGGGCTACAGCAGCCTCGGCTACCTCGACCGTTTCCCAGTGAAGAAAGTGAAGATCGACCAGTCCTTCGCGCGGCAGGCGATCGATTCGCCGAAAACGCAGGCGATCATCGGCGCGATATCGCTGCTTGCACGTGACCTCGGCATAGACCTCGTCGCAGAGGGCGTCGAAAACCATGACCAGCTCGCCTTCATGGCGAGCAAGAACATCTTCCTCATCCAGGGTTACTTGTACAGCAAACCGCGCCCGATAGAGGAACTCGCGCCGCATCTCGCCCATTGGCAAGACGCGCCGCGCCTCGAGAGCGCGGCGTAACCGATTTTTACCGGCGGTCCAGCGCGCGGCGATCGATGGGCGGCTGCGCCATGCGTTCGGCGCGGAAAATCGCATGCGACGCATTATAGCGTCGGCCGAACAGCCGCAGATAGGCGTCGATTGCGGCAAGCTCGGGCTGCGGCTCGACGACATCCTTGACGATCATCAATTCACGCGCCTCTTCCGCGCCAATGACGGAATCGCTCTCGATCAGCCGCTCGGTCTTCACAAAGCCGATTCGGCGGCCGAGCGCCGCATAGAGCCCGAACAATTCAAAGGGCTCGCCCTCGAACGAGAATTTCGCGCCGGCTTCCGCGACGATTGCGGAGCAATGCATGGCGAAATCGAAATCCGCACCGCTCATCAGCGAACGCGCCCAGGCCAGCGTGATGACGGGCGTATCGACAATCAACTCCGCATTCGCGGCGACCATTGCGGCGAAGCCTTCGGCGGCCGGGGAAGCCGCCCCGGGCCCATGAGCAAAATCGAAAATCAGAAACTTCAGCGCGCCATATTCGCCTCTCGTGATGGAGCCGAGCAGAGCCGAGATCGTTTCGACGCCCGCCTTGTCGAAACCGGCGTGCGTTTTTGACAGCACGATCGCGTCGTGTTGCCTCATCCAGACCTGACGAACGCCCGGAAGCTGCGCTGCAGCGTCAGGCAGATTTTCCAGCAACAACCTAGAATCATTGGAAAAAACTACGGTCATGCCTCGACTCCGGGGGGCGGAACGGCTGAAGACAGCGTAAACTAAGCATTAATCCGAAACCCGTAAAAGCGGTTAATTTTCGTTAAATATCGTTAAATTTTTTAATCATTCGGACTTGCCGCCAAAGAAGCGCGCGGTCCGAATGAGGCCCCCGTGTGGCTGAAGGTCGCGGGACAGGCGGCGATCCTTGATATAAGATAACTTTCAGCTGCTACCCGGCCCCGCGTCGCGCCGACGGCGCCTCGGCGGGCGGTCTGTCAGCTGGGAGCGTCTCGGGGCGCATGTTCCAACGGCGCGTCGATTGGAGACCAAAACCGCTCGGCAGAAAAAGAAGCGGCCGAATTATTCGAAAGGGAGAAAAGGAATGAAGATGCGCTTTCTCGCCGTCATGACGATGGCGACGCTCGGATGGGTGGCGCAGGCTCACGCGCATGGCGACGTGGGGTCCAACCAGGGCCAGTGCCTGATGAAGATCGGCCCGGACACGATGAGCTTCACCGGCTATCAGCCCGCCAAGTCACGCGAGCAGTTCTGCGACGACATTCCGGACGCCGGCCCGACGATCATCACGCTCGACGCCCAGCAGGACGAGTTGCGTGACATGAATCTCGAGATGCGCGTGCTGCGCGACGTCGGCCAAAAGGATGACAACGAGAATCTCGAAGCCAATACGGAATATTATTCGGCGCCGAAGAAGTACAGGACCGGCACGCTGACCTTCGACCACAACTTCGTCAACGAAGGGAAATATATCGGCATCGTGAAGGCCAGAAGCGACGACGGCACCAAGGAATATGTCGCGCGCTTCCCCTTCTCGGTCGGCCTGACCGCCACCAAGGACCTCACCATCGCCGTCTTCTTCGGCGCTCTGGCGCTCGTCGGCTTCGGCCTCTGGTACAAGAAGGCCTTCGTCGACAAGAAGCCGGCCGCAAAGGCCTGAGGCTTCAGGGCAAGTCCTCGATGCGACCGTCGCGTAATGTTACGCGGCGGTCCATTTGTTCCGCCAGCTCAAGATTATGCGTCGCGATCAGCGCCGCCAGCCCGGTGTTGCGGGCGAGCGCCATCAGCGTCGCGAAGACATGCTCCGCCGTGCGCGGATCGAGATTTCCCGTCGGCTCGTCAGCCAGAAGAAGATGCGGCGCATTGGCGACCGCGCGCGCGATGGCGACACGCTGCTGCTCGCCTCCAGAAAGTTCCGACGGCCGGTGCGACGCGCGCGCGCCGAGACGCAGATAATCCAGCAATTGCTGCGCGCGAGCGCGCGCTTCCTTCGGATCGAGCCCGTTTATCATCTGCGGCAGCGCAATGTTCTCGAGCGCCGAGAACTCCGGCAGCAGATGGTGAAACTGATAGATGAAGCCGATCGCCGAGCGCCGCAGCCCGGTGCGCTCCGCGTCGCTCATGCGCGAGGTCGGCGCATTATTGATGAGCGCCTCGCCGCCGTCAGGCCGCTCCAGGAGTCCGGCGATATGCAGCAGGGTCGACTTGCCGGCGCCCGATGGCGCGACCAGCGCCACCGTCTCGCCCGGGTAAATCGACAGGTTGATGTCGACGAGAATGTCGAGCCGCGCTTCGCCTTCGCGGTAATGGCGCGCGATGTTGCGCAATTCGAGGACGGCTTCGGTCATTGCGCTTACTCGTGCCGGAGCGCTTCGATCGGGTCGAGCGAGGCGGCCTTCCAGGCGGGATAGATCGAGGCGAGAATGGCGATGACCAGCGTCATGACGACGATCATCGTCACTTCACGCGAATCGACGATGGCCGGCAGTCGCGAGAGGAAATAAAATTCGGCTGGAAACAGATTGGCGTCGAGCGTCCTGTTGAGCAGGACGCGAATCGAATCGAGATTCTTGGCGAGCAGCAGCCCGAGCACGAAACCCGCGATCGTGCCGAGAACGCCGATCGACGCCCCGATGATGAGGAAGACGCGCAGCACCGCTCCCCGCGTCGCGCCGATCGTCCGCAGGATGGCGATGTCCTGCGTCTTGTCCTTCACCAGCATGGTCAGGCCGGAGATGATGTTGAAGGCCGCGACGATGACGATCAGCGTCAGGATGATGAAGAGTATGTTCTTCTCGACCTGCAGCGTGTCGAAGAAGGTCTTGTTGCGCTGTCGCCAGTCGGTGACGATGATCGGCCGCGTGACCGCCTTTTCGAGATTTGCGCGAAAGGCGTCCATCTGCTCCGGGTCGTCGACGAAGGCCTCGACGACCGTCGCCTCATTGTCCTTGTTGAAGAAGGCCTGCGCCTCGGCAAGCGGCATATAGACGAAGACGTTGTCGAACTCCGACATGCCGATCGAGAAGATCGCCGCAACCTTGTAGGCCTTGATGCGCGGCGCGACGCCAAAAGGCGTCTGCGCGCCCTTGGCGATGAGCAGGCTCACCTTGTCGCCGACGGCGACGCCGAGATTCTCCGCCAGACGCTGGCCGATCGCAACGCTCTCGCCGGCGTCGAAACCCTTGAACGAACCATCCTTCACATTGCCGGTGACGCCCGGGAGGCGCATGATGTCCTTCTCACGCACGCCGCGCACAAGCACGCCCGACTGACCAAATTGCGTCGATATGCCCGCCGCACCCTCGACCATCGGAATCGCGAGCTTCACGCCCGGAACTTTCTCGGTCTTGCCGGCGACGTCGTCCCAATCGGTGAAAGGCGTCTCGACGGCCTGCAGGAACGCGTGGCCGTTGATGCCCATGATCTTGTCCATCAGCTCGCGATGGAAACCGTTCATCACCGAGGTGACGACGATCAGCGTCGCGACGCCGAGCATGATGCCGAGAAACGAGAAACCGGCGATGACCGAAACGAAGCCATCGGCGCGGCGCGCGCGCAGATAGCGCAACGCCACCATCCATTCGAAGGCCGAGAAGGCCCCGGCGCCCTTCGCCGTCGACGTAACGGCTTCCGCGCTGTCGCTCATGCGCGCGCCTGCTTGACCGCCTCGACGATCCGCGCGACGACGTCCTCGGGAGAGAGCAGCTCACGCTCGCCGGTGCGGCGACGCTTCACCTCCACCCTGCCCTCGGCGAGGCCCTTCGGCCCGACGAGTATCTGCCAGGGCAGGCCGATGAGGTCGAGCGTGGCGAATTTCGCGCCGGGGCGCTCGTCGCGATCGTCATGCAAGACGTCGAGCCCGGCGTTTTCGAGCTGCTGGACGAGGTCGCCGCAAACCCTTCCGGTGTTCGCATCCCCGACCTTGAGATCCGCGACGCCGACATGGAAGGGCGCGACCTGCTCCGGCCAGACGATGCCGGCCTCGTCGTGACCCGCCTCGATGATCGCCGCGACGAGACGCGACGGGCCGATGCCGTAGGAACCCATCTGCACGACGACCTCCTTGCCGTCCGGGCCGTTGACGACGGCCTTCATCGGCTCGGAATACTTCGTCCCGAAGTAGAAAATATGGCCGACCTCGATGCCTCGGGCGGAAACCCGCGAGGCTTCGGGCACAGCCTCATAGGCCGCGGCGTCGTGCATCTCGCTCGTAGCGGCGTATCGGCTCGTCCATTTGCCGACGATCTCCTCCAGCGCGGGCGCGTCGTCGAAATCGACATTGGCCGGCGGCGGCGCGAAGGACAGGAAGTCCTTGTGACAGAAGACCTCGCTCTCGCCGGTCTCGGCAAGGATGATGAACTCATGGCTCAGATTGCCGCCGATCGGGCCGGATTCGGCGGCCATCGGAATGGCGGTCAAACCCATGCGCGCGAAGGTGCGCAGATAGGCCACGAACATCCTGTTGTAGGAATGGCGCCCGGCCTCCGCCGTCAGGTCGAAGGAATAGGCGTCCTTCATGAGAAATTCGCGCGAGCGCATGACGCCGAAACGCGGGCGCACCTCGTCGCGGAACTTCCATTGGATGTGATAGAGATTGAGCGGCAAGTCCTTGTAGGAGCGCACATAGGCCCGGAAGATCTCCGTGATCATCTCCTCATTGGTGGGGCCGAAGAGCATCTCGCGGTCGTGGCGGTCGGTGATGCGCAGCATCTCCTTGCCATAGGCGTCGTAGCGGCCTGATTCGCGCCAGAGGTCCGCCGACTGGATCGTCGGCATGAGACACTCTATTGCCCCGGCGCGATTCTGCTCCTCCCGAATGATTCTCGTGATATTGTTGAGAACTTTCAGTCCGAGCGGCAGCCATGCGTAGATGCCGGCCGATTCCTGCCGGATGAGCCCCGCCCGCAGCATCAGCCGGTGCGAGACGATCTCGGCTTCCTTCGGCGTCTCGCGCAGTATGGGCAGGAAATATCGGGACAGGCGCATGTCGTCTTCCAGTCGGGCGAATCGGAAAGGTGGGCGAGCATAGCCCGTCCGCCGCTAAAGGAAACGGCGCGAGGCTCACGCTCTCGGGGGCCGTTGAAGCCCGTCGCGAGGGAAAACGCAAGTGAGCGGATTTCTTCACCATCCCGGAACAGGCCTAAACTTTTTATCGATAGGCCGGACACACAGCCTATATTATGCCCATCCATGATGAAGCGAGCTATTATTGTCAACACTTGCTTCGGGGGAGGTCAATCTTATGAAGAAAGCGTATATATTACTGGCTGCTATGACGCTCGTCTCTCCAATCATTACATCATCGGCTCCTCGCGCCGAGCAACAAACGTCGAAAAAGCCCAACATTCTCATTATCTGGGGCGACGACATCGGCCAGTTCAACGTCAGCGCCTACAATAACGGCATGATGGGCTACCGGACGCCCAACATCGACAGCATCGCGCGGGAGGGCGCGATGTTCACCGACTGGTATGGCCAGCAGAGCTGCACCGCCGGCCGCGCCGCCTTCATCACCGGCCAGTCGCCAATTCGCACCGGCCTCACCAAGGTAGGCCTCCCCGGCGCGCCGGAGGGCATGAAGAAGGAAGACCCGACCATCGCCGGGCTCCTCAAGCCGCTTGGCTATGTGACAGGCCAGTTCGGCAAGAACCATCTCGGCGATCGCGACGACATGCTGCCCACGAACCACGGCTTCGACGAGTTCTACGGCAATCTCTATCACCTGAACGCCGAGGAAGAGCCGGAGAACCCGGATTATCCGAAAAATCCCGATTTCAAGAAGAAATTCGGCCCGCGCGGCGTCATTCACAGCTTCGCCGGCGGCAAGATCGAGGACACGGGTCCGCTGACCCGCAAGCGCATGGAGACGGTGGACGAGGAAACCACCGCTGCGGCGCTCGGCTTCATGGAGAAGGCCGTGAAGGAGGACAAGCCCTTCTTCATCTGGTGGAACTCGACCCGGATGCACATCTTCACGCATCTCAAGCCCGCATCCGAGGGCAAGAGCGGCCTCGGGGTCTATGCCGACGGCATGATCGAGCACGACGCGATGGTGGGACAATTGCTCGCCAAGCTGAAGGAGCTCGGAATCGAAGACAACACGATCGTGATGTATTCGACCGATAATGGTGCCGAGACCTTCACCTGGCCCGACGGCGGCACGACCATGTTCCGCGGCGAGAAGAATACGAACTGGGAAGGCGGCTATCGCGTTCCGACGGTCATCCGCTGGCCGGGCGTGATCAAGCCCGGCACGATCAGCAATGAGATCGCCGCCCATGAGGACATGGCGACGACGCTGCTTGCGGCGGCGGGGGACCCGGATATCAAATCCGAACTGCTGAAGGGCAAGCGCATCAGCGGCCGCAACTACAAGGTCCATCTCGACGGCTACAATCTGCTGCCGGCGCTGAAAGGCGAGGCGGAATGGCCGCGCAAGGAGTTCATCTACTGGACCGACGACGGCTCCGTCGCCGCAATGCGCTACCAGAACATGAAAGTGACATTCCTCAAGCAAAACGCGGTTGGCCTGAAGGTCTGGCAGACGCCCTTCGAGGAGTTGCGGGCGCCTTTGCTGACGAATCTGCGCATGGACCCGTTCGAGCGCGCGGAGGAGGAGAACGCGGTCGGCTACCAGCGATGGTATCTCGATCGCATGTTCATGATCGCGCCAGCGGCCGGATACGTCGGGCAATGGTTGCAAAGCTTCAAGGAGTTTCCGCCGCGCCAGAAGCCGGGCAGCTTCAACCTCGACCGCGTGATGGAAGCGGTTACACGCGGCGCGGGCGCCAAATAGTCTGGTCCGCCAATGCCCTTTCGAGGCCGCGGGCGACCCCGCGGCCTTTCCTTTTGACCCCCCGCCTCCGATTGACGATCATGGGCCGGCAGGAGGACAGGATGAGCGAGAAGAATTTCGGCGCTGTGCGCGACAATCCCGCGCGTAGCCGCTTCGAACTTGAAATCGACGGGGCTATCGCTCTCGCGGAATATCGTGTCGACGACGGCGTGATGACCTTCTTTCACACCGAGACGCCTCCCGCCCTGCAGGGACGCGGCGCCGCATCGAAGCTGATCCATGAAGCGCTGCTGACGGCGCGCGAGCGCGGGCTGAAGGTCCGTGCGACGTGCTCCTTCGTGATTGCCTATCTGAAGCGGCACCCGGAGTTTGCGGATCTGGCGGGATGAAGACGAAGGACCGCGCAAAGCAAAGCGCCCAAGCATCGGTTCCGTCGGACCGGCCGTAAGGGGAGTTCTTCCTCCACGACGGAGACAATATGTGTTAAGTATATGGCGGCCCCGAGAGCCCCTCGCCCCGAAGGAGCGACGACATGCGTTATTTTCTTGCAGCGATATTCATTTGCGCGATTTGCGCGCCCCCGGCCTCAGCGCTGCCGGCGCTCAGCCATAATTCGGTTTCGCTGTCGAAAGCGGACTCGATCGTGCAAGTTGCAAAACAAAAGCGGGCGCCCGCTCAGCGCCAAAGTCGCGGCGGCTCCGGCGGCATCCATCCTCTGGTCGGAAGCGGCGACTACTGAACGGCGGATAAGCCGTAGCGCTTTGGCCGCGGCGCCGACCGCGGGCGCGGTGGCGCGCAACTTGTCGCATCCGATTTTTCCCGAGCCGGCGGCTGCGGCTCGCGACAGGCTCACGACCCTTCCGCTTCGGCCGCCAGCTCCAGCCACTGCTCCTCGGCCGCCGCCAGCGCTTTCGCCAGTTCCTCGCGCTGCGCCGCGAGCTTCGAGGCTTCCTGCGGATTACGTGAAAAGGCGTCGGGAGCGGCGAGCGCTTCGTCGACACGGGCGAGGAGCTGGGTGAACTTTTCGACTTTTTCCTCAGCCGCCGCAAGCCGGCGCCTGTAAAAGCCGGCGTCGCGCCGTCGCGGAGCCTCGGGCGCCGACGCTTGGGGCGGCGCTTCGCGTTTCGGCTCCTCGCCTTTGGTTTTCGACAGCACCAGCCTGGCGTATTCATCCATATCGCCGTCGAAGGCCTTCACCGTGCCGCCGTCGACGAGCCACAGGCGATCGGCGCAGGCTTCCAGCAGATAGCGGTCGTGCGAGACCAGCACCACCGCTCCCTCATATTCATTGATGGCCTCGATCAACGCGGCGCGGCTGTCGATATCGAGGTGGTTGGTCGGCTCGTCGAGGATCAGCAGATGCGGGGCGTTGAATGAGGCGACGCCGAGAAGCAGCCGCGCCTTTTCGCCACCAGAGAGATGCGCGACCCTGGTGTCGGCGCGCGCGCCGGAAAAACCCGTCTGCGCCGCCCGCGCCCGCACCCTCGCCTCTGGCGCGTCCGGCATCAGCCGCGAGAAAATGAGGTAGGGCGTGTCCTGCTCGTTGAGATCGTCCACCTGATGCTGGGCGAAAAACCCCGCCTCCAGCTTCGCCGCCCGCACCATATTCCCAGACATGGGCGAAAGGCGCCCGCCGAGCAGCTTGGCGAAGGTCGATTTGCCATTGCCGTTTGCGCCCAGCAGGCCAATCCGATCGTCGTTGGAGAGCGACAGGGTCAGCCGCGACAGCACCACACGCTCGCCATAGCCGATGGAAACCTTGTCGAGCGCGATGATCGGCGGCGACAGCGGCTTTTCCGGCGACGGCAAATGGATCGGCAAAACGCTGTCGTCCACGATCGCCGCGATCGGCTCCATCTTTTCGAGCATCTTGAGACGGGACTGCGCCTGCCGCGCCTTGGTGGCCTTGGCGCGGAAGCGGTCGACGAAGGCCTGCAGGTGTTTCCTCTGCTCCTCCGCCTTCCTGGCGCCCTTGGCGGCAAGAATTTGCGCCTCGCGCCGCTGTTTCTCGAATGAGGAATAATCGCCTTTGTAGAGCGTCAGCCTGCCGCGCTCGAGATGCAGGATATGCGTCGCCACGTCATCCAGCAGATCGCGGTCGTGACTGATGACCAGCACGCTCGCCGGATAGCGCGAGAGATAGTCGACAAGCCAGAGCGTGCCCTCGAGATCGAGATAGTTTGTCGGTTCGTCGAGGAGCAGCAGGTCGGGCTGGGAGAACAGCACTGCCGCAAGCGCCACCCGCATGCGCCAGCCGCCGGAAAACTCCGACAATGGACGCTGCTGCGCGGC
Organism: Methylocystis sp. ATCC 49242; assembly: GCF_000188155.2. Lineage (NCBI taxonomy): Bacteria > Pseudomonadati > Pseudomonadota > Alphaproteobacteria > Hyphomicrobiales > Methylocystaceae > Methylocystis > Methylocystis sp. ATCC 49242. The sequence goes on from NZ_KE124774.1 coordinate 1,359,132, forward strand.
GGCGTCGAAGCCGAGGCCATGGAGAATCGCCGCGGCGCGGGCGGGCGCGGAATGGGCGTCTATATCCGCAAGGCGCGTCTGTATCTCGGCGATGTCATGCGCGTCATGCGAGGTCTCGGCGCGCGCAAAAAGTTCGGCGCGCTCGATGTCGGCCGCCAGCACGAAGTCGATGAGCTTGGTCGGCCCGCCCGGCGCCTCCTGCTCGACCCGCCCGAGGCGTGTGCGCGACGGGAGCGAGATGGTTCCTGATTCGGGAGCGATCTCCTCGCATATGAGCCGAAAGAGCGTGGTCTTGCCCGCGCCGTTGCGGCCAACGAACCCCGCGCGCGAGCGGCCAGGCAGAAACACGCTGGCGTGTTCGAAAAGCAGGCGGTCGCCCAGCCGGTAAGTGAGATCATTGACGGTCAGCATCGCCGCGAGCTTTAGGACCTCCGGCTCGCGCGCGCAAACGGTCGGCAAGGGCTTGTCTTGCGCCCCGCGCCCATCTATACAGCCCTCGCTCCGCCGCAACGCGGCCGAGCGGCCCGCGCCCATCGTCTAGAGGCCTAGGACGTCGCCCTTTCACGGCGAAAACAGGGGTTCGAATCCCCTTGGGCGCGCCAAGTTTCCGGGGAACCGCTGTTTCCCCGTGCGGACGAAAGAGTCCTGACTCATTACCGAGAAACGCCGACGTTCACATACCCGAAAGCAAGTGATGGCATTTTAAGCTCGGCAAAGACGTTCAGCGGGTAAGTGCCGGAGCATTCTCTGGCCGGGCGACAGGACATGGGAAACTCCGAAATCATGATCATGGGCGATGGGATTGCCGATACTGGCGAAAGAATCGAGGGGGCTCTGCCTGGACTTCAGTCGGGGCGTCTGAACCGCCGGTCGTTTCTGTCCGGCTCCGCGGCCGGACTCGGCGCGCTGGGGCTCGCCGGTTGTGTGTCGTCAGACGACATGCTGCGCGCCGAGGCGGCGAAGTTCTACGCGCTGGTCCCCGACGAGAAGTTCCCGATCCCGGCGGTTGATATCAGCAAGATAAATCCGAAATTTTTGCGCCAGACAGTGCGCTACGACACCAAAGAGGCGCCCGGCACGATTATCGTCGATCCCGGCAATTACTTTGTTTACCGCATCGAAGGCGACGGAAAGGCCACCCGCTATGGAGCCAATGTCGCCCGACCCGGGTTCCGGTGGAACGGTGAAGTTTATGTCGGACGCAAGGCCGAGTGGCCCGTCTGGACGCCGCCCAAGGAGATGATCGCACGCCAGCCGGAAGCGCGCAAATATGCCGCCGGCATGCCGGGAGGGCTCGACAATCCGCTCGGCGCCCGAGTGCTCTATCTCTATAAAAACGGCGTCTACACAGTCTTCACGATCTACAGCACGAGCGACCCAGAGACGATCGGGACCGCCATTACGAGCGGCTGTACCGGCCTCCTCAGTCAGGACATGCTCGACCTCTATTCGCGAACGCCGGTCAAGACGAAGGTGGTCATGCTGCCGGCATAACCAACGGCGACACCCCCCTTGTCAGTTCGTTAAAAGGGCTTCGGAAGACGACGGTCCACCGGGAGAAGTTTACTCTTTTTGTCCTCTGCCATGCGCCAATGAAATCAATGCGTCGCGAATTTCAGCCAGTCGGAATTCAGCGTCATAAGGAAAAGGCGTTACCGGACATGGCCGACGAACGCGAAAGCAGGATGGGGTTAGCCCGTCGCTTGTGAAGAACGCTGATTACGCGGCGACGGGATGATTTTCTGAGTGAGTCGCGGGACCCGGTCTGGCAAGGAAGAGCGCCTACGAAAGCGCCCGCCATGCGAGCAGTCGCCGGAAGTTATAGCCGGCGGGGCGAGGATGGCGTTGATTGGGTCGCCGGTCGCATGGGCGAGACGATTTCTTTCCATGCGATGCTCGCCTCCTCCATGTCCACTCCATTCACGACTTCGTGAAGTAAGTCGACGCTTTCGCCAAGTTGTCCAGCGCCGCGATCGATCGTCATGACACGATAAACCTTGTTGACCTGCATGGTCATGCCGCCAGCGCCTTGTCGAGATGATCGTTATCACCATAACAGCCAATGACCGCTTCAATCTCCCAGTTGGCGCGCGCGTCGTCCTGGCTCACGCTCAGAGCGGTTTCGTCCGCTGGCCTCCGGGATAAAAAGCTTCAGCGGCAGTGCTTGCTTAATTTTCGATCGGAACCGAGATCATCGTCGCTAATGCTGCGGCGGCGGTGCAAGGTCTGTAAAGGCTTTATCGCTCGGACACGTTGCGAGCGGTGATTCCAAGATTGAGGCCGCCCGAGCGCTGAACGCGCCCGGGCTATTTTTTAGCGACTTGAAAAAGTTACGCAGACAACGAAGACACTCCCGCGCAGAACGCAACCGCGTCACCAGAGGAGCGGGTAGCATTGCCCTCCTGCACGACCGAACGCGCAGTATCGCCGACGCGTTCCGAGAGGACTCCTGCCGACTGTCAGCTCTCTCTCGCACCGCAATCAACCATCAGAGCGCGAGGCGCCCCCGCCGCCTGAAAACAGGCGGCGGGGGCGCGGCTTATGCAGCGACTATTGAGCGGCCAGCGCTCAATGGCGGCCCTTCTTGCGCGGAGCCGGAGCCGCAGCGGCGGCCGCAGGCGGGGGCGGCGTTACGGGCATATACTGTAGGCTGATGTTGCCGATTCCGGCCGAGAGATTGAGGCCCGTATCCGCGGAGACAGAAATCGGCTGCAGCGAAATCGTCTTGTTGGAGCCGCCAACGAGCACCGCGCCCCCTGCGCCGGCGCCGACAGCGACATTGCCCTGGGCGCCGACATAGTCGCCGGCGAGAGCGCCCGGCGCCACACTGTTCGTGGCCGCTACGACACCCCACACAAGCTGCCCCGGACCGCTGATTCCGATGTTCAAGCCGACATTGGTGAGACGGCCGATATAATGCTGAGGCGGAGCGCCCGACGCATCCTGATACACGCAGTCGAGCGCCTGGTTCTCCATAAGGATCATCCCGACGCCGCCGGAAATATGGCACACCAGCGAACCGACTTTCGCCGATTGCGCCGACGCAGCCATCGGAACCAACGCGGCGATCAGCGAAACAGCGCAGAGACGGCCAGAAAGCCATGAGAAGGACATTGCATACCTCTTGAAAGTGAGCGAACCGATCCTCGCTAATAGAGGCCGGATTGCGGCAAATTTCAGTTCACGGGCGCATCCTGCGCCTTCGAAAGATTGCCGATCATGACGCTGATGGACAACTCTCCCGCCGCGCAAATGTAAATCTTACTTACAGCCGCGCTTTAAACCGACAAACTGGTTGTACACAAAAGCGCCCAAGTCTCCCGCCATCACGCGACACGAGCGCGTTACACGCACTCTCCCGCCTTCACTGATTTTGCCAAACTGTCCGCGGCGAACATCGCATCCATCACCATTTGAGCGGTGACCTCGAAAGGCTCATTGTGCGCGCTCTCGCCTTCGGCGACCGCCCGCTCCGCAATCGCGCGGGCTTGTTCCATCGACATAGCCTCCAGCCCGAGTTCCGCAAGCGTCGTCGGCAATCCGACCGAAAGGCAAAAGCCCAAGACTTCGTTCAGGAGCCCGGAGTCCCTGCCCTCCAGAACAAGTTGAACAAGCGTTCCGAAGGCGACTTTCTCGCCATGAAGTCGATCATGCGTTTCGGGAGCGGCCGTCAACCCGTTGTGCACCGAATGCGCGACTGCGAGGCCGGCCGACTCGAAACCTAGACCCGATAGCAATGTGTTTGCCTCGACGATACGCTCGAAAGCGGGAGTCACCACGCCAGCCCGAGCGGCGGCAACCGCAGCGACGCCATCCTTCAACAAAGTGCGGTAGCAAAGTTCTGAAATCGCGGCGGCCGCGAGCGTGCTCGATCCCCCGACAACATTTTTCTTATGGGCGCGGATCGAGGCCTCCGCCTCGAAATAGGTCGCAAGCGCGTCACCCATGCCTGAAATCAGCAGACGAACCGGGGCCTTTGCAATAATGCTCGTGTCGACGAGGACAAGATCCGGGTTTCGCCGGTAATAGAGACATTTTTCAAAGACGCCTTTCTCGGTGTAAACAACGGACAATGCGCTGCATGGAGCGTCGCTCGACGCCGTCGTCGGGCAACATGCGATGGGCAAGCAGAGCTCGCTCGCGACGGCTCTCGCCGTATCGAGAACCTTCCCGCCGCCGACGCCGATAATGAGCGATGCCCCGACCCGACGCGCCTCATCTTTCCCGCGCGCAATCTCCACAAAAGAGCATTCGCCGCCAAAATCGAGAATTTCAAAACTCAGTTCACAGACAGAAAATGTCGCTTGCCAGACGGGGAAGAGAACTTCGCGTGGACTGCGGCTTGCGATGATGAGCGTCTTGCCGACAAGACCCAATCTCTGCAATTCCGAGGCGAGAAATCGCGTTGCCTCGCGTCCCTGCACATAACGCGCCGGTGAACAAAAGACACTGAGCATGGCGACGCCGTCCTCCACGAGGGGATCGCCACAGATGCTACGCCATCGCCTTACGCAAAGATAGGCGTCGAAGTTTCCATTGATAAAATGTCAACGCTTTGACAAGCTTATCAGCGTTGACTCGGGAATTCGGCGACGACAAATTTTTCGAGGGTGGGCCGAAAGCGTGACTTGAGAGCGCTTCATCAATAATCTTGTCCTCTTTGCCGCTTCGACAGTTTTCCGGTTCCGCCCCTGTTGCGAACCGGGAAGCGAGTGGGATCCGCGGCGATCCTCGCCACGCTGAAAGACAACACTGGGAACTGATCGAAGAATGTCCAACTATGACCAACAGCCAGCCGCCGCTTCTTTGCCCGCCGAATTCCTGAATCGATGGATAGCGCATTCAGCGGCGCTACTGGATTCGTTTCGTGAACGGACTGGCCTGGAGTTGATTGAGAGAGGCGGTGACCCGCACGACGAGGCGGAGCGCCTGTTTCTTGCGCCCTTCGTAGTGGTGTCGCACGGAACCGAACAGGATCCTGTTCTCAATTACGGCAACCGACAAGCCTTGCTCTTATGGGAAATGACACCGGAGGATCTCGTCTCCACCCCGTCCCGATTGACGGCCGAGCCGATGTTGAGGGAATCGCGCGAGCGCCTGCTGGCGGAAACGGCCCGCAAGGGATATGTCAGCGCTTATGAAGGCGTTCGTATCAGTGCGACCGGTCGGCGCTTCAACATCCATGACGTGACGATCTGGAATGTGACGGACTCGTCCGGTCGAGCGCTGGGTCAGGCGGCGACATTTCCGCGCTGGACATATTTGTCCTGATGGAGATCGAAGGCTTGGGAAAATGACATTGCGTCCGCAATCGCTTCTCCCAATGCGTCACGCGAGAAATGCGCGGATTGAACGAAGGAATTTCGTTGGGTTTTCGAGTCACATGATATGACTGTCTCCTTCCTGCTCTTCAAAAATCTCGACAGTCGCTCCAATCCGGCCATGCCGTGACAACAGGCGCCTGGTCGATGGGCGCCAGTCGGGAGACGCAATCTCTGCCGAACATTTCGAGGTAGCTCGATATGACCGCGCACCCCATCGGATGGCCAAACAATATCGCGCCGTCGAGGTCGAACTTGGCAATTACACCAGCCGCATCGGCGGCGAACCATGCTATGCGATAGCCGCAATCCGGCTTTTCCGACGCGCCATGACCGCGCATGTCGAAGGCGATGACTGTGTAGTCTTTTGATAGATCATCCAGCAACTGCGTGAACATTGCCGCAGTTTGCGACCAGCCCAAAGCAAGAACCATGGGTCTGCCGCGTCCGGCTGTCAGATAGTGCAGGCAGACATCGTCGTTCGTGATGATAGAGCGTGAGTTGAGCATCATCGGAGTCAATCGTTTTCCGACTCCACTTCAAGACAGCGCCATGCGCTTTGGCGAATGCATTGTGTCCTGACGCAATTTGTCGTCGTAACGGCCGAATCTCGAGGCGCCCCGCGCGCCATTCGGTTGATGTGATTTCTTATGATGTGAAAGGCTAGCCACGAAACAGAAGAGCGTCGCCTGTTTACATTAATCGGCGCACCTGTCGTCAAATGAAAATATGCTTTCGTCTATCAAAAAGCGGATAGCCCCTTTTCTCTAACATCGCTAAACAGTCGGACGGGCTGGCCACGCCGGACCATAGCTGTGGAATGTCAAAAATTCACCGCACACGAGTGGGAGAAAGAATATGCGCTTTGCAACTCTGACCGTTGCAGCCATGATCTCGATCATGGCTGAGTCGGCCTCAGCCGCCGTCGGGCTCGACACATATGTCGACAAGAATGGCTATCTCGATGTTCAAGCACTCACCTGCGACCAACTCGCAAACACCTATCAGGAAGACGCCAACGCCCTCGCATTCTGGTATTCCGGTTGGTACAACGGCCTCGCGAAGAAGCACTACTATCACATGACCCGCTCGAAGGGTCTGGAGCACGAGCTGATCGTCTACTGTAAGGCGCATCGTGATCAAAAGATCATTCATGCGCTCGACGTGCTCTTCAAGGAAGAGCGCGACAAGCAGTAATCGAAACCGGCGACGAACCCACAGTCGGGATTCGATTGCCGACGACAAAGCCGCCGCGCAAGGTTGCGCAGCGGCGCTGTCGGTTTCCCGTCGGACTTAGCCGGTATTCCTTTTTTGACAACAGTCATTTAGGTGCAATCGGCTGCGTCGGCGCAACTATAAATGGCTGTTCCAGAAGCCGGTCGCTACATTTCTTCAAATTATGCTGCGCACATTCCGAGGGGTTACGCCGCAGATTGAACTGAAAAGGGGCGCGTAGCTTCTTGACAAGGTCGCGCCAGACGCCAAAGAGCCTCGCGACGATTTCCATTGAAAAAAGGGCCTTCCAGTCGCCATAACGGGTCGGGGGCTTCGCTTCAACAAGCCGCGCTGCCTCGTTCGGCTTCGTTCAGCCTCGATTTTCTCGGGGGGAGAGTCTCGATCGCTCTTTGCAAGCGTCGACAGGCGAGTGAGAATGACTCGTCGCGTATTTGAACGACGCGCGAAGATACTCGGTTTCAGGGAATGATATGACCATCGCGCAAGAGATTTCCCGAGTTGTGGCCTTCATCGTCGCTGCGCTATGGATTTTCTTCGGACCCGCATGCAGCGCATTGGCGCAGCAGACTTCAGCGACGTCACCGGGCTCGTCTCATGCAGGTTCAGAGACTTGCGCCGGCTGTCACCCGGCGGAGAGCGCCGCGTGGAAAAAGTCCCATCACGCAGCTGCGATGGCGCCCGCGACCACGGAGACCGTGCGCGGCGACTTCAACAATGCGACGGCCGAAAGCCACGGCTCGAAAGGAAAATTCCTCCGTGACGGCGGCCGTTTTGTCGTCGAAACGGACGGGCGCGACGGCAAGACGGCGCGCTTCGAGGTCAGTCATACTTTCGGCGTCGAGCCCTTGCAGCAATATCTCGTGACTTTTCCGGACGGGCGCCTGCAGGCCCTGCCCTGGGCATGGGATACGCGACCAAAGGACTCTGGCGGCCAGCGCTGGTTCCATCTCTACCCCGATCAGGCGACGCCGAGTTCCGATCCGCTGCATTGGACCCGCTCCATGCAGAACTGGAACTTCATGTGCGCGGAGTGTCACACGTCCGATCTACACAAAAATTATGACGCGAAGAAGGATCGCTTTCGGACCAGCTTCTCAGAGTTGGGCGTTGGCTGCGAAGCTTGCCACGGGGGCGCCTCTGGTCATGTCGACTGGGCGAAAGGCGCTCGCAATCCACTCGCGAAAAACCAGGGTTTCGCAGCGGCGCATGCGCGTCGACCCCATATCGACTGGTCGCCTGACGAGAAGACCGGCAGCCCTGCGCAATCTGCGTCGCGCCCGATTGGCGACGAAGTGGAATTATGCGCTCGCTGCCATTCGAGACGTGGCCAGCTCACTGAAGACTGGCGCCCCGGCAAGCCGCTCGAGGACACGCATGCGCCTGCATTGCTGACCCATGATCTTTTCGAGGACGACGGCCAGATGAAGGACGAAGTCTTCAATGATCATCTTTTCAAACAGAGTTTGATGTATGCGAGGGGCGTCAATTGCAGCGATTGTCACGATCCGCATTCGGGCAGGCTAAAGGCCGCGCGCGCGGACGTTTGCGGGCAATGCCATCAAGCAGAACGCTTCTCTTCTGCGACGCATACCGGCCACAAGAGCGGGCCGGGCGCGCCGGATTGCGTTTCATGCCACATGCCCGCGCGTACCTACATGGTCGTCGATGAGCGTCATGACCATTCTTTCCGTATTCCGCGACCCGACCTTTCCGTTACGCTCGGCACGCCAAATAGCTGCAACGCCTGCCATAAGGATAGATCCGCAAGCTGGGCGGCGAACGCAATCGAGCAATGGCATGGGCCGGTTCGCAAGGGCTATCAGCACTGGGCGGAGGCGTTTCACAAGGCGCGGTTGGGGGAGCCGTCCGCGCGAGAACTTCTGTTGAAACTCGCCAACGACGCATCGACGCCCGCCGTCGCGCGTGCGACTGCAATTTCCGAAGCGCAAAGATTGCCCTCGATGTCGGTGGAACAGGCGACGAACAAGGCGCTCTCTGATCCTGATCCTATTGTGCGCATGGCCGCGGTGCGCGCGCTGTCGCCATCACTGCCGCTCGATCAGCGTTGGCGTCGTGTGGAACCTCTATTGTCGGACCCTGTGCGCGCCATTCGCATCGAGGCGGCGGTTGCGTTGGCGGACCAGCCTGCCGACACGCTTTCGAAGGAAGACGCCTCGCGTCTCGAAGCGGCCTGGGCTGAATATGAAGCGAGCCAGAGGCTGATTGCAGACCGGCCGGAGGGGCGCGCCAATCTTGGAATGTTCCTCCTTCGTCGTGGCAAGCCTGCGGAAGCCGAGGCGGAATATCTCGCAGGCCTGAAGCTCGAACCTGCTGCGGCGCCGCTATCCGTCAATCTCGCAGACCTTTATCGCGGGCAGGGAAAGGAAGCGGAAAGCGAACAGGTTTTGCGCAAGGCGATTGCTATTTCTCCCGACGCCGCCGCCGGCCATCACGCGCTGGGTTTGAGTCTGGTGCGGCAGAGGAGATATGACGAAGCGATTTCGGAGCTTGGCCGCGCCGTCGAATTGGCGCCCGACGAGTCGCGCTACGCCTATGTGAATATAGTCGCGCTGCAATCGCTGGGACGCGAGCAAGAATCCCGCGCGCTTCTCGACAAGGCGTTGCGACGATTTCCTTACGACATGGATATTTTGCAACTCGAGTTGCAGGACGCGATTCAGGCCGAGGATGTAAAGCGCGCCGCGCCCGTGGCGAGCACGCTCGCCGAGATGGCGCCCGACGACGCGGAAATCGCGCGACTTGCTGCAGAGCTCAAGGATCACCGATAGGGCGCACGAAACCCAGAAAGTTTCGATTGGCCGTCCCGCGCCCGCTGCATCTGCGCTTGACGTTGTCTCGACGCCGTGGCTCCATTCTGCGTGTCACATCCCGTCCTACTATCGAGTAGGGCGCGAGGGAGATCGTCTCCATGAACATCTCGATCTGTAATCTGGGAAATTTCCTGATCATACTGGCATTTGCGCTCCCCGGCGCGTCTCCCCTCGCCGCGCAGTCCGCTTTCGCGCCCACGCAAGTCGTTACGCCGATGGATCGCACGGTGTTGCCCATTCCCGAACCTCAATATCCGCACAGCACGGTAATGGACGCACGCAACGCCTCGCCGCCGCCTCGGTTCGAGGTGAGGGCGCCCACAGGCGCCCCCAATGTGCTGATTGTGCTGATCGACGATATGGGTTTCGGACAGTCCAGCGCTTTTGGCGGTCCCATCCATATGCCGACTGTCGAAAGCCTCGCCAACGCGGGGCTGCGTTACAATCAGTTTCACACGACGGCGCTTTGCTCGCCGACCCGCGCCGCGCTGCTCTCCGGCCGCAATCACCATATGAACAATATGGGCTCCATCACTGAAACAGCCACCGCTTTTCCCGGACAAACCGGACAGCGCCCAAACAGTGTGGCGCCGCTCGCCGAGATGCTGCGACTGAACGGATACAGCACGGCGGCCTTTGGAAAATCGCACGAGACGGCGGCGTGGGAACTGAGTCCTTCGGGTCCGACCGACCGCTGGCCGATACGCTCCGGGTTCGACAAGTTTTACGGCTTCCTCGGCGGCGAGACCAATCAATGGTCGCCGCTCATTTATGACGGGCTGAACCAGATAGAAACGCCGAAAGACCCCAACTACCACTTCATGACCGACATGACGAATCAGGCGGTCGCCTGGGTGCGTTACCAGAAGTCGCTGACGCCGGATAAGCCCTTCTTCATCTATTTCGCGCCGGGCGCCACCCATGCGCCGCATCATGTGCCGAAAGAATGGATCGCGAAATACAAGGGCAAGTTCGATCAGGGCTGGGATAAGCTGCGCGAAGAGACGTTGGAGCGCCAGAAGAAGCTCGGCGTCGTTCCGGCGGATACGAAGCTGGCGCCGAAGCCGGAAGCCATAAAGGACTGGAGCGCGCTGACAGCGGATGAAAAGAAGCTTTTCGCGCGTCAGATGGAAGTCTTCGCCGCTTTCGGCGAATACGCCGATACGGAAGTCGGGCGGTTGATCGATGCGATCAAATTCGTTGGGCAACTCGACGACACGCTGATTTTCTATATCGTCGGCGACAATGGCGCGAGCGCCGAGGGCGGCATGGCCGGCCTCTACAATGAGTCGACCTATTTCAACATGGTCCCGGAAAGCGTCAAGGACGTGCTCAAGCACTATAACGAACTCGGCAGTCCCAAGACTTACAATCATTACGCCGCGGGCTGGGCGGTGGCAGGCGCCACGCCTTTCACCTGGACGAAGCAGGTCGCGTCGAACTATGGCGGCACGCGTAATGGCATGGTCGTGCACTGGCCAAAGGGCGTCTCGGCGAAAGGCGAGGTGCGCTCGCAATGGCATCACGTCATCGACATCGCGCCGACGGTTCTGGAGGCGGCTCACCTGCCCGAACCCAGGAGCGTCAATGGCACGTTGCAGGAACCGATCGAAGGCGTGAGCCTGCTTTACACATTCGCGGACGCCGGGGCGGCCGACCGTCACACCACGCAATATTTCGAAATGTTTGGCAATCGCGCGATCTATCACGATGGCTGGATCGCCGGAACTGTCCACCGTGCGCCTTGGGAATATCAGCCACGCGCCAAGCTCGAAGACGACAAATGGGAGCTCTATGACACGCGCGGCGACTTCAGTCTCGTGAACGACCTCGCGACGAACAAGCCCGAGAAGCTGAAGGAACTGCAGGACCTCTTCATGAGGGAGGCCGTCAAATATTCCGTGCTGCCCATCGACGACCGGACCGCGGAGCGTTTCAATGCAGGTCTGGTCGGACGCCCCGACCTCATGGCCGGTCGCGCCTCGCTGACTGTTTATCAAGGAATGACAGGCATTTCCGAAAACGCCTTCATCAATGTGAAAAACCGTTCTCACACGATTAACGCAGATGTGAATGTCTCGAAGTCCGGCGCCAATGGCGTCATCCTGGCGCAAGGCGGGCGCTTCGGCGGCTGGAGTGTCTATCTGAAGAACGGCAAACCGACTTACGAATATAACTTCGTCGGTCTTCGTCATTACGTCGTCGCCGCGAAACAGCCGCTCCGCGCAGGCAGGTCGTCCATCCGCCTAGACTTCGATTATGATGGCGGCGGCTTGGGAAAAGGCGGAAACGCTACGCTTTACGTGAATGATGAAAAGGTCGCGAGCGGACGCGTCGAGGAGACGCAATGCTGCGCCTTTTCGCTGGAAGACGGCGTTGACGTCGGCGCCGACAAAAGCACACCCGTGACGGAGACCTATAAGTCGCCTGCCGAATTCACGGGCGTGATCGAGAAGGTTACGGTCGAGCTGAAGCCGGGGAAAAAGGTTGAAATCGACGACGCAGAAAAAGCGCGAAAGTACGGCGCGGCGGCGAAGGCAATCGCGGATTAAAACTCGTTCAGGATAAGTGTGGGCGATTTTCCGCTCGGACGCGCGACAAGACATGATGGGAGGGCAAATTCGGCGAATCCAAATTCGCGGAATTTGATCGAGCATGAAGGCGCGCCCACAATCGTTATTCATGCCGACGACGCCCTCCTGCCGCATAAGTGCGGCTCGAGGCAATCCGGAGATTCCGCGCCGCTGCGGATACTTCATCAATTCCTGGCGACGGCCGGCTCTGCGCCGAACAGATCGAAGTGGCGGTTCACGCCTGCCTGAACCAGATCGCCATTGAACCGGGTGGACGTCGAGGCGTTGTAATTGAAGGCGCCGCTGCTCGGCGCCGCAAAGCCGGAGGCGCGCGCATTGCCGAGGTCATAATGCAGGTAATCGACCTTGGCGCTCCAGTTCGGCAAAAACATCCACTCCACGCCGCCGCCGGCCGACCATCCAACCAGCGTGTCCTGGAACACGGGATTGACCTGCGTCTGACTTGTGCCGCCGATGCGTCGGGTGAAAATCGCCGTATTGGAGACAACGCCGCCATAGGCCATGCCGCCGGTTCCATAGACGACCAGCGTCGGCGTCGCGAGATAGCCGAGGCGGCCGCGGACCGTGCCGAGATAGTTCAGCGTCGCCGTGCGCTGCTCATAGGTCAGGAACGTATCGCCGCCGCCATTGGCCGACGTGAGCTGCCATTTCGTGTCCGTGTTTCCCGAGACGCCGTGGAGATCGGTCTCGACGCCAGCGAGGAAATTGCCGGAAAAATTCCAGTTCGCTCCGAGCTGAAGACCGCCGATGAAGCCGGCGAGATGGTTGCCCGTATCGATCGGCGCCGCGCTGAAAGCGACAGGCAAGCTCGCCGGCGCCGGGCCGACGCCCACAACCTGCACGTTCGACGCAGGGCTGGACCATGCGCCGCCGCCATTGAGACCGACATAGACGTCCGTCCAGCTGGGACGCGGCGCGGGCGGCGCATCCGGCGCCATGCTGGCGAAGAAGTCGGAACCCGGCGGTTTGGCGATGGGCTGTCCGTCGCCGAAGCCGTTCGCCGAGACTTCCAGATAGAAGAAGTCGGTTGGACGCGCGGTCAGGCCGTTCGTCGTTCCGGTCTGTCCGAGCGCGGATTGCCCGGGCCAGGCGACCGGCGGCCATTGCAGCGACGTCGGCGGCGCGAAACTCGAGGTGAAGGAGCCCGGCCAGAAACGCGCATAGCTGGCGGTGAGATTGATGAATTGATTCAACTTGTGACGGATACGGATGTCATATTCCGTGCCCATGAAATCGCCCCTGTTGCCGAGGGGGGCGTATAAATTGGCGCGATCCCACGCAGCCGCCGTGCTCGCCAGCCAATAGGCGCTGAAGGCCGTGTCGATCCTGGTGTCCTTGAACGGCTCGAACTCCAGTCGCACCTTGGGAGCCTTGACGTTGTTCCAGGCGATATAATCATCGCGTGAAAACGGCTGGTTGAAGCCGTAGAACACATCCACGTTCTGGTTGACGCTGTCGAACGGGCTCTTGTTGCCCGAACCATAGGCATAGTTGGCGCTGATGCGCGGCTTCCACGGATGGTCCGAGAACGTGTAGCCCGCCTCGAAGGCGTAGGCGATCGCATCGTGTTGAACGGTCGTCTGGACGGCGTTCCTTACCGTGCGGAAATCCCGGAACTCGCCTGCTTCGCCAAACTGCTTGTTGACTTCGAAATCATAATCGAAATTCCCGAGCACGCCATAGACGCGTAGACCCGGCGCATAGGTGTCGCGATGAACCTTCAGTCCGTTGGAGACGTTCAGCGGGTCGCCATATTGCTTGCGGCCGATGAAGTAGGGCTGAACGGTCGCATATTCCGACCAGCGGCGAATGCTGAGAACGCTGCCATATATCCAGTTCTGCCAGTCGGGGCGGTCGAACCAGTACGGATAGCGCACCACCGGGCGCATCAGGAAACTGTCGAGATCCCAGTCGTTGTCCCTCTTGCCGACCTTGATGCGGAAACCTTCGAAGTTATTGGTGGTGTTGCGGAACTCATTTTCCGCGATCAGGCGCCTGTCGAGCAGTTCAAGGTGAAATCGACCGGCGCGCAGGATAAGGGGACGATCATTGCCGCGATCATCTTTCCCAAACGCGTCCTTGAAATACAGCTCTCCATAAGCCGAGATCAGTTCTGACTGATTGATTTCCTGACCCTGCAATTCATAAATACTGTTGAAAGCGCGCGAATCCTGGAACTCCACGACGAAACGCAATGGATCGAGTATGTTCTTGACGCCAAGGTAGGCGCGCGTGCGTTCAAGCCACAGCGAGTTGGGGAAATTTCGTCTTTGCAGGATGGGCAGGTTGCCGCTCGTGTCGGTCCACGGGCGATAGTCGTTTGTCCGATATTCGAAGCGAACGCGCGAATCGAGGCCGACGTCCAGCCAGTCGATCCCCTCGAATTGCTTGTATGTCTTGCCAAGCTCCCGAACATAGGGCGGCACATCAGGCTGCGGCTCCAACCGATAGCCGCGGGTTGGAACATAATAGCTTTTCTTTCCCGCTTTTTCGGTCGACCCTGACGCAGCGCCTTTCGCCTCAGCGCCCAACATTTTCTTTTTGGCGGTCGCCGTCTCCGTATAGCTGGCGGCGCTATTGTCACCGGCCCCAGCCGGGACCGGCGCAATGACCAAAAAACCGCCAAGCGCGCCTAGCGCGATAACGCCCAGCGTCCCTTCTTTTTCCGCCCGCGCCATCGCCCATGGCTCCATTCCTGCTTAACGTCCCGGCTCACAGCGGTTGCGCTATGCCGAGTCGCTATATAGGCCTCTTACATAGCGATTATCTGCTGTGCGATCCCAAGTTCAAGCGCAAATTTTGAACAGCAGAATCCAATATCTGGCCTGTTGCAAATATGTTTCCCTCACGAGAGCATCGCGGGTAATGTCGCCGCGAGAACGACGACAGGGCGGACGCCCTGCTCGCTGTGCGCAGCGGGGGGCGACTGCCGTCGCGAGGAAGCAGACTCCTATGCTGCAATCCTTTTATGGAGCGTGGCGGAATCGCCAATGCAGCTGAAGGCGATCTGCTTCAATCACAAGACCGCCTGCGACGCCGTAGCTTTCATCAACAATTGCCGCCCAGCCCGCCGTTCGTGACCAAGCCGGGCGGTCGCTGCGGCGCGAGAACTACGACGACTGCAGCGGGGCTCGACGGCAAAACATCTCGCCGCGCTCAGGGAGCCCGCGTCTGAAGAAACCGACGATCCGCACCCTCCAGGACGAGGGCCGTCAGGACGGAGGTGGCGAAGGCGCCCGTATCGACGTTGATTCGGTTGGCTTGCACGTCAGGCGCATCGACCGGGGTATGGCCATGAACGACAACCTTGTCGAATTGTCCGCGAAAGCGAAGAAATTCTTCGCGAATCCAAAGGAGGTCGTCCGCATTTTGCAAGTGAACAGGCACGCCCGGGCGGACCCCGGCGTGCACGAACAAATAATCGCCAAAAGATGCGAATAAATCCGTCCCCTCCAGAAAGCGGCGGTGTGTCTCCGGCATCAGCTCCAGCAGCCTCTTGCGCGCCGCGTCATACCCCCGCCCCCGCATCGCTTCGCTCACATCAACCCCATAGGAGTGCAGCGTCTCGAGCCCCCCGAATTTCCTCCAGCTCTCCAGCACCGACTCATCTTCCAGAAATTTCAGCAGTATTTCCTCATGATTACCACGCAATGCGTGAAATGGCGTCGGAAACTCGCCTCTGTTGAGGCGATCGATGACGCCCGCGCTTTCCCTGCCGCGATCAATATAGTCGCCGACGAATATTGTCAGGACGTCCGCGGGCGCATCGTCGAGATCGGCTGCGATCTGCTTCGAAAGATCATCGAGCAGATCCAGACGGCCGTGCACATCGCCAATGACATAAAGGCGCAGCCCGGCCTCAATCGAGGCAGACGCCTTCGGGGCCGGCTTCAGGAATTGCTTCAGTCGCGAAAGCGCCATTGGTCTGGCCCAAACTTCAAGGCCCGAGCGCAAAGGCGCGCTGCCGGGCCAAGTCCAAAAACGAAACCGGACTACCATATTATGTCGCCGACTTTCCACAGCCGCGATCACGGCGCCATATTTTTGCCTGAATTTGAAAACATCTGTTTACAGACAACGCTACTTTCTTTCTTAATCGCGATCTAGAGGGTGTTATGCACCTTGGATCATGAAATCTGCTGCGCGCTTGAGCATGAGACATGCGAAGGCGACGACGTGGAGTCCTGCGAGGGTCTGAGCATAGCGCTCGTAGTCTTTGACGAGCCGCCTGCATCGCGTCGCCCAGGCGAATGAACGCTCGACCACCCAGCGCTTGGGCAGCAACACGAAGCCTTTTTTGGCCTCGGCGAGTTTGACGACGCAAAGCTCGGCGCCCTGCGCCTTTGCGGCCTCGGACGCCTTTTCGCCGGTGTAGCCCTGATCGACATAAACGAGTTCGACGCTTTCGCCTGTCACATCCTGCACGGCTGCGATGAGCTTGCCGACCTCGGCGCGGTCATCGACATTCGCCGGCGTGACATGCAACGCCAGCAAATGGCCCAATGTGTCGACTGCCATGTGCAGCTTCGAGCCGCGCTTTCGCTTCGCGCCGTCATAGCCCGCTCGTGGGCCGCTCTCAGGGGTCGAGCGCAAGGTGCGGCTGTCGATGATCGCCGCCGTCGGCTCCGCCGCCCGCCCGGAAGCGACGCGCAACTGGGCGCGCAGATCCTGCGCAAGCGCCTCGAACACGCCCGCCGACAGCCAGCGCTGCGATTGCTGATACACGGCGAACCATGGCGGCAGATCGTTGGGCATGGCGCGCCAGGCGATGCCGTAGCGCAGCACGTAACGCAGGCCGTTGAACAGCTCGCGCAGCGAATGTTGACGCTGCGGCGCGCCTTCGTCCATGAGCGTCAGATAAGGCGCAACCAGCGACCATTCTTCGTCGCTGACGTCAGACGGATAAGGTTTGCGAATCGGAGACATCCGATTCTACTAAGACAATCAATCACCAAAGTACATAACACCCTCTAGTGTCCGTCCTGAAAGATGTTGAATCGAATGAATCTGTTGTGATGGATGGGAGGCGGTCTGATTCGTAGGAGGCCGTCGATGTGGACGAAGGCAAACCGGGCGAAATACAATCGCGACAGGTTACGTTATCCGAGTGATGTGACGGACGAGGAGTGGGGGCATGTGGCGCCGCTTATTCCTCCGGCCAAGCGTGGCGGGCGCAAGCGTGAAGTGGACATGCGGGCGGTGTTCAACGCCATCATGTATGTGCTGAGCACGGGATGCCAATGGCGGTACATTCCCAAGGATTTTCCCCCGAAGAGCACAGTGTATCGTTATTTTTGCGATTGGGCCTGGTGCGGCGTTCTGGATCGCATGCACGACGCGCTCTACGTCATGTGTCGCGAACGAGCGGAACGAGAGGCGAGCCCCACCGCGGCGATCATCGATAGTCAGAGCGTGAAGAGCGCGGAAAAAGGGGGGCGCGCATTGATCCGCATGGCTATGACGCCGGCAAAAAGATCAAAGGCAAGAAACGCCACGTACTCGTCGATACGCAAGGTTTGTTGATGGGCGCCGTCGTTCACGGCGCCGACATTCAGGACCGAGACGGCGGCGTCTTGCTGCTTTCGACGTTGCATGGGCGGTTTCCCTTTCTTGAAAAGCTGTTGGCTGACAGCGCCTATCAGGGACCGATCTTCGCCGACGCAACGGGCAAAATCCTACCGTGTCTCAAAATCGAGATTATAAAACGATCCGATCAGGCGAAGGGCTTCGTGAAATTGCCCATGCGCTGGATCGTCGAAAGATCAATCGCCTGGCTAAACCGCTGTAGAAGACTGGCCAAGGATTGGGAAAACCTCAATATCACAGCGCTCGTGTTCCTGCGTTTCGCGTCGATTCGGCTCATGCTACGAAAGCTCTGCAATTGTTGACTAACTTCTGGGACGGACTCTTAGTGTCCGTCCTGAAAGATGTTGAATCGAATGAATCTGTTGTGATGGATGGGAGGCGGTCTGATTCGTAGGAGGCCGTCGATGTGGACGAAGGCAAACCGGGCGAAATACAATCGCGACAGGTTACGTTATCCGAGTGATGTGACGGACGAGGAGTGGGGGCATGTGGCGCCGCTTATTCCTCCGGCCAAGCGTGGCGGGCGCAAGCGTGAAGTGGACATGCGGGCGGTGTTCAACGCCATCATGTATGTGCTGAGCACGGGATGCCAATGGCGGTACATTCCCAAGGATTTTCCCCCGAAGAGCACAGTGTATCGTTATTTTTGCGATTGGGCCTGGTGCGGCGTTCTGGATCGCATGCACGACGCGCTCTACGTCATGTGTCGCGAACGAGCGGAACGAGAGGCGAGCCCCACCGCGGCGATCATCGATAGTCAGAGCGTGAAGAGCGCGGAAAAAGGGGGGCGCGCATTGATCCGCATGGCTATGACGCCGGCAAAAAGATCAAAGGCAAGAAACGCCACGTACTCGTCGATACGCAAGGTTTGTTGATGGGCGCCGTCGTTCACGGCGCCGACATTCAGGACCGAGACGGCGGCGTCTTGCTGCTTTCGACGTTGCATGGGCGGTTTCCCTTTCTTGAAAAGCTGTTGGCTGACAGCGCCTATCAGGGACCGATCTTCGCCGACGCAACGGGCAAAATCCTACCGTGTCTCAAAATCGAGATTATAAAACGATCCGATCAGGCGAAGGGCTTCGTGAAATTGCCCATGCGCTGGATCGTCGAAAGATCAATCGCCTGGCTAAACCGCTGTAGAAGACTGGCCAAGGATTGGGAAAACCTCAATATCACAGCGCTCGTGTTCCTGCGTTTCGCGTCGATTCGGCTCATGCTACGAAAGCTCTGCAATTGTTGACTAACTTCTGGGACGGACTCTTAGGGTTCGGACCCATAAAGTTGTTGGCGTGAGGGCATTGTCGTGATTCAGAGGCTTCCGAAAGGAAGCGCCGATGGTTCCCGACCGCTTTTGGCTGACCGACGCCCAATTTGCGAAGATTGCGCCGCACCTTCCCACCGACACGAGAGGCAAGGCGCGGGTGGACGACAAGCGCGTCATCAGCAGCATCGTGTATGTGCTCAAATCCGGCGGGCGCTGGATCGATGCTCCGCCGGAATGCGGGCTGACCTGCCCCCGAACTTTCATCCAGCGCCAATTAGAGTCCTGACATTTGATACGCCCGAGGGCGCGGATGTAGCAACAGGCGATCGGCGGAGCTGGTCGGGGTTGCGCAGCCGATCGCCTGTTGCGGTGAGATTGGCCGCATATTCCGCCGGCGTCGCGTAGCCGAGCGATGAGTGCGGGCGTCGATGATTGTAGTCGCTGACCCAGGCGCCGATCTTCTCGCGCGCGTGGTCGAGGCTGAGGAACAGCGTTTCGTTCAAAAGCTCGTCGCGCATGCGCCCGTCGAAGCTCCCGCAGAAGCCGTTCTGCATCGGCTTGCCCGGCGCGATGTAACGCCACTCGATCTTGCCGTCGCTGGCAAAGGACAGGATAGCGTTCGAAGTGAACTCGGTCCCGTTGTCGGAGACGATCATGCCGGGCTTGCCGCGCCGCCCGATCAGCGTCGACAGCTCCCGGGCGACGCGCTTGCCCGAAATCGACGTGTCCGGGATCGCCGCGAGGCAGTCCCGCGTCACATCATCGACGATGTTGAGGATGCGGAACCGCCGGCCACAGGCGAACTGGTCATGCACGAAGTCCAAAGACCAGCGCGCATTCGGCTTCGCCTCGACGAGGATCGGCGCCCGCGTTCCGACCGCGCGGCGACGGGCGCGACGCTTCTTCACCGTGAGCCCTTCCTCGCGATAGAGCCGGTAAATGCGGTTCTTGCCCGAACGCTCGCCTTCTTGGCGCAGCAGGACGAACAGCCGCCGGTAGCCGAAGCGGCGGCGCGCGTTGGCGAGCTCCCGGAGCCTCTCACGCAACGCCGCATCCGCCGGCCGCTTTGACGCATAGCGGACCGTCTTGCGGTCAATCGCGACGATGCAGCAGGCCCGACGCTCCGACAGGCCCATGACGGCCCGAAGGTGCGCGACGGCTTCGCGCTTCACGGCGGGCCCTACCATTTTTTTCCCAGGAGCTCCCGGAGCGCCGCCGCTTCGAGCATCTGATCGGCCAAAAGCTTCTTCAGCTTTGCGTTTTCGTCCTCGAGCGCCTTCAGACGCTTCGCTTCGGAGACGTCCATGCCGTCAAACTTCGCTTTCCAATTGTAGAGCGTCGCCTCCGAAACCGCATGCTTGCGCGCCAGATCGGCGACCTTCGCACCCGCCTCCTGCTCCCGCAAAATCCCGATGATCTGCTCTTCCGTGAACCGCTTCTTCTTCATCGCGTCCGTCCAGCAATAGGCCGGACTCCAATCGAAGCTGGAGGAGTTTTTCAGGGGCAGGTCAGGATTGACCTGCCCCTGAACTTTCATCCAGCGGCGGGTTGAGTCCTTCCGGTTGATACGCCCGAGGGCGCGAATGGAGCAACAGGCGATCGGCGGAGTTGGTCCGGGTTGCGCAGCCGATCGCCTGTTGCGGTGAGATTGGCCGCGAAGGCGGCGGGCGTCGCATAGCCGAGGGCCGAATGCGGGCGGCGGTGATTGTAGTCCTGGGCCCAGGCGCTGATCTTCTCCCGGGCATGGTCGAGCCCGAAGAACAGCGTCTCGTTCAGCAGTTCGTCGCGCATGCGCCCGTTGAAGCTCTCGCAGAAGCCGTTCTGCATCGGCTTGCCCGGCGCGATATAGCGCCACTCGATCCTGTTCTCGCTCGACCACGACAGCACGGCGTTTCGAGGTGAACTCCGTGCCGTTGTCCGAAACGATCATGCCGGGCCTGCCGCGCCATGCGATCAGCGCCGACAGTTCCCGCGCCACGCGTTGGCCCGAGATGGATGTGTCGGGGATCGCCGCGAGGCATTCACGCGTCACGTCGTCGACGATGTTCAGGATGCGGAACCGGCGTCCGCAGGCGAACTGGTCATGCACGAAGTCCAAAGACCAACGCGCATTCGGCCGCGCCTCGACAGGAATGGGCGCCCGCGCGCCGACAGCCCTTCGGCGGGCGCGCCGCTTTCTCACCGTCAGCCCTTCCTCGCGATAGAGCCGGTAGATGCGGTTCTTGCCCGACGTCTCGCCCTCCTGCCGCAGCAGCACGAACAGCCGCCGATAGCCGAAGCGCCGGCGCTCGTTGGCGAGTTCCCGCAGCCGCTCCCGTAACGGCTTGTCGGTCGGCCGCTTCGAGATGTAGCGGACGGTCGCGCGATCGACGGCGACAATCTGGCAGGCCCGACGCTCCGACAGAGCCATGGCGGCTCGCAGATGCACAACGGCTGCGCGCTTGGCGGCGGGCCCTACCATTTTTTTGACAAAAGCTCCTTCAGCGCCGCGGCTTCCAGCATCTGATCGGCCAGAAGCTTCTTCAGCCGCGCATTCTCTTCTTCGAGCGCTTTCAACCGCTTGGCCTCGGAGACGTCCATGCCGCCATATTTGGCCTTCCAGTTGTAAAGCGTCGTCTCCGACACAGCATATTTGCGAGCCAGATCCGCCGCCTTCGCGCCCGCCTCGTGCTCCCGCAAAATCCCGATGATCTGCTCTTCCGTGAACCGCTTCTTCTTCATCTCGTCCGTCCCGATATGGCCGGACTCTAATCGCATCTGGTCGAGTTTCTCAGGGGCAGGTCAGGATCGACGTCGTTGAGGCACGCAGTCGCAAGGAGAGAGGCGATCGTCGCCCAGGTCTGGCCGCCTGCTTCGGATCCTGCGAACAGCGCGTTTTTCCGGGTGATCGTCTGGGGCCGGATGGCGCGTTCGACGCTGTTGTTGTCGAGTTCGACGCGTCCGTCTTCGAGGAAGCGCCGGAACTCGGCCTTTCGCGACAGGCCGTATCGGATCGCCTCGGCGAGTTTGGATTTGCCCGAGATGCGCGTCAGCTCGTTTTCCCAGAGCATCTGGAGTTCGTCGACGATCGGCGCTGAAGCGGCGCGTCGGGCGTCGAGCCGGGTCTGAGGATCGCAACCTTTAACCTGCGCTTCGACGGCCCACAGATCGGCCATGCGTGCGATCGTCCATGTCGCCGTCTGCGAGACGCCAGCGTCATGGAGCTTGTAGAACTCCCGGCGCAGATGCGTCCAGCAGCAGGCGAGCGTCGCCGGTCCGCCCGGCCGATCGGGCTCGGCGAGCCTGCGATAGGCGGCATAGCCGTCGCACTGGAGAACGCCCCGCCAGCCCGCAAGATGCCGTTCGACGCATCCGGCGGCGCGGCTGTCTTCGAAACGGTAGACGACGATCGGCGGTCCCGCGCCGCCATAGGGACGATCGTCTCTCAGATAGGTCCACAGATAGCCGGTTCGCGTTCGTCCGCGTCCGGGCGCGAGGACCGGCAGGGTGGTCTCGTCGGCGAATATCCTTTCGCCGTCGCGGACGAGCTGGAAGAGCCGGTCCGCAAGCGGCTCGAGATGGAAGCCGACATGGCCCATCCAGCCGGCCATGAGATTGTGTCCGAGCTCGACCTTCTCTCGCGCGAAGATGGCCTCCTGTCGGTAGAGCGGCAGGCCGTCGGCGTATTTGGAGACGGCGATGCTGGCGAGAAGCCGTTCCGTGGCGATCCCACCCTCGATCAGCCGGGCGGGCGCCGGCGCCTGGACGATGCTCTCGCGACAGGCCGCACAGGCGTATCGGGGACGGCGCGTCACGATCACGCGGAACTTCGGCGCGACGACGTCGAGGCGCTCGCTGACGTCCTCGCCGATCTTCACCCGGGCGCAGGCGCCGCACGCGCAAGTCTGCTCTTCGGGCTCGATGACTTCTTCGATCCGTTCGAGATGGGCCGGCAGGGGACGCCGCCCGCCAGGCTTGCCCGGCGACGGGCGCAGCTTTTCGAGCCCGGCTTCGACGGCGGCGATCCCGGTCTGAACTTCCTCGAAGGCGAAGGCGTATTGGCTGTCGTCGAGCTTCTCGGAACTGCGCCCGTAAGTCGCGCGCCGGATCGTCTTCAGCAGGAGTTGCAGACGTTCGATCCGCGCCTGCGCGTCCGCGCTTGCCGCCTTCAGCGCCGCGACCTCGGCTTCGAGCGACGCGCTAGAGCGTTTCATATTTTGACGGAAGTGTATCCTGCGTTTGTGAAGTAGTTGCTGCATTCTTGTGGTTGGATGTCTTTTGCGAGGCGTCCGATCTGTCGCCAGGTTTCATCGATGGTTCGCGGCTGCGCCTGTCGCATCCAGTGTTTGAGCTTGGAAAAGGTCTGTTCGATTGGATTGAGGTCGGGCGAATAGGGTGGCAGAAACCACAGTCTGGCTCCGGCGGAGCGGATCGCGCGTCGCACCGCCTCGCCCTTGTGACTGCCGAGATTGTCCATAATGACAATATCGCCCTGCTTAAGCGCGGGGACGAGTTGTTGTTCGACATAGGCGCGGAAACACGCGCCGTTGATTGGCCCGTCGAAGACGCAGGGCGCGTCGAGACGATCGCAGCGTAGCGCGCCGAGAAAGGTCAACGTGCGCCAATGGCCGTGCGGCGCGAGGCCGCGCAAGCGCTTGCCCTTGGGGCCCCAGCCGCGCAGCGGCGTCATGTTCGTCTTGATCCAGGTCTCGTCGATGAAGACCAGCCGCCTGGGATCGAGGCGCGCTTGCAGCGATTGCCAGCGCTTGCGCCGTCGCGCAATGTCAGCGCGGCCTTGTTCGAGCGCCAGCAGCGTTTTTTTTGTATGAACAGCGGCGGCAAAGTGTACCACTGAACCGGCTTTGGGGGCTGCTTTGACGGCGGCGCAAAAGTGTACCGGTCCTGATAGGCCGAACTCGATGTCATCGACTGGCATGGAGAGGCCGAAAGGATGTTCACAGTGGAACTCTATGCCCGGGTGAGACGCGCGGTGATGGCGGAAGGGCTGAGCCGGCGGGAAGCGGCCAGGCGCTTCGGCGTGCACCGCAATACGATCACGAAGATGCTTCAATATTCGGTTCCGCCGGGGTATCGGCGTCGGGAGCGGCCGATCTCGAAGAAGCTGGGGCCGTATATGGCCTGGATCGACAAGGTCCTGGCGGATGATCGGCTTGTTCACGCCAAGCAGCGTCATACGGCACAGCGGATATTCGAACGGCTGCGGGACGAAGAAGGGTTTTCCGGCGGTTACACGATCGTCCGGGAATATGTCGCGCAGGCGCAGTTGCGGTCGCGCGAGATGTTTATTCCACTCAGCCATCGACCGGGGAATGCGCAGGCGGATTTTGGCGAGGCGGACGCCTATATCGCCGGCAGGAAGGTCCGCTTTCATTATTTTTGCATGGACCTGCCGCATTCGGACGGCTGCTTCGTCAAGGCCTATCCGGCGGAGACGGCGGAAGCCTTCTGCGACGGCCATGTCGCGGCCTTCGCCTTCTTTGGCGGCGTCCCCCAGTCCATTCTTTACGACAATACGCGTCTCGCGGTCGCCAGGATCGTGAAGGGTGGAGAGCGTCTGCGTTCGCAAATGTTTGCGGAACTCCAGAGCCATTACCTTTTTGCTGATCGCTTTGGCCGGCCCGGCAAGGGGAATGACAAGGGCAAGGTCGAGGGGCTTGTCGGCTATGTCCGGCGCAACTTCATGACGCCACTGCCCGTGGCGGAGAGTTTCGAGGCGCTGAACGCGAGGTTCCTGGACGCCTGCACGAAACGACGGCGGGCGATCCTGCGCGGCCAGTCGACGCCGATCGGCGAACGCATGCAGGCGGATATGGCGGCATTCCTGCCGGCGCCGCCGGCTCCCTATGACGCCTGTCACAAGGTCGCGACGCGCGTGTCGTCGATGGCGCTGGTGCGCTACCGCAACAACGATTACTCGGTCCCGATGCGCTTCGGCCATCGGGAGGTGCTGGCCAAGGGCTATGTCGATCGGGTCGAGATTGTCTGCGGCGGGGAGACCATCGCCGTGCATGCGCGCAGCTACGGCAAGGCCGAGTTCATCTACAACCCGCTGCATTATCTCGCTTTACTCGAACACAAGAGCCGCGCGCTCGATCAGGCCGCGCCGCTCGACGACTGGCGGCTTGCCGACTGCGTGCATCGTCTGCGGCGGCTGATGGAGGCGCGCATGGGGAATAGCGGGCGCCGCGAGTTCATCCAGGTGCTGCGGCTGATGGAGGACTTTCATCAGCATCAGGTCGAACAGGCGGTCGCGGAGGCGCTGCGTCTTGGCGCGATCAGCTTTGACGCAGTGAAGATGCTGCTGCTGGCCAGGCTGGAGAACCGGCCCGCGCGGCTCGATCTGACATTCTACCCCTACCTGCCGGCGGCTACGGTCGGCGCGACGGATCCGCGCGCCTATCTCGGGCTCGTCGCCGGCGCGAGCGTCATCGCGGGCGTCATGGACTCGAACGCGGGGGGGCCGGCATGACCATCTCGCATGAGCCAGGTTCGCAGACGATCGTCGCGCCGCAGGTGCTGCTGGGTAATCATCTCAAGGCGCTGAAGCTTCCCACCTTCGCGCGCGAATATGAGAAGGTGGCGCTGGAGTCGGCGCAGGACCGCGCCGATTACCCGCGCTATCTGCTACGCCTGTGCGAACTGGAGCGCATTGATCGCGAGCGGCGCAATGTCGAGCGCCGCATCCGGCTGGCGCGCTTTACGCAGGTCAAAAGCCTCGACACATTTGACTTTACCGCCCAGCCTTCACTCAACAAGCCGCTCGTGCTGGAGCTAGCGCGGTGCGAATGGATCGAGAAGCGACAGAACTGCATCGCCCTTGGGCCAAGCGGAACGGGGAAGACCCACGTCGCGCTCGCCCTGGGGCTCGCCGCCTGCCAGAAGGGGTTCAGCGTCGCGTTCACGACCGCCGCGGCTCTTGTGCACGAACTGATGGAGGCGCGCGACGAGCGCCGCCTGCGCGCGCTGCAAAAGCATCTCAACACCGTCAAACTGCTGATCGTCGACGAACTGGGCTATGTGCCGTTCACGGCGGTCGGCTCAGAGCTGCTCTTCGAGGTCTTCAGCCAGCGCTATGAACGCGGTGCGACGCTGGTGACCAGCAATCTGCCCTTTGATGAATGGACGTCGGTGTTTGGCTCCGAGCGTCTCACCGGCGCATTGCTCGACCGGCTCACCCATCATGTCCACATTCTGGAAATGAACGGCGAGAGCTATCGGCTGGCGACCGCAAAGAAAGCGCAACGGCGAAACCGCGATCTCCCCGACGCGCCCGCAATCGACAAAGGAGGCGCCGACACGACGAACTGATCGCCGTCGCGCGCGTTGAACCGCGCTGCGCTACGCTCCGCGCGCCTCAACGCCCGCGTCAACTAAACTACAAGGGCCGTGCGGCCCTTTTCTCGAAACCAGACCGGTACACTTTTACCCCGCCTTCATGCACATTTTGTCCCCGCCATTGACAAGCGGACGGTCGCGCGATCGACGGCGACAATCTGGCAGGCCCGACGCTCCGACAGAGCCATGGCGGCTCGCAGATGCACAACGGCTGCGCGCTTGGCGGCGGGCCCTACCATTTTTTTGACAAAAGCTCCTTCAGCGCCGCGGCTTCCAGCATCTGATCGGCCAGAAGCTTCTTCAGCCGCGCATTCTCTTCTTCGAGCGCTTTCAACCGCTTGGCCTCGGAGACGTCCATGCCGCCATATTTGGCCTTCCAGTTGTAAAGCGTCGTCTCCGACACAGCATATTTGCGAGCCAGATCCGCCGCCTTCGCGCCCGCCTCGTGCTCCCGCAAAATCCCGATGATCTGCTCTTCCGTGAACCGCTTCTTCTTCATCTCGTCCGTCCCGATATGGCCGGACTCTAATCGCATCTGGTCGAGTTTCTCAGGGGCAGGTCAAATCTTCGAAGCGCAATCGGGCAGATCTCTTTCAGTCAGGCTCACAATAAATTGCCGGACGAACTTTCTGGTAGCGCACAAGGATCCCGACGCCATTGGTAGCGAATAGATTCCCAACGCATACGCGGCCGGCGCGAACATAGGGCGCCGTGTATCCCCAAGGGTACTGGGGCGTCATTATCGCATCCGGACCAAAAACTCTCCAGCCTGGAGAGCCCCACCCTCCGACATAGCTCCCGTTGGGATCCCATACGCCGGGAATCCAGGGTCCAAGGCCAGGTGGACCGTTGCTGCGGACCCAATGCTCCCTGCCGCCGCGATCAAAGGCCGAAACCCCGGCGATCGGAGCGACGCAAGCGGCGATCGATGTCGCGAAATGCAAATATACCAACAATCTTCGTGTCTTACCCATCACCGCCTCAAAATCCTTGCCTATCTGACGCGATTGGCGTCCGACAGCGCGAAAAGCCATTACCTCCAATACATAACAGCGAGTTTGTCAGAAGCCACCCTCCCATTCGTGTAAGTTTCCGGACAGGTTTTTCGTTCTCTCCCGCTTCTGCCAAAGCCCAATTCCCATTATTTTATACTCCTCAGTCGAGGAGTCGTTCAATACACGAATAATATACGACAGTATATTGCTACAAGGCGGCATTCACCAACAGCTCGGCTTGCTTAAGCGCGGCAATGCCGAGCCCTTTTCAGCAAGAATTGGTTAACCCATCGACATTGCGAATCCAGTGTCCATGATTCGATCGATCTTCGTTCACGCTCGGGGCATCATTCCATATATGAGACTGCGCCCTTTCTGATCGCATTTAAGATATTTTCAGAATTGCCAATCGTCAGATTCCAAGATGGAGTCAACAGCAGAGGATTTTATACAGTTTTGATGACATGTTTTCACCGCTCCACGTACCGACGCCGCTGAAGCAGTTCAGGAGCATAGTGGCAACATTGTTTCTACTATTTATACCCGTCCTCACTGACGCTGACTCGTCTGGGGATCTGAACTGATGGCGTCGTCTAATCGCGGTTGTAGAGTCAAGCGATTGTGCGAGGCGTCGAACGCGTATGCCGGGTGCAGGGTCGTCTTCGCGGTCGACATCGGTCGCCGCACGATGGGGCTTCGCGGGAAGAGCCTTCAAATGTGGATGGCGCACTTCGCTGAGGCAGCGGTGCATCGCATCAAACGGAATGGCTCGGCCCACCTCCCGGCAGGGACGTTCTGGCGCACTCGATGCGAACGCTGTCTCTAAACTGTTACGCGGCTATCCCCGCCATTCGGTCGAAGAAGGTCCCCGTTTTGAGCATTGCGTGCATTATGACCGCCAGCTTGCGCGCGACTGCGACTGCGGCTCGCTTGAAACCAAGCCTCTGTTTGAGCGCGAGCCCCCATGTCCGCAAGCCGCTGTCGGCTGAACTGCGCGTCAGGATGACGGTCGCCGCCTCGTAGAGAAGCCCTCGTAAATGGCGATCGCCGCGTCGGGATATGTTGCCGTCATAGTCCACCTCACCTGACTGATAGCGCCGGGTCGTCAACCCAGGCCACGCGCCAACCGGGCGCGAATTCTTGAAATTATTCGGGTCCTCGATCGCAGTCGCGAAGGAGGTCGCCGTGATCGCGCCGACACCAGGAATTGATATAAGGATACGGCAAGCATGGCTTTGGCGTGCGGCCGCTATGAGCTGGCGTCCAAGTTCGGCGGCGCGAATTCGAACGCTTCGCCACGCCTCCAGCATCGGCAGCACGATCGACTCCAGCCTGTCCTGATCAGCAGGAAGGGGGCGGACATTCTTCTCGAATGAGCTGCCCTTGCCCGGTGGCGCGATCAAACCGAACCTCTTCATGATGCCGCATTCGCATCGGTCTTGTTCGCGGCCATGTCGAGAGCTGCCTTCGCATGACGAGCGTCAATGCAGATTGCGGGCAATCCTTCTTCTTGAAGGGCGTGATAAAACCACACGGACAAGGGGCCTGTTTCGAGCACGATGCGCCGCGCCGCTGGCGCCCGCGCCGACAGCGGCGTGGGGTTCCGCAAGAAACTTTCTCAAGGAGAAAGTTCTCGTTTTCTTTTCCGAACAGGCGCGCTGCGTCGTCGCGATGGAGGCCTGCGGCAGCGCGCATCATTGGGGGCGGGCCATCGGCGGCCTTGGCCATGAGGTTCGGTTGATCCCGCCGGCATACGTCAAGCCCTTCGTGAAGCGGCAGAAGAACGACGCGGCCGACGCGGAGGCGATCTGCGAGGCGGCGAGCCGGCCCACTATGCGGTTTGTCGCGGTCAAACTCGAGGGGCGAAGTTTTGCGGCGGGCCGCCGGCTAGGTCAGGCTCTGCAGCCATTCAATCCGTTTCCGGACGTCTGAATAGCCAATCTGACAATTCAAGCCGACGAGGCGCTGGATGTCATTTGACTTTAACGAGCCCGAATATGGCCGGGAGATCCCTGCTTCCCGCAATCAAGAGGCGCTGTCGACTTGCATTCAATGGAAGCCTTGATATGCGATGTCCTGCGCGGAGAGCGCGCGCCATGGCCCGCCGCGCGGGGCGAAGACTTTGCCGACGCGCTCCTCGATAAGGCGCAATATCACGGCGTGCTGGCTCTTCTCGACGAACGCAGGGCGCACATGGTCGGCTGGCCCCCCACACTTCTCGAGACCCTGCGTGGCTGCAGCCGCGCCGACGCGATGTGGGAGATGCGCCATCAGATAGTCCTGGCGCAACTTCACGACGCCCTGGTTGCGCGCGACGTGTATCCGATCGCGATCAAGGGCACTGGGCTCGCCTATTCGCTCTATCGCAGCCCATTTCTGCGCGCGCGCGGCGATACGGATCTTTTCATCGCGCCTGATGAACGGTCCAAGGCGGAGGAGGTTCTCGAGGGCCTCGGCTTCCTCCGCGACATGGGAGTTTCTGGCGCGTACGTCAGTTATCAGGCCAGCTACACGTTGACGGTAGATGACAGGAGCGCCCATACGATTGACCTGCATTGGAAAATCAACAATTCCGAGCTGCTGTCACGGTTATTCTCATATAACGAACTGCTGGACCGGGCGACAAAAATACCGCGCTTGTGTGGCAAGGCGCTTACAGCGGGGCCAGTCGACGCACTGATGCTTGCGTGTATGCATCGGGCCACACATAAAGTTGCTCCCTATTATGTTGACGGAAAAGCCCATTACAGCGGCGATCGACTCATCTGGCTCTATGATATCCATCTGCTGGCGCAAAGTTTCACCGACGCGATGTGGCAGGATTTCCTCCGCCTGGCGACAGCGAAGGGGTTGTGTGAAGCCTGTCTGGACGGGCTCGAAGGCGCCCGGACTTTTTTCAGGGCCAATTTGCCACACTATGTGTCCTTGACTCTCAAAGAGGCGGCTGGCGTCGAGCTCGCCTCGAAATATCTTCGATGCGGAAGCTTGCGTCAAAAATGGATGGATTTTTGTTCGCTCGGTTCGGCCGGACAAAAGCTGGCGTTTCTGCGTGAGATGATCTTCCCGCCGCCACCCTATATGCGATGGAAATATGCCGACGCCCGATTCAATTTTTTACCCTGGCTCTATTTGCGACGGTCGGTTATGGGGGGCGTCAAATGGCTCAACCCCCGTCGACAAAGTTGAACCTTCGCGCTCTTGTCGCTTACGCGGCGCCATATCGCGTCTCTCTGCTCTTCGCGAGCGGCGTTACGCTTGCCGAAACGGGCGCGGCGCTTGTCGTGCCCTGGCTTGGCGGCCGATTTGCGGGGGACATGCTGTCGCAAGGGCAGGGGCCTGTCGGTTCGACGCTGCTGGCGCTCCTCGCCGCATTGGCGGCTCAAGCGCTGTTGAAGTTTCTCAACGGATATTTGGTCGCCAGCGTCTCCGAACGCATATTGGCCGACCTACGCGTCCGCATCTACGATCATTTGCAGTCGCTGCCGCTCTCCTTTTATCATCAGCGGCCGAGGGGAGACATTCTTGCGCTCATAACACGTGAAATTTCGCAACTCAGCGAATTCATTACCGGCACCTTCATCGCTGCGGCGCCGACTCTGCTGACGATCTTTGGTGCAATCCTGCAAATGTTTTCGATCGATGTCTTGCTCGCGGGGCTTGTCGCGGGCCTGACGCCGATCTTCATCCTGCTTTTGAAGATCGTCGGTCGTAAACTGCGGCCGCTTTCGGGCGAACTCCAGGAAGCGGAGGCGACCTCTGTCGCCATCGCCGAGGAAAATCTCGGCATGCTACCAATCATAAAGATGTATACGCGGGAGAAGCAAGAAGGGCAACGTTACCGCAGACAGATATACAATGTCGTCCGTCTAAGCACGCTTCAGCAGCGAATCTATGCTGCGCTCGATCCGGCGGTGCAGCTTATCGCCG
Source organism: Methylocystis sp. ATCC 49242 (assembly GCF_000188155.2). Classification (NCBI taxonomy): domain Bacteria; kingdom Pseudomonadati; phylum Pseudomonadota; class Alphaproteobacteria; order Hyphomicrobiales; family Methylocystaceae; genus Methylocystis; species Methylocystis sp. ATCC 49242. The sequence continues at coordinate 1,390,221 of NZ_KE124774.1, forward strand.
CGAGCGCAGTCGTGCTTTTGCTCTGGGTCGCCACGGGTCAAATGGCGCAAGGTTCCCTGACGCCTGCCGGATTGGTCAGTTTCATTCTCTACTCTGCGATGCTGTCGCGTCCGATCGGCGCGATAGCTGGCCTGTATGGCCGGACGCAGATGGCGCGAGGGACTCTGGAGCGCCTGCATCGCGTGCTTGCCGAGCGGCCAGAGCCGATCGCTCTAACAGGCCTCACCCTGCAGCGCGTTCGCGGCGAAATTGAATTTCGCGGCGTGAGTTTTCATTATCCGGGCCGACCGCCCGTTCTGAAAAGCCTCGATTTTCATATCAGGGCGGGCGAAACCATTGCGATCACCGGTCACAACGGCGCCGGCAAGAGCACGCTAATGCACCTCTTGATGCGGCTCTATGAGCTCGACGCTGGCCGCATTTTCATCGACGGCGTCGATATTGCAAACGTCGACCTGCATAGTCTGCGCAGTCAGATCGGCGTCGTTCCGCAACGCGTGCTTTTGTTCAATTCGAGCGTGCGCGCCAATATCGGATTCGGCGATCCCCGGGCGGAGCAGGCCGCGATTGAACGTGCTGCGCGCTCGGCCCAGGCGCATGATTTCATAAGCCGACTGCCGGCCGGTTATGACACCGTCATCGGCGATGACGGCGTCAGATTGTCAGGTGGGCAGCGCCAACGCATTGCTCTTGCGCGCGCCTTGATAAAGAATCCGCCGATCCTCGCGCTCGATGAAGCGACGGCCATGTTCGACCCGCAAGGCGAGGCTTCGTTGATAGGGGAATTGCGCGATGGTCTGGCGGGTCGCACGGTCATTCTCATCACGCACCGCCCGGCAAGTCTGGCGCTGGCGGATCGCGTGGTGAAGCTCGAAGGCGGCGTGATTTCGACAATGTGAGCGGCGCGGTTCGGTCGATTTCAAGGCAAGACGCCAGGGAAGCATGAGCGGAATCGCCGGGATAGTGAGATTTGACGGCGCTCCGGTCGAGCGGGGGCTGATCGAAAAAATGACGGCCGCAATGGCTTATCGCGGCCCCGATGGCGTCAATCATTTCGTGCGCGGATCGATCGCGCTCGGCCACTGCATGTTGCGCACGACGCCTCAGTCACTGCACGAAAATCAACCGCTCTCCAGCGATGATGAAGCGGTGACGCTGGTCATGGACGGTCGGGTCGACAACTGGGAGGATTTGCAGCGCGAAGTTGTGATGCGCGGCGCAAGGTTGCGCGGAAAATCTGACGCCGAGCTCGTGCTGCGCGCCTATGAGTTTTGGGGCCCAGACTGTCTTGGCCGGATCGACGGCGACTTCGCCCTTGCGATCTGGGATGAGCGGCGCCGGGAGATTTTTTGCGCCCGCGACCGCATCGGCGTCAAGCCGTTCCATTATCATTGGGACGGGAAGACGTTCGTCTTCGCCTCCGATCTTCACGCAATTCTTGCCTTGCCATGGGTTCCCCGAACGCCCAACGAAGGGATGCTTGCGGAGGTGATGGCGGACGAATGGTATACGAGAGACGAAACATTATGGCTCGGGGTGATGCGTTTGACCGCGGCGCATTGCATGAGCGTTGGCGGCTCCGCTCCGCTGCCGCGGCAGTATTGGGCTCCCGATCCATGGGCGACGCTTCCCTGCAGCAGTGACGACGACTATTTCGCCTATTACCGCGATCTGCTGACGGAGAGCGTCAGACGGCGCAGTCGCTCGCATCGAGAGCTTGCTTGCGAAGTGAGCGGCGGTCTCGACTCGTCAGCGCTCTTTTGCCTAGCCGATTCGCTCGAAAGGCAGGGAAGACTGCTTGCGCCGGGCCTCGAGGGATACACGGTCGATTTCTCGGACGACGCCGCCGCAAACGAACTGTCTTACGCACGAGCTGCAGGCGCGCATGTCGGAAGAACGATACATGAAGTATCACCGACATTTCACGATATCGACTGGTTTGCCGAGCGGGCCGCAGCTTTTCTCGATATGCCTGGCGCGCCGAATGGCGCCGCGCTGATGGGGCTCCATGAGCATGCTGCGTCGCGAGGCGCCCGGGTGATCCTGTCTGGCGCCGGCGGCGATCATTTCCTGAGTGGATCGCGAGTCTACTATTTTGAAGAATTTGAACAACGCAATTGGCGTAATCTGATCAATTGCTTCATAGCCGATGTTCATGCGGCGGGCGGCGTCCGCGCCATATCGTGGTTGATCAGCAATGGGATGGCGCCATTGCTGCCACAAAGGGCGAAAGCAGTGTTACGCACGCTCATCACATCTGTGATGGGACGATCCGAAAAGGCCGCATCCTGGTTGACGCCTCGCATGCGTGCGAAGCTCGACGAGCGCCGCATGCGCGCCTGGAATATTCCCGAAGAAAGCTTGCGCCGAAAGAGTCAGCGATCGATTTTGGAAGCATTATACTATCCTCCTGACAACTGGGGTCGCGTTCAAAGTGAACGTCTCGACGCGAGTGTCGGGATCGAAACCAGAGCCCCTTTCTACGCGCATGAATTGGTGCAATTCGCTCTTTCGACGCCAGAGCGATTGCGGCTACGCGGGAATCGAGACAAATTCATTCACACCGAGTCCCTGCGCGGCATCCTTCCGCCAACGCTGACCGCCAGAACGACCAAGGCCGATTTCGGCGACATCTTCCATCGTTTCCTTCTTTCGCACCGGGGACTTGTCTCCAAGATGGTCCCGAGCGCGCGACCGGAATGGCTGGATTCGAAGGCGATGGAGGAACTCCTGCCGAGTGATGCGCCGCATCCGGGGCGGATCCCGGAAAGCTGGGCTTTGTGGAGGGTTTTATGTATACATATGGGCATGTCGCGATTCGATTTGCGTTCGGATGAGGCGATATAGCTGCGTCCTTGAGCACTTATGCTTGAAGGCGGGCAAATGGGGCAGTCTTGACCCGGTTTTACTCCGTCAAAACAAAAGGCGCCGTCGGTGACGTCAGATCGACCACCCCTTGGTCCCGGCAAAATCATCGCCGAAGAAACGAACGCGGCGGTTTGCGGAGCCGGGAAGAAGAAGGCGTATTCGGCGCCAATCCTGCGGGTCTATGGCTCAGTGATTGAATTCACCAAAGGTTCTAGAGGGTGTTATGTACTTTGGTGATTGATTGTCTTAGTAGAATCGGATGTCTCCGATTCGCAAACCTTATCCGTCTGACGTCAGCGACGAAGAATGGTCGCTGGTTGCGCCTTATCTGACGCTCATGGACGAAGGCGCGCCGCAGCGTCAACATTCGCTGCGCGAGCTGTTCAACGGCCTGCGTTACGTGCTGCGCTACGGCATCGCCTGGCGCGCCATGCCCAACGATCTGCCGCCATGGTTCGCCGTGTATCAGCAATCGCAGCGCTGGCTGTCGGCGGGCGTGTTCGAGGCGCTTGCGCAGGATCTGCGCGCCCAGTTGCGCGTCGCTTCCGGGCGGGCGGCGGAGCCGACGGCGGCGATCATCGACAGCCGCACCTTGCGCTCGACCCCTGAGAGCGGCCCACGAGCGGGCTATGACGGCGCGAAGCGAAAGCGCGGCTCGAAGCTGCACATGGCAGTCGACACATTGGGCCATTTGCTGGCGTTGCATGTCACGCCGGCGAATGTCGATGACCGCGCCGAGGTCGGCAAGCTCATCGCAGCCGTGCAGGATGTGACAGGCGAAAGCGTCGAACTCGTTTATGTCGATCAGGGCTACACCGGCGAAAAGGCGTCCGAGGCCGCAAAGGCGCAGGGCGCCGAGCTGTGCGTCGTCAAACTCGCCGAGGCCAAAAAAGGCTTCGTGTTGCTGCCCAAGCGCTGGGTGGTCGAGCGTTCATTCGCCTGGGCGACGCGATGCAGGCGGCTCGTCAAAGACTACGAGCGCTATGCTCAGACCCTCGCAGGACTCCACGTCGTCGCCTTCGCATGTCTCATGCTCAAGCGCGCAGCAGATTTCATGATCCAAGGTGCATAACACCCTCTAAGAGTCCGTCCCAGAAGTTAGTCAACAATTGCAGAGCTTTCGTAGCATGAGCCGAATCGACGCGAAACGCAGGAACACGAGCGCTGTGATATTGAGGTTTTCCCAATCCTTGGCCAGTCTTCTACAGCGGTTTAGCCAGGCGATTGATCTTTCGACGATCCAGCGCATGGGCAATTTCACGAAGCCCTTCGCCTGATCGGATCGTTTTATAATCTCGATTTTGAGACACGGTAGGATTTTGCCCGTTGCGTCGGCGAAGATCGGTCCCTGATAGGCGCTGTCAGCCAACAGCTTTTCAAGAAAGGGAAACCGCCCATGCAACGTCGAAAGCAGCAAGACGCCGCCGTCTCGGTCCTGAATGTCGGCGCCGTGAACGACGGCGCCCATCAACAAACCTTGCGTATCGACGAGTACGTGGCGTTTCTTGCCTTTGATCTTTTTGCCGGCGTCATAGCCATGCGGATCAATGCGCGCCCCCCTTTTTCCGCGCTCTTCACGCTCTGACTATCGATGATCGCCGCGGTGGGGCTCGCCTCTCGTTCCGCTCGTTCGCGACACATGACGTAGAGCGCGTCGTGCATGCGATCCAGAACGCCGCACCAGGCCCAATCGCAAAAATAACGATACACTGTGCTCTTCGGGGGAAAATCCTTGGGAATGTACCGCCATTGGCATCCCGTGCTCAGCACATACATGATGGCGTTGAACACCGCCCGCATGTCCACTTCACGCTTGCGCCCGCCACGCTTGGCCGGAGGAATAAGCGGCGCCACATGCCCCCACTCCTCGTCCGTCACATCACTCGGATAACGTAACCTGTCGCGATTGTATTTCGCCCGGTTTGCCTTCGTCCACATCGACGGCCTCCTACGAATCAGACCGCCTCCCATCCATCACAACAGATTCATTCGATTCAACATCTTTCAGGACGGACACTAAGGCACTTTGCGGCGCGCTATTTTTCGCAGAATGAAGCCCTCGATTAGATTCGGTTTCAAAACGCTTTGCCCGGCTGCGTACTCGGCAGCATCTATCATCCCCTTCACGAAAGCATCGAGCCCCCAAGTAGATATTATCGTCCTAGAGCCTTCTCCTAGCCTCACACGCTCCCCTCGTTCAGTAACTTTCTTCATTCCTTCACATAATGAAGAAACACAACCACGCTGAAAGGTGTAACCGTTAAAGCCCTCACGAACTAAATCCAAGGCACATCCCGCCCCTGTCGAAACAACGACTGGCAAACTCGCTGCCATCGCTTCGTTTACAACTAAACCCCACTGATCACTATCACTGGCGAGAATGAATGCCTCGGCATTCTGATAGATGTGCGATAGCGAATTATAATCCCTATTCCCGAGAAATATAATATCAGACCCCCAAGCGCTCTCAGAAGCCAATCGCTCCAATTTACATCTTTCAGGACCATTGCCAACAATGACCAGCTTGATTTCTTGGCCAAGATTTGAATTCTTAAAACATGAATAGGCCTCAATGACGAGATCAACACGCTTTCGTTGGATAAGTCTACTGCACACAAGAAAATATTTATCGACAACGTCTATGTTGCAGGACAAATCGTTACTTTTCTTGCTAAAATGTTCATTATCGACAACATCGTATCCTTTGAAAATTGCCTTCTCGCAAAAACCTAACGCCACAAGATAGCTTGAATGCTGAGTACCCGCTACCAATGCTGAATTAAAATATTTGACAAGACGCGATTTAACGAACTCTTTCGGAATGCTCCTGCGCTCATCTTCCATTCGAGAATCGCTCATCAGCACGGTCTGTCGACTATTTTCTATACACCACACGAGAGCACAAAGAGCCAAAGGTTCATACCACCCCGGAATAGCCACTACTTGCGGGGAAATGTGGTCCAAGATCTGACGAAGCTCCCACTCTGCTTCTCGCGCTCTTGAGCCTAACGCACTTCGTAACAGTGTAAAGGATCTGAATGACGTAGCTACTGTTGGATCCCATGGATACTCGCTTGTAGACGCTTCCAATTGTATTGCGAATAAATCCATCTCTCCGGAAAGTGCCGCCAACCGGGCCAAGTGATACGGACCAAAATTCTTGAAAATAACGACTGTTCTCATGCTATCTGATTTCGCCGTGAGTGACCTGCCCCTGAGAAACTCGACCAGATGCGATTAGAGTCCGGCCATATCGGGACGGACGAGATGAAGAAGAAGCGGTTCACGGAAGAGCAGATCATCGGGATTTTGCGGGAGCACGAGGCGGGCGCGAAGGCGGCGGATCTGGCTCGCAAATATGCTGTGTCGGAGACGACGCTTTACAACTGGAAGGCCAAATATGGCGGCATGGACGTCTCCGAGGCCAAGCGGTTGAAAGCGCTCGAAGAAGAGAATGCGCGGCTGAAGAAGCTTCTGGCCGATCAGATGCTGGAAGCCGCGGCGCTGAAGGAGCTTTTGTCAAAAAATGGTAGGGCCCGCCGCCAAGCGCGCAGCCGTTGTGCATCTGCGAGCCGCCATGGCTCTGTCGGAGCGTCGGGCCTGCCAGATTGTCGCCGTCGATCGCGCGACCGTCCGCTACATCTCGAAGCGGCCGACCGACAAGCCGTTACGGGAGCGGCTGCGGGAACTCGCCAACGAGCGCCGGCGCTTCGGCTATCGGCGGCTGTTCGTGCTGCTGCGGCAGGAGGGCGAGACGTCGGGCAAGAACCGCATCTACCGGCTCTATCGCGAGGAAGGGCTGACGGTGAGAAAGCGGCGCGCCCGCCGAAGGGCTGTCGGCGCGCGGGCGCCCATTCCTGTCGAGGCGCGGCCGAATGCGCGTTGGTCTTTGGACTTCGTGCATGACCAGTTCGCCTACGGACGCCGGTTCCGCATCCTGAACATCGTCGACGACGTGACGCGTGAATGCCTCGCGGCGATCCCCGACACATCCATCTCGGGCCAACGCGTGGCGCGGGAACTGTCGGCGCTGATCGCATGGCGCGGCAGGCCCGGCATGATCGTTTCGGACAACGGCACGGAGTTCACCTCGAACGCCGTGCTGTCGTGGTCGAGCGAGAACAGGATCGAGTGGCGCTATATCGCGCCGGGCAAGCCGATGCAGAACGGCTTCTGCGAGAGCTTCAACGGGCGCATGCGCGACGAACTGCTGAACGAGACGCTGTTCTTCGGGCTCGACCATGCCCGGGAGAAGATCAGCGCCTGGGCCCAGGACTACAATCACCGCCGCCCGCATTCGGCCCTCGGCTATGCGACGCCCGCCGCCTTCGCGGCCAATCTCACCGCAACAGGCGATCGGCTGCGCAACCCGGACCAACTCCGCCGATCGCCTGTTGCTCCATTCGCGCCCTCGGGCGTATCAACCGGAAGGACTCAACCCGCCGCTGGATGAAAGTTCAGGGGCAGGTCATGAGGATACCATACGTGAAATCAGCAACGTAGGTATCCCAAAAAGAATTATTCGGTAGGTAAATGCCTCCAAGGACTGGAGCACGAGATATACCGACATCGAGGCCATTAATAGGTAAACAGCGTTTGAGAACATCGACTCCCGCCGAGCAGCTATCCAGGCGCTCGCAAAGAAGTAACCAATAGAGAATGCAAAAACTGGCGCAGCAAGGCCAAACTCCAAGCAAACCTCAGCTACAAAGCCGGGAGCTGCGCCCACTGCAGGCATCCACCCGGTCATCCTACCAACCAACCCGATCGGCACCCCATTATTCACGTGAAAATCAACACCTATCAGGTTTAGGTACGACGCAACTTCCTCATACTTGGTTGGCCACCATGCCGAAGGGATCACACGAGCCAAAATATGCCCAAACAATCTTCGGCCCATGAAAGGATCGCCTCCACCGAGTAAGTACCTCATTATACTATTTCCATAAACGTATTCAGAACCATAAAGGTCCTTGATTGCTTCAAATGCACCCCTCGAAAACTCTGCCTTTGATCCAACGTAAATTGCATCACGATTGGACACGAGAAACAATGCGACATATCCAACCAATATTACGGAAACGGCAGCCAATACAATCGGGATTTTCTTCCTCAGAATTCCGACATATCCGCCGATGAGCAACATGAAAACTAAAATTAAAGGGCCCCGCCTAGCACCAAGGATCGCTTGGAGCAACATTGGTGAGATAATGACACCGAGCAGGGCCCAATGCCGCCAGAACATACCCTCCTTTTTTCTCGCAATAAACAAAAGCGGTACAGCAACAACTGACATGTTACGCGCTTCACTGATGTATCCATCAGCAATATACACAGCTCCGTAAGCACGCCCGTAAACCTCAGATATGCCGCCAAACGAAAATAAATAGAAAAATGAAAGACCAGCACCCGTAAGGCCAACTAAACCGGCCAACACTGTAAGATGCGAAGCATTATAACCTAGCGAAGATGACATCTCCCGCCGTCGGGAGCCCACATAGATACCAGAAATTAAGCTCACAAATATCAATAATACAATGAACTCATATGTTATTACGTTATCTTCTGAGCCGTTGAATAAAACAAATTTATCGCTATCATTAGCTATCAAAACAAGTGGTTGGAGAACATAAACAAATGAGAATAAAGCGGAAAAAATAATCGCGGGATGTAAAGTGTCATAACTGTATCTAAAGGCGATTGACGCAGTTATGAAGCACACGAATCCGAAAAATATTATTGACTCGATCATCAGTTAATTATTACTTCTCTCAGCTTTTCCGCCACCCGCTCCCAAGATGCCATATGGCTCGTTTGCCACGACGCCAGCCTTAAGAGTCCGTCCCAGAAGTTAGTCAACAATTGCAGAGCTTTCGTAGCATGAGCCGAATCGACGCGAAACGCAGGAACACGAGCGCTGTGATATTGAGGTTTTCCCAATCCTTGGCCAGTCTTCTACAGCGGTTTAGCCAGGCGATTGATCTTTCGACGATCCAGCGCATGGGCAATTTCACGAAGCCCTTCGCCTGATCGGATCGTTTTATAATCTCGATTTTGAGACACGGTAGGATTTTGCCCGTTGCGTCGGCGAAGATCGGTCCCTGATAGGCGCTGTCAGCCAACAGCTTTTCAAGAAAGGGAAACCGCCCATGCAACGTCGAAAGCAGCAAGACGCCGCCGTCTCGGTCCTGAATGTCGGCGCCGTGAACGACGGCGCCCATCAACAAACCTTGCGTATCGACGAGTACGTGGCGTTTCTTGCCTTTGATCTTTTTGCCGGCGTCATAGCCATGCGGATCAATGCGCGCCCCCCTTTTTCCGCGCTCTTCACGCTCTGACTATCGATGATCGCCGCGGTGGGGCTCGCCTCTCGTTCCGCTCGTTCGCGACACATGACGTAGAGCGCGTCGTGCATGCGATCCAGAACGCCGCACCAGGCCCAATCGCAAAAATAACGATACACTGTGCTCTTCGGGGGAAAATCCTTGGGAATGTACCGCCATTGGCATCCCGTGCTCAGCACATACATGATGGCGTTGAACACCGCCCGCATGTCCACTTCACGCTTGCGCCCGCCACGCTTGGCCGGAGGAATAAGCGGCGCCACATGCCCCCACTCCTCGTCCGTCACATCACTCGGATAACGTAACCTGTCGCGATTGTATTTCGCCCGGTTTGCCTTCGTCCACATCGACGGCCTCCTACGAATCAGACCGCCTCCCATCCATCACAACAGATTCATTCGATTCAACATCTTTCAGGACGGACACTAAGCCAAATCTCCGATGGTAAGATGGACGGCGAGCTATATCCGGTCGTCGGACTGCCGATCGACGCTATACTGAACCACATTATGGAGATGTATGAATACAAAAATATTTATGTGAAGATCGACGTGGAAGGATTTGAACTAAATGTGCTTAATGGGATGATCAACGCTTTGAAGAGAAATATAATTAATGAATTGTTTGTTGAGATGGGGGCGTCGCGTACGCTTGGTGAGACTGACAAGAATAGCGGACATGAACAGATATACATAATTATGGAGTCGTTTAACTATAGACCGCTCTACCTAAGAGATGCTTCTGGCGTTTATGATCAGCATTTCATTCTACATTAGATCGCGAGTTTCAAGAGTGCTTTCAATCCTGTTTATATGTAGCCGAATTAACTCCTAGACGATTCTCCAGCGATTTGGAGATTGCTGTCGAGGTCGTGCTTGCAAGCAGATGATGCCTTCTCCCAGGAACTCAGATGAATATTTTGTTGATAGCAAACCCAACGGTGCCGGTGCCTCCCATTGGTTACGGCGGCGCTGAGCGGGTCTGCTATTTTGTTGCAGAGGGCCTACATCATCGTGGTCACGATGTCACACTGCTGGCGGGCGAAGGTTCCAGCGGGCCTTGGCGTATTGTCACTTACTCATTTCCAAGGAAACAATCACTCTTCTATAGGGCGAAGTCAAAGTTGCATTTCCAATTTCAGAGCGCTTTGATTGCGCGGAAGCATGATGTTATCATTTCGTTTTCACGTCTGGATTATCTTTGGTTGTTAATGAGGATGAGGAAGCCAATTCTGCAAAGATGGGGTAATGATATCCCTGCTGAGGATGAATTTCTCGTTCCGAAGTGTGCCCATATACACCACATAAGTGTCAGTAACGCGCAGCGTCGGCACATTGATTGGGGTGTTTGGTCCACGGTTCCAAACGGTATACCATTGCATGCTTTTCCCTTCTCACGCGAAATCGGAACATATCTAGCTTTCCTTGGTCGCCTCCACCCAAGCAAAGGAGCTCATACAGCAATCAAGGTAGCAAAGCTTGCTGGGCTATCACTCAAAATAGCAGGAAATATACCCCCAGGAGATGAGTGCCAGAGTTATTTCGACAGTCAAATAAAGCCTTATTTAGTGTCCGTCCTGAAAGATGTTGAATCGAATGAATCTGTTGTGATGGATGGGAGGCGGTCTGATTCGTAGGAGGCCGTCGATGTGGACGAAGGCAAACCGGGCGAAATACAATCGCGACAGGTTACGTTATCCGAGTGATGTGACGGACGAGGAGTGGGGGCATGTGGCGCCGCTTATTCCTCCGGCCAAGCGTGGCGGGCGCAAGCGTGAAGTGGACATGCGGGCGGTGTTCAACGCCATCATGTATGTGCTGAGCACGGGATGCCAATGGCGGTACATTCCCAAGGATTTTCCCCCGAAGAGCACAGTGTATCGTTATTTTTGCGATTGGGCCTGGTGCGGCGTTCTGGATCGCATGCACGACGCGCTCTACGTCATGTGTCGCGAACGAGCGGAACGAGAGGCGAGCCCCACCGCGGCGATCATCGATAGTCAGAGCGTGAAGAGCGCGGAAAAAGGGGGGCGCGCATTGATCCGCATGGCTATGACGCCGGCAAAAAGATCAAAGGCAAGAAACGCCACGTACTCGTCGATACGCAAGGTTTGTTGATGGGCGCCGTCGTTCACGGCGCCGACATTCAGGACCGAGACGGCGGCGTCTTGCTGCTTTCGACGTTGCATGGGCGGTTTCCCTTTCTTGAAAAGCTGTTGGCTGACAGCGCCTATCAGGGACCGATCTTCGCCGACGCAACGGGCAAAATCCTACCGTGTCTCAAAATCGAGATTATAAAACGATCCGATCAGGCGAAGGGCTTCGTGAAATTGCCCATGCGCTGGATCGTCGAAAGATCAATCGCCTGGCTAAACCGCTGTAGAAGACTGGCCAAGGATTGGGAAAACCTCAATATCACAGCGCTCGTGTTCCTGCGTTTCGCGTCGATTCGGCTCATGCTACGAAAGCTCTGCAATTGTTGACTAACTTCTGGGACGGACTCTTAGGAAGTGGCGTGGAATGGCTGGGGGAAGTTAATCATTCTCAAAAGTGCGTGCTTCTATCCGGAGCACGCGCGCTTTTATTTCCGATCGAGTGGGAGGAGCCCTTTGGAAATGTTATGGTAGAGGCGATGGCTTGCGGTACCCCTGTTATAGCGCTGAAGCGGGGCTCAGTATCAGAAATGATTAAACACGGTGAAAATGGCTTTATATGTGACTCCGTCGACGAAATGGTTGCGGCAACATTTCTGGTTAACAATAAAATTAGGTTTTTAGCACGTAATTACGCAGAGGTACATTTCTCTCAGGAAACTATGATCTCTTCATACGAAAGGCTTGCGTTTCAAATGCAGCACGTCCATCGAAGCTAATTCTATTTGTGTAGTTTCTGATCAGTTTGTTCCAAGAAAACCCTGATGGGCGACCGTCACGCTCGGGTTTGCCTTTGGCCTTCGAGCAGCTTCTTCTCAGGCCAGCAGTGGCGAGGAAGTTTCCGCTTTCGATTGGCGTGAACTCATTGGGTAGAGTGCCGATCCTGTTCCACAAGGCATCAACATTGCACTCGGCGACCTGGCGCAGAGGCGCCATTATTTTGGATCGTGCTTTTGCTATTTTGGCTATCCAGCTCCGCCGCTACCCTCTCAACATCAAGATCGCATTCTAGAACGTAGTTTGAAGACATCGTAATTGTCTATGATTTTTGCGGTAGCCAAAAAAATTGGGAGAGACGATGAGTTATTCTAGAGAATATTTTGTTGGATTTGCTGGGGCGAGAGATAATTACGAAGTTCCTGCTGCATTAGCTCAGCAAGGAACGCTATCTGCGCTTGTTACAGATTTATACTTACCAAAAATAATTGCAGGCGCACTCCACAGCTCCGGGATAATCAAATCATCTGCTCCTAGATACACTAGATATATTGAGCTTCATCAAGTTATACAAGTGCCGTCGGCGTTCATGGCTGATCGGTACAATATGCGAAAAGCAATAAGCGGTCAATCAATAATAGCGAATAAAATAAAAAGTATTCACTTGAGACTACCTGATCGCGGCTTGTTTTTATACGCTGGATACGCATATGAAGCGTTTAAGTCCGCATCAACGGTGCCGAAAATACTATTTCAATATCATCCTTATAGAGAATTTGAGCGTAACATTCTTAGAGAAGATGCAAAGAAGTGGCCCGAGCTATCGAAGCTTGTCGACAGCTATAATACTCTCCCTGAGGACAGTAGAAACATCAGAGAGATCGAATTAGCAGATATTATTGTCTGTGCAAGCGAATTCACTGCCACATCATTGCGGGGAATAGTTCAAGGTAGTAAGCCGATTTTTGTGGTGCCTTACGGGGCGAATAATATATTTGAGCAAAAACGGGCCCGGCTTCAGATGCCGCATGCCGTGAAGCGGTTTCTATTTGTCGGCACGGGGTTGCACAGGAAGGGCTTGCATATATTACTACGATCTTGGTCTCTGAATCGTCCACCAAACTCAAGACTAACGCTGGTAGTTCGCAACGTGGAATTTGATATCACTAGCTTCATCGAAGATATTCGGGGGGATGTCGACATTGTTAGTAACATTAGTCGGGAGCAGCTTTCGCAGATGTATTTATCACATGACGTTTTTGTTCTACCTTCTTTAGTGGAAGGATTTGGGCACGTTATATTGGAGGCGCTTTCTGCGGGGTGCTATGTGATCAGCACCGAAAACTCCTGCTTGCCTACCCTAAAACTGCCGTCATTCGCATGCGCTGCTGTTCCGGCGAGTGACGTAAATGCGCTTTCGATGGCTATGAATGACGCCGCAAAAATGGAACTGCAAAGCACACGCGAATCGATCGCAAGAGTGGCCGTTGATTTCACATGGGATAATTTCCGTCGGACTATTATAAGCATAGCCGATTCATTTGGTTGATCTCTGAGCTTGACGGGTTTGTGATCTCTGACTCGAAAACGCGCATCCATGTCCTGTTTCGCCGTGAAGGATGACGGGTTAAGGCCAAGCGCGATTCGCGATTGTATCGTGAAATAGGCCTGCAAAATGGCTCAACAAATCGCCGAAACTGGGATTCCCTCGGATCATTTTGCGTGATTCATGGGTGGTCGGCGTTTTGGAGGGCCGACCATGGAGGAGAGCTGGAAGTCCGATCTCGAGCAGTGGCTAGCGCCTTTTATCGGCGCGCTTCGACACAAGACGCGGGCGCGGATGTGCCCGGCCTATGTCGCGGGGCTGATCGGCCCGGGGGATCGCAAGAGCGTCCAGCCTATGGCGGCGCGCGACGGCGACGTTGGTTACGACCAGCTTCATCACTTCATCGCCAGCGGCGTGTGGGACGCCGCGCCGCTGGAAATGGCTCTCCTTGTCGAAGCGGACAAGATGGTTGGCGGCGCCGACGCCTGGCTGATCGTCGACGACACGGCCTTGCCAAAGAAGGGCGCGCACTCGGTCGGCGTCGCGCCGCAATACGCCTCGTCTCTTGGAAAGACCGCCACTTGCCAGTCAGCTTCTTCCAGATTGAGATTGTCCAATTTAGAACAAAGGAAGGAAAGCTTTATCTTTTCGCGCGATCGAAGGCGCCGAGAAGTGTAGTTCATTAAAGAGTTGCAATGGTAGTCTTGACGTATCAAAGACAGGATTCAATATGAACTGGGTCAGCTCAATTACACGCAGTGAAGTAATTCATACAACACTGAGGTGGCTAGGCACAGTTGCATCTGGGATTTTGTCTAGTGCGGCCGGTATGATTACTGGTATTATGATCGCTCGCGCGCTAGGCCCTGAGGGCCGTGGGGAGTTAGCGCACCTGATGTTTTGGCCCGGTCTCATTCAGGCAATAGCCACGCTCGGGCTTCCATCGGCGATTCTTGCAGAGGCAGCGCATGGCAACAAAAACAGAAAAGACCTAGTTTCAAAAGTATTAATGTCAACAGCCATAGTTTCCTGTCTTGATGTCGTCTTGTCGACGGCATTCTTTATGATTTTGATGAAATTTGACGAAAGATATTTAGTATCATTGGTATATACGGCCATTATATTGCCGGCACACCTGCTTAGCCAAAACCTTTTGTCAGTCACTAATGGGTATGGAGAAATAAAAACATTGAATATTTACAGGATTGCGCCGCATGTAACGATTCTTGTGTGCAGTATCTTTCTTTTTTTGTTTGGAATTCTAAATATTACAACGATTATGTCAACTTATGTAATCGGAACTTGGGCTGTAGCGATAATCAGGTACGCGCAAGACTTCGATACAAATTTTACAAGCAGCCTACCTGGCTCAATAAATTTAATTAGAAATGGAATGTTCCTTCATTTGGCGGGCATAATTAATATTTTCAGAGACCAATTCGATAAATTTATAGCGGTTACATTGCTTCCTTTCGATCAGATAGGCATATATTTTGTTGCAGTTACATTGGCAACCGCGCCAATTACAGTAACGATCGGATCGTTATCATCTATTATTGCACCTGCAATAGGCACAAATGAAACGTATCCAGATAAAATTGAGTGTTTTTGCCGATATTCAAGGGTTTCCCTCCTCTTCGGACTGGTCATATCGTGTGCATTTGTGTTTATTCTTCCAATAATTGTGCATATTATTTTAGGTGAAAATTATGAATCCGCAATTTCAGTTTCTCAAATACTAGGAATTTCTGCTGTGGCAGCTTGTATTAGAGGTGTAATGAACACGGGATTAATTGTGTTGAAAGATTGGCGGCTCCAATCATCCAACGAAGCTTTAGCATTCATCGCTTTGGCTCCGGCGCCTTTGTTCGCATATTATTACGGGTCAATGGGTCTAGCAATGGTGACGCTATTTTCAGCCCTCGTCTCGCTTATTTTCTGCATTAGCCAAATAACTAAGAAATTTAATATTCCCGTACATATGCTAATTGGGAGTGCGCAAGTTTTCAAAAATGACTTCTCTCCTTTTATCTCGATACTAAGGGGCTCTAGGATCAGGAACTATTAAAATCTAATTCAGTGCGAGGATTCGAATGCCTTCGGACGCGGAGATGTGAATATGTGATGCTACCATGGCTCGAGGGTGTCGAGGGTTAAGCCGGGCTTCCCATCCGCGACGCGCCGCATATCTCGGTTCTGGCCGCTCCGGCGATCGCCTTCTGCGACACGGTCGTCGGATTTCTGGGCTTCAATAGGGATGGTCTTATTCCGGCGACATACTCTGTGCCCTCTTCTTTCCGCAAGTCGGAAGGGTCTCTATGGGCTAGGTGGTTGATCCCGGGTAATTCCAAGCGGTATGGCGTCAACCCGAAGACCATCGCCAAGTGGAAGAAGTGGGCCTCGGTTTGCGACGAGCGCACGGGCCCGTAGAAACAGAGATCAATGCGATTCTTACGGTCGAGGGGGAGGCGATCATCGTCGCCTTCCGCCGTCACACGCGGTTGGCGAAGATAAACTCGACATATTCGTCGCTATCAACCGAACGTCTAAGTGTCCGTCCTGAAAGATGTTGAATCGAATGAATCTGTTGTGATGGATGGGAGGCGGTCTGATTCGTAGGAGGCCGTCGATGTGGACGAAGGCAAACCGGGCGAAATACAATCGCGACAGGTTACGTTATCCGAGTGATGTGACGGACGAGGAGTGGGGGCATGTGGCGCCGCTTATTCCTCCGGCCAAGCGTGGCGGGCGCAAGCGTGAAGTGGACATGCGGGCGGTGTTCAACGCCATCATGTATGTGCTGAGCACGGGATGCCAATGGCGGTACATTCCCAAGGATTTTCCCCCGAAGAGCACAGTGTATCGTTATTTTTGCGATTGGGCCTGGTGCGGCGTTCTGGATCGCATGCACGACGCGCTCTACGTCATGTGTCGCGAACGAGCGGAACGAGAGGCGAGCCCCACCGCGGCGATCATCGATAGTCAGAGCGTGAAGAGCGCGGAAAAAGGGGGGCGCGCATTGATCCGCATGGCTATGACGCCGGCAAAAAGATCAAAGGCAAGAAACGCCACGTACTCGTCGATACGCAAGGTTTGTTGATGGGCGCCGTCGTTCACGGCGCCGACATTCAGGACCGAGACGGCGGCGTCTTGCTGCTTTCGACGTTGCATGGGCGGTTTCCCTTTCTTGAAAAGCTGTTGGCTGACAGCGCCTATCAGGGACCGATCTTCGCCGACGCAACGGGCAAAATCCTACCGTGTCTCAAAATCGAGATTATAAAACGATCCGATCAGGCGAAGGGCTTCGTGAAATTGCCCATGCGCTGGATCGTCGAAAGATCAATCGCCTGGCTAAACCGCTGTAGAAGACTGGCCAAGGATTGGGAAAACCTCAATATCACAGCGCTCGTGTTCCTGCGTTTCGCGTCGATTCGGCTCATGCTACGAAAGCTCTGCAATTGTTGACTAACTTCTGGGACGGACTCTAAGTTTCGCTCTGGTGAGCGGCACCAGAGCCACGACGCGGCAGGAATGTCGAAGGAGCCCTTTCGTTCAATCTTCGGGAACGCGTGGTGCCCAGTGCCTCTTGCGACATGTCTCGGCGGCAGACGGCGGAGCACTGCGGCGCTTCCCCGGTGAGCGCGATCCGCTAGTGTCAACGGCAGAAGGCGACCGGCAATCCCGCCTCCGATAAGCGCGGCGGAGAATGCCGGTCGGCGCGGAACGACGCGTGCGGGAGCCAGCCCGGAAGAACAGGCGCGCCCCGAGAGGCCAAACATTACGCACCGGCGTTCCCGCACCGATCATGAAGAACGACGACCTTCGGCGACGATGGTTCTCGGCTGCCTGATCAACGGCGTCTAGTTTCAGGTCTGTGTCGATCACGTTCTGGTTCCGACGCTCTCTCCGGGCGACGTCGTCGTGATGGACATGTATGGACGTATATGGACCCCGCCCGATTGCAACGGCTTTGACAGTTCCGACTTTCGGTCACAACTGCTGACGTATATCCGGCTTCATGATGCGGCCGAAAAAGTTCTTGCCGCGAGCCTCGATGGATTTTCGCGCGCTTCCACCTCAATGCCCCCAAGGCATTGGCTCTCGCCATGCCGGTCCACACATCAGGTTCGGGAATCGACGGAGTGACCGTTTCGCCATCACTGCCAATCGTTGCAATTGCTGGTGGGAATCTCGTTGGTTGTCTGTTTCCCGGATGCTTAGCTGCGGTTAGGCCGAGCTGACGGTTAGACGCTGATCGTAGCTCATGCCGCTGGCGAGCAAGCTCCATGCGATCCGCGCGTTCTTGTTGGCGAGCGCGACGGCGACGACATTTGGATGATGGCGTTCGCGCGCTTTGAGCAGCCAAAGGCTTCTCGGATCCTGCTTCCCTCGTATCCGGCCCAAGGCGGCGCGTGCGCCGTGGATAAGCAAGGTACGAAGATATCGGTCGCCGCGTTTGCTGATGCCGAGCAGCCGCGATCGGCCGCCACTCGATCGTTGTCTCGGGACAAGTCCGATCCATGCCGCGAACTGCCGTCCATTCTTGAAGCATTTTGCATCGCCAGCCGCTGCGACCAGCGCTGTCGCAGTAATAGGTCCAATTCCTTCGACCATGCCGAGGCGCTGACATGCTGCGCTTGTTCGATACAATTCCCGGATTTTGCGATCGTAAATTGCGACCCGCCTATCAAGGTCGATCAATTCCTCCCGCAATTCGCCGATCAACTCCCGAACAATGCTGTTCAGACCGTTGCTTTCCTCGTCGACGATCCGCGGCAAAGCGCGCCGAAGATTGCCGATGGTCTGCGCAATAACGACGCCGTGCTCGCCGAGTAGGCCGCGGATCTGGTTCACAAGTCTAACCCTATTGGCGACTAGACGACTGCGAATCCGATGAATAGCCTGGATCGCCAGCTGTTCGGCGGATTTGACCGGAACGAACCGCATGTTCGGACGGCCGACTGCTTCACAGATCGCCTCGGCGTCATTCCGATCATTCTTGTTGGATTTTACGTATGGCGTGACGAACTGCGGGCTGATCAATCGAACGTCATGCCCAAGCTCGGAGAACGTCTTGGCCCAATAATGCGCGCCGTTCGAGGCTTCCATTCCAACAATGCAGGGCGGAAGATTCGCGAAGAAGAGCGCAACGGCCGGGCGGCGTAAAGTCTTACGCAAAACGACTTTGCCGCGTTCGTCAACACCGTGAAGATGGAAAACATATTTCGCGAGATCGAGGCCGATACGGACGATGTGCATGGTCGTCTCCTGCTCTGCGAGTGACAGTTCGACATCCCAGCCTAGGCCAAGGGCGGGGTCCATACCATTGCCCCCGCCGGAGCAAGAAGAATCTTTCGACTGGCGCAGCACATAGTCGGGGGCTGACATGTATCCGGCCTCTGATGCGGCCTGACCAGCGACGAGCGCGCGCGGCTGTAGGCGCTGGAGCGGGAGAACCGCGAGTTGCGCCAGGCGAACGAGATATTGCGTAAGGCGTCGCCGTATTTTGCGCAGGCGGAGCTCGACCGCCGGTTCAAGCCATGATCGCCTTTATCGACGATCATCGCGAGGCGCACGGGGTCGAGCCGATCTGCAAGGTGTTGCCGATCGCCCCTTCCACTTACCACGCGCGGGTTGCGGCCCGCCGCGATCCCGCAAAGGTTTCGCCTCGTGCTCGGCGCGACGCCGCGCTCTGCGAGAAAATCCGGCGCGTCTTCGACGGGAACTTCGGCGTCTATGGCGCGCGAAAGGTCTGGCGACAATGGATCCGGGAAGGCGAGAGCGTGGCGCGCTGCACGGTCGAGAGGCTGAAGCGCGCCATAGGCTTGCAGGGCGTGGTGCGCGGCTAACCCGTCAAGACGACGGTGAACGACAAGGCGGCTCCCTGTCCGCTCGACAAGGTCAACCGGCAATTCCAGGCGCCGCGGCCGAATGCGTTATGGGTATCCGACTTCACCTATGTCGCCGCCTGGCAGGGCTTCGCCTATGTCGCCTTCGTCATCGACGCCTTTGCGCACCGGACGTCGGCTCGCGCGTGTCACGAACGGCGCAAGCGGGCTTCGTGCTCGATGCGCTCGAACAGGCGTTGCATGATCGCCAGCCGATTCACAGTGGCGGCCTCGTCCATCATTCGGATCGCGGAAACCAAGGCGGATTCAACCTGTCGTCGCAACACCAAGGAATTGGAAATAGCGACGACCTTTCACCGCCGTGCATCGGACCGATGCACTCGAAAAAAGCTGTGCTCACCGGGACGCCCTCCGGCTTGGCGGCGTGAGAATCGCTGCCGTTTCTGGCAGGCGATTGCTCGGGGGCGGCCCAGTGAGGTGCCTGCCGCGGAGGCCGGCGTTTCGGCGCCGCTCGGGCCGCGCTGGTTTCGGAGTTCCGGAGGAATGCCGCCATGCCATCTTGCGCCCAAGGCGCGTCAGCTCACCGGACGATTCTTATCTTTCCGCGAGCGAGAGGAGATCGCCATCCTGCTCGCGCAGGGGGCGACTCTCCGTTCGATCGCGCGCAATCTTGGGCGCTCGCCCAGCACGATCTCGCGGGAAGTGCGACGCAACGCCGCCACGCGTAGCGGCAATCTGGATTATTGGGCCAGTTCCGCCCAGTGCCATGCCGAGCGAGCCGCCCGCCGCTCGCGGCCCGGCAAGCTCGCCAGAAAGCGCTTTGAGAAAAAAGCTTCAGATGAAGAAATCAAAGAACGTATTGGTTGTCCTATACTCGCTTCGCGCAGAAGGAACCCCGAAGCTTACGTTGAGTATTATACAATCTTGGCGCGATTATGGGGTAGACGCTACGGTATTAGTATTAACGCGAATGCAAAACGAGCTTGAATCAGAATTTATTAGAAATAATATTTCGATTGAATATGCAGATATCTCGATTTCATCTCGTTATTTAGCGATAAAGATCGCACTAAAAACGATGCAGTCGTGTCTTAAAAATAGAAGTGTCGCCGTCGTATCCATGCTGTTCGGTTGGCACTTATTTATAAATATTGGAGCACGATTAGTCGGCGTCAGGAAATGCATCGCGCATGTTGGTAACGCTTCAGAAGCTAAAAATATCAATTGGAAATTTAAGGCATTAGTTGCATTAGCGAGGCCGGTAACGACAAGATTGGTGTGCTGCACCGATTACGTGCGACGTTCTGTATTAGCTAACTTTTGGCTAAACGAATCTGAACTAATTACGATACCGAACGGAATTGATCCTAAATTATTCAAGAGCCCCGGCCCTGCTTTAAACCGAGACCTAAATGTCGGGATGATCGGCACCCTTGAGCGCCATAAAGACCAGGCGACTCTCATTCGATCTATTGTCTACCTACAGGACTTAGGTGGCGAGAGCCGCCGGAAACCCAAGCTGTTTCTTGCTGGGGAGGGAACCCAGAACCTAAGACTTCGCAGTCTAGTAAACGAGTTGGGCTTGAACGAGGAAGTCGTATTCTTAGGCAGTGTCAAGGACGTCCCACAATTCCTTTGTAAGCTGCAGGTTTTTGCGTTCTCCACTACATCAGAAGAAGGCCAGGGGATCGCTCTAATTGAGGCGATGGCAGCACGTGTGCCCATCGTCGCAACAGACGTTGGAGCTTGTCGAGAGGTGCTCGACGGGGGGAGATGCGGCTTGATGGTTCACGAACAGAACCCCGAGGCGCTCGCAAATGCGATCTGGCGTATGGCGACCGATGAAGATCTGGCATCTAGGATCGTCGACGCTGCACTAGAGAGAGTTAACTCAGTTTATAACATAAAAAACACCGCGCATGATTACCTTAAACAAATAATGAATGCTTGATGGCAAAATACAACAGTATCCTACACGTTATATGCAGCTTGGACCTTGGAGGAACCGAGCTAAACGCTTTACGCATGATTCGCAATCTTGCTGACAAAAAATACAAGAACAGAGTATTCGTCTTAAATCCTAATTCGAGAATGATGATTGAAGAATTCAATAATGCGTCAGGCCGTTGTGTAGTGTTGTCAGATGCTAGTAATAAAAATATTTTCTTGAAATTCAAATTATTTAACGAGATACTCAGCTCTCGGTCAGAGGGAGTCGTGATTATCCATTTGATAGGAAAAGATCAGATTTTGCTATCCATCGCAGCCCTTATACACGGGGCTAAGGCAATAGCAGCTGTCGCCGGTAATCCCCCGCCGCGACTTGGCGTAAAAGGTCGATGGAAATGGAGAGCAATAATCTATGTAAACGCTGCTCTCGGCGTGAAGTTGATATCTGCTTCAGCATACATAAAAGCCCTTATCGAAAGTGTCGCTCCAGGAATAAGGACGGATGTAATCCCAAATGGGCTTGACAAGGGAGAGTTCTGTTTAACTCGTGACTTATTTACTACACAAAAAGTGATAGCGATGGTCGCTCGTTTCGATCCTATTAAGGATCATCGCACATTGCTATTGGCTATCAGCGAACTGTCCAAGTTAAAAAGCATTCCTCCCTTTAAGCTGTGGCTTATCGGTTCCGGCGTAACATTGGAAGCCAGCCGCATTTTATCAACGTCTCTTGGGCTAGAGGGTGTAGTCGAGTTTCTTGGTGCTCGCAGTGACATCCCATATTTACTTTCCAGAGCGAACGTATTTGCATTCTCGACAACAGAAAACGAAGGATTTGGTATCGCACTTATTGAAGCACTTTTTGCAGGCGTGCCGATCATAGCGAGTGATGTTCCTGCGTGCCGAGAAGTTTTAAATGATGGAGAGCTGGGAGTATTGATCCCTCCAAACAATCAGCAAGAACTCGCAGCAGCTTTAGCATCTGAATTAACAAATCCAACAAGCCAGAATAAAATAGATTCGATCCGGGAGAGGTCATCACATCTATATGACATATCTAAAATAACAGAAAGATACGAAGAAATATTGGGTATATTGTGACCAGATATCTTGCGGCCGTTGGGGATGCGAATGATCCAAAAACATGGAGCGGGATCCCATATTTCTTGTTGAGAGCCGCGAAAACGCAAGGCCTTATCGAATTCGGCTTAAAATTAGATCCCTATATGGATCAAAACGTAAGGAAAATATGGTATTTAAAGCAGATATTGAGAGGTCGTTGGCCATCAGGATTCCAATATTCGAACGAATTTCTCGAATCTATGTGGAGTGGAAAGCGTTTTGCTGAAAAAAGCTCAATTATAAACTGCTTTCAACTCTACCCAAATTCTATCACGCATCGAACTGATATCTCTAGATGGTATTATATCGATCAAACCTTGCAACAGATGTTCGATGGCTACGCGTCAGACGTATCTTTATCGAGCAGCTTCAGAGATGAGATTGTTAAAAGAGAAAGAGAACAATATAGAACTGCTGAGGGGATCATTGTGCACAGCAGGTGGTGTGCTAATGATCTTGAACGCCGATATAAAATTGAATCTGGTAAGATCTTCAAGGTTGTACCAGGAGCGAATCTAGATGAATTCAAAGTTAGAACCATTCTCGGTAATTGGCGCATTGAGCCCCATGAAACTTTAAAACTCATTTTCGTCGGAAAGGATTGGAAGCGTAAAGGATTGCTTAGTGTCCGTCCTGAAAGATGTTGAATCGAATGAACCCGCATTCGCCGGATGACGCACAAATTTCTTGTACGAACCCGACTATTGATGCATAATTTTCAGGATCTTGTGCTCGATTGGTCGAGGCGGCTATGGCGAACCCGACGGGTGAATCAAACCGCGAGGTTCTCCGGCTCGAATTCGACCGGCGATTGATGCTTCAGTTTCGCGGTTCGGTCGTGACCTCCGATGCCGGATTGCTCGCCTACCGCGAACTGGACGACGCGCTTGGCCTGAGCGCCATGGCAGGCGAGACTCTCGCCGACGCCCGCACCGGAAAGAATGGCCGGCATAGTCTCGTCGGAATGTTTCGACAGTCTGTGTTCGGGCGGCTCGCCGGGTATGAGGACGTGAACGACGCCGCGCGGCTACGGCATGATCCGGCAATGCGCTGGGTCGTCGGCGGCAGGGCCGCCATCTCCGGCGCGGCGTCGCCAAGCCAAATCGGCCGCTTCGAGACGCGCTGGCTCGCCGCCGAGAAGAACCTCTCCGCCCTGGCCGATCTTTCAGGCAGATGGATCGACCGCGTCCACAGCCGCCGACCGCCAAGAGGCATCCTGCTCGACATGGATTCGAGCGTCAGTCCTACCCACGGCGAACAGGAAAAGAGCTGCTGGAACGGGCACTACGAGTGTACCTGCTATCATCCGTTGTTCTTGTTCAACTAGTTCGGCGATCTGGAGCGCTGCGCGCTGCGGCCGGGCAACGTCCATAGCGCCGACGGCTGGGAGAGCGTGCTCAAGCCGGTCCTGGCGCGCTACAAAGGTCGCGTCCCGCGCATCTACTTCCGCGGCGACGCCGGCTTCGCCAATACTGAGATTTACGATTGTCTCGAAGCCGAGGGCCTCAAATACGCCATTCGCCTGCCGACGAACCGCGTCTTGCAAGAGCGGATCGCACATCTATTGACGCGCCCCGTGGGACGCCCGCCGAATGCCGTCCGGCGCTTCTATGCGAGCTTCCGCTATCAGGCTGGAAGCTGGAGGAAACCGCGCCGGGTCGTCGCGAAAGTCGAATGGCATGTGGGCGAGCTTTATCCGCGCGTCGGGTTCATCGTCACCAACATGGCGCGGCGCGCCGAGAATGTTGTCGCTTTCTACAACAAGCGCGGGACTTGCGAGCAATACATCAAGGAAGGCAAAGGGGCGATCAATTGGACCCGGCTGTCCTGTCGCTCCTTCGCTGCCAACGCCGTGCGTCTCCAGCTTCATGCGCTCGCTTACAACCTCGGCAACTTCCTGCGCACGCTCGCGACGCCCGAGCCGATCAAAGATTGGACGCTGACGACGCTCAAGGAAAAGCTGATCAAGATTGGCGCGAAGGTCGTCGCTCACGCTCGCTATGTCGCCTTCCAGATGGCGGAGGTCGCGATTCCGCGAAGCTCGTTCGCTGACATCTTGCGGATGATCGCCGAGTTGCGAGCGCCGCCCTTGTCGTCAACGGCATAGGGCGTTTCCGCGTCATGAGTTCGAGCCAAAGGACGGAAGAGGTGCGTCTCGATGATGGAAAATCCAGCCAGTGCTGATTGGTCCCCGGCGGGTTCGGTCGATCACCGGCCCGTATCCGCCCCTGAGGCTGCTCAGACCCGCGCCTCGGACTTGCCAAAGCGTCCAAATGACGCAAAGCTTACCTCCGAACCCGGGGTCATCTGGCGAATCCCGGTTGGACAGCATAGGGCTCTAGATATTGGATGTTTCCAGAAACTTGACCTTCAGCGGTTGACGAAGCATAGGTAAGCGCGACAGCGCAAAAAACATATCCGCCGAACCCTCTCCATATTTTTGGTCCTCGCCGACAGTTTTTTTCGACAGTCCATTGAGGGAGGGGCCGACTTTTTGGCTGACATCCACCAGACAACAGTCGAAGATCGGCATTTTCCCGCATCACGATGCACTTCTTTTGGGAACCTCCAAAAATTTCAGCTACCTGCCTCCTGCGATGTAATTGAGTAGAACGCGCGTAAATCGAAAAGAGAACGAACCGGAATCATCCGAGGGTTTTTTTGCGGCGGGCGTTCGGAGTTTTTCAGATGAATCTGTTGTGATGGATGGGAGGCGGTCTGATTCGTAGGAGGCCGTCGATGTGGACGAAGGCAAACCGGGCGAAATACAATCGCGACAGGTTACGTTATCCGAGTGATGTGACGGACGAGGAGTGGGGGCATGTGGCGCCGGCTTATTCCTCCGGCCAAGCGTGGCGGGCGCAAGCGTGAAGTGGACATGCGGGCGGTGTTCAACGCCATCATGTATGTGCTGAGCACGGGATGCCAATGGCGGTACATTCCCAAGGATTTTCCCCCGAAGAGCACAGTGTATCGTTATTTTTGCGATTGGGCCTGGTGCGGCGTTCTGGATCGCATGCACGACGCGCTCTACGTCATGTGTCGCGAACGAGCGGAACGAGAGGCGAGCCCCACCGCGGCGATCATCGATAGTCAGAGCGTGAAGAGCGCGGAAAAAGGGGGGCGCGCATTGATCCGCATGGCTATGACGCCGGCAAAAAGATCAAAGGCAAGAAACGCCACGTACTCGTCGATACGCAAGGTTTGTTGATGGGCGCCGTCGTTCACGGCGCCGACATTCAGGACCGAGACGGCGGCGTCTTGCTGCTTTCGACGTTGCATGGGCGGTTTCCCTTTCTTGAAAAGCTGTTGGCTGACAGCGCCTATCAGGGACCGATCTTCGCCGACGCAACGGGCAAAATCCTACCGTGTCTCAAAATCGAGATTATAAAACGATCCGATCAGGCGAAGGGCTTCGTGAAATTGCCCATGCGCTGGATCGTCGAAAGATCAATCGCCTGGCTAAACCGCTGTAGAAGACTGACCAAGGATTGGGAAAACCTCAATATCACAGCGCTCGTGTTCCTGCGTTTCGCGTCGATTCGGCTCATGCTACGAAAGCTCTGCAATTGTTGACTAACTTCTGGGACGGACTCTTAGGTTACTACGGGCTATGAAAATTGTGAAAGAGGACGCTGATGTTTCATTGACGGTTGTTGGAGTGCATCAAGATGAAATTGAACCAGCGTTGTGGACTGGTCTGAATGTCGATTGGCTTGGATTCGTGGATAAATCAGGCGATAGTTTCATACGCATCGTTTGCGCTCACGATGTGGGCTGTCTTCTCTCAAATGCAGAAGCAGGAGGAATCGTCCTTAGGGAATACAATAGACTGGGATTGGCGACGCTGGCTCCAGACGTTGGGGGCGCGCCCGAACATGCGCCTCAGGGGGGCGCTATTCTGATAAAGCCGCAGGCCTCAGATGAGGAAATTGCAACTTGGATCCGGACCCTCGCGAACGACCGTGAATTACTCGTGTCCTTAGAGTCCGTCCCAGAAGTTAGTCAACAATTGCAGAGCTTTCGTAGCATGAGCCGAATCGACGCGAAACGCAGGAACACGAGCGCTGTGATATTGAGGTTTTCCCAATCCTTGGCCAGTCTTCTACAGCGGTTTAGCCAGGCGATTGATCTTTCGACGATCCAGCGCATGGGCAATTTCACGAAGCCCTTCGCCTGATCGGATCGTTTTATAATCTCGATTTTGAGACACGGTAGGATTTTGCCCGTTGCGTCGGCGAAGATCGGTCCCTGATAGGCGCTGTCAGCCAACAGCTTTTCAAGAAAGGGAAACCGCCCATGCAACGTCGAAAGCAGCAAGACGCCGCCGTCTCGGTCCTGAATGTCGGCGCCGTGAACGACGGCGCCCATCAACAAACCTTGCGTATCGACGAGTACGTGGCGTTTCTTGCCTTTGATCTTTTTGCCGGCGTCATAGCCATGCGGATCAATGCGCGCCCCCCTTTTTCCGCGCTCTTCACGCTCTGACTATCGATGATCGCCGCGGTGGGGCTCGCCTCTCGTTCCGCTCGTTCGCGACACATGACGTAGAGCGCGTCGTGCATGCGATCCAGAACGCCGCACCAGGCCCAATCGCAAAAATAACGATACACTGTGCTCTTCGGGGGAAAATCCTTGGGAATGTACCGCCATTGGCATCCCGTGCTCAGCACATACATGATGGCGTTGAACACCGCCCGCATGTCCACTTCACGCTTGCGCCCGCCACGCTTGGCCGGAGGAATAAGCGGCGCCACATGCCCCCACTCCTCGTCCGTCACATCACTCGGATAACGTAACCTGTCGCGATTGTATTTCGCCCGGTTTGCCTTCGTCCACATCGACGGCCTCCTACGAATCAGACCGCCTCCCATCCATCACAACAGATTCATTCGATTCAACATCTTTCAGGACGGACACTAAGCATCTCATCGAACCGGAATATTATTTAATTGCTTCAATTGCGAGTTCTTGGAAAGAATCTTCAAAGAACCTTTCTCTTTTCTCAACATAAGCAAATAAATGATGATTACTGTCACCAAATTGGCATCTTCGAATTGATCTGAAGCCTGAAACTTTTAGGCGACTGGAAAGCGATTCGTAATCGAACATCCAGAGGTGAGCGCTATTGCCAACAGCAGCACGAACACGCCCGGCTAACCGTTTGGGTCTTTTCTCCATACCAAGTAGCGTCGAACGCATAAAATCATCGGCAGCGGATGCGGATATCCCCTTTTTGTAGATGTCTATACGCGCTCTAAGATCGGGGACAACACAACGAAATATCCCATTGGGCTTTAAAATGCGCGACACTTCATTTAGCGCGATATCACACTCTTCTGAAGTTAAATGCTCCAGAACGTGACTACAGAATACGGCTGTTGCAGCACAATTATCGAAGGGTAAACCTTTGACTATATTACCATACATTACACTTTCTGGGAAAATCTTACCTACTGTCAGCTGCATAATTTGTCCGGTTAGCCAGAATCTTTCCAGGCGCAGGCGCAGAGACGAGTCGAAGTTAATCCATTGAGGCGGCGCATCAAGCCCGCATCCAAACTGGACATGGAGATCATTTTTTTTGCCGCCCATGTTACGCCACCTTCGAGTGATGCTTTTCCGACAAAAAGAGTGCGCGGCCTTTCTTCACGTAGCCGCAACTTCACGCTCTGCTGAGTCGCATCTCATGCGGCGGATGGTTTTGCCGGGCGTCATGCGCGGTAGCTGGCTTCGTATTGGTCGTTCGGTCTTCGAAGGCTTCACCGGCAGATATCGCCGACGCTGGCATCACGTCATTTGTCGGCAGCGTCGGAGACCCTTTAGAGCCTGTTTCGCTTTTGGAGCTTCCTCTCTTGCGTCGGTCAGACACGCGAAGCATGCTCGTCAGCGGCGGTGTTCGACGTCAGTGATCATGGAGCCGCAAGGAAAGGCGCTTGCCTTCGACGCAGGCAAGAAGATAGACAGCCGCAAGCGTTACATCGGTGGCTATGCAGATAGCGATTGCTGATGGTCAATCTGACGATCGCCGTAATTTCCCACAGCGCCGGCGCTCAGGCGATCGTCGACGCCATCAATAAGCGCAGGCCGCCGTGAGAAACATCTCTACCCCGACGCCGCCTGCGATCGGCTCAAGCTGATGGACAAGATCGCCTATCTGGAGTTCTTGCTCGTCCATTCGTCGCGGCGACACTCAGGATAGCTTCGAAGTCATCCACCGCCGCTGTGTCGTCTGAGGAACTTTCGGCTGGATGATCTTCTGCTGGCGCAGGATGGTTCGAGATTACGAGCGACGCATCGCGTCTCAACCGCCACGGGTGTCCCATGCGCATGGCCGGATCTTCCGCAAGAGATTATCGACCGCTTGCGGAAACATTGGCGCTCCGTTCCGTTTTCCTTTACAGCCGGAGACACCGTCTATGGTCGGGGAAATCGAATTGGCGCTGCCATGCGTCGGCAAAGGTTATTTGCTCGCACACGACAACAAAATGAGCATTTTCATTGCTAGGGGCATGGCCCCAAGCCGTGACCGGAGCAGTGAAGGTGATTGTCAGCCGCGCGCCTTTCGGCCAGCGAGGGAACCAAACTCAGAAGTTAGAGCCTGTTTGGAAATTCGGTTTGAGGGAATTCCTGTCTCGCTGCAAATATGATTCATACTTTGGATGTGGACAGGCAAGCAGCGGGGCCGGATGGCCAGGATCGCCCGAAAGACCAAGCGCCATCCGTCTGATTTGACGGATGAGGAATGGGCGCGGATCGCGCCGTTGATGCCGAAGCCCGGGCTCAGGGGCAGACCTCGCGAAGTCGAGTTTCGCGAAGTGATCAATGCGGTGCGCTATCTCGTGCGCTCGGGCTGCGGCTGGCGGATGCTGCCGGTGCAATGCGGTCATTGGCGAACAGTCTATGGCTGGTTCCGCGAGCTGGCGCGGCGTTTCCTGTTCCAGACGATCCATGACGTCGAACTCATGCTCGATCGGGAGCGACAAGGACGAGAAGCGAGCCCCTCGGCGGCGGTCATCGACAGCCAGTCGATCAAGGCGCCGCATGCGCAGGCGCGGGGCTATGACGCGGGCAAGAAGATCGTTGGCCGCAAGCGCCATATCGCGGTCGACGCGGATGGGCGATTGCTGATGGTCAATCTGACGACCGCCGACATTTCCGACAGCGCCGGGGCGCAGGCGATTCTCGACGCCATCCGCAAGCGTTGGCCGTGCCCTCGAGCGCGAATAGGTGAAGAAGAACCTCGGTGTCGGATTGACTGCGGAAAACACATCCCCTGTCCTGCAGGCATTGGCGAAGTTGCCGATAATTGTATATCTCGCCGTTGAAGGTAACGACGTATCTTCCATCGGCGCTCGTCATCGGCTGGAGCCCGGCCGCCGAGAGATCGATGATCGAAAGGCGCCGATGCCCAAACCCGACGCGCAAGTCGTCGGAAGTCCAGCAACCTTCTGCATCCGGTCCGCGCGCAATCATGTGGTCGCGCGTGCGGAGCAGTTCGTCTGCATCGATCGGATTAGCCGCGTAATGATAAGCGAAAATGCCGTTGACGCCGCACATACACAATGATCCCGCATGAATTTTGAAACAACAACAACTCATACTCATGACTTCGCCGCCACATGAACTTTCGACGGGAAGCCCCCCCGTATTAGCTGGCCGCTTGGTCCAATCTTATGTGGTGTGGCGACACGGCGCATTTCGTGGCCGTCCGCACGCAGCGACGACAACTCATACGGCTCCAATCTCCTCCGCGTGACCTACCCGCAAACTCGCCTTGATGGCTCGCCGGACTGCAAAACTTGTCCTTTCGAAGAGGAGCCAGAACACGTAAGCCGCCAGCAGGCAAGCCGCCATCTTCACGAAGAACGCCCCGATCGACACAGGATCGATTTTATCGCTCTTGGGGAGAAGGACGCATAACCAAGCATTTATTGGATCATGGATCAGATAGAGGCTGAACGAAATTTGGCTTATAAATCGTATCACATTTCCCGCAGGAGCGAGCGCTTGATTGACCCAATTTCCGTCAAGAGCGGGAATGCTAGCGCAGAAACCGAGACAAATGAGAGTTTCGGCATGCGCGGGTGAAAGGAGCACTATATTCGAAAACGACTTGCTGGTTGCGCCGAGTTGATATGCGATGAGGCCGAGCGCAACCATCGCCAATCCGACAAGGCACTGCCGCCGCGCCAGCGTCGAATGGCATCTCATCTGCGCGGTCAGGGCGCCGAAACTCCAGAACAGCACATAAAGCGCACCGAGCTTTGCGAAAACGAGAGCTGCGAACAAGATCGCCATGAGGGCGAGGGGACCCGTCTTTCCCGTGAATATGGCGGCAACGGCGCCAGCCAGAACATAGAACCAGATTTCATAGGCGAGGGACCACAGCGGCGCATTTCGGGGAAGCGTATCTACAAGGACACCGTTCAATCCGAACACATTGCCTACGGCCTGTAGCGCCCCAACCGCGTCACTGAAGATGCCGAGATTGATGGAAACGGTCAGAACGCAGGCGGGGACGAGCGGGATGAGAATACGCGTGCCGCGATCGATTGCGTAATCAGCAATCGAAAAGCGCCCTGCTCGAAGCCGCGAAATGAGGTTGCCGCCGACAAGAAAGCCGCTCAGAACGAAGAAGATCAGGACCGCTTCATGGCCTAGTCTCGTGCTTAGAAAGAAAAGTTCGACCACCGACGTGCGCTGACTGGTCGGCAGCGCGCCGAACTCGACCCAGTTGCCGCCGCGCAAATGGGTGAGCATCACCTCGATCGCCGCGAAGCCGCGAACGAGATCGAGCGCTAAAATGGAATTTCGAGGCGTCGCCAGTGCGATAACCTTCATTTCTCGCGCGACGCGCTCACGGCTGCGACGCGCCAGACTTGACGCGCAGCCCCTGCCGCGCCGGCGCGCCTGGGCGTCCGGCAGCCAGCAGGCCGGCGCGGACGCTTTCTCGCGTCTCGTCGCGGGCGACCGATAGCGCGGTGCGCAGCGCTATGCGCTGCGGGTCGGCGATCTCGCCCCAGCCGCCGACGAGATCGCTGATCACGCCCTTGCGGACTCCGCCCGGCAGCATCGGCCATAGCGGCAGCGCGAACACTGCCCTGCCCGCCATCAGCCGGCCCTCGTTGCGGCCGGTCAGTTGAGACATCAGCAATGCGCCACTGATCCTTTCGGCGGGTTCACGGGTGGAAAAGCGCGCTCGCGCCAGATCGAGCCACGCGCCGCTGGCGAGCGGCGTCAAGACCAGGAGATCTTGCAGCGCCACGAGCCGCTGCGACGAGTCCTCCCTTCCGGAGAGCGCCAGCAAACGTGTGCGCGCGCGCGCGCCGACAGTGACGTCGCCGAGGAATGGTCGAAGCGCCTCGGGCGCGGAAGCGGCGTCGGCGCGCAGTTCAGCGAGACCATAACGCAGCAGCGTCGTCGCACGCCAAATCGTGAAGGCGCAGAGCCCGATGACAAGCAGCGCGGCGCCTGTTCTCCAGCCGGGCGCGACGCTCATTCCGTGTAGTATTTCTTGTAGTAGCGGCCGCCAAAATAATACGAGTGGGCGTATTTGCCGTATTTCTGCGCCTGAGCGTCGATCACGCGGTTGAAAACCACGCCGGCGACTTTCTTGTGACCCGACAGACGCTCTATCGAATGAGTGACCATCTCGCGCGCCGTCGACGCCCAGCGCACGACGAAGATCACCTTGTCGACGAGATGGGAGACGATGAGCGGGTCTATGACCGGACCCATCGGCGGCGTATCGATGATCACCAGGTCGAATTCCACGCGCAGCGCGGCGACAAGCGCCTTCATGCGCTCGGAAGCGAGAAGATCCGGCGGATTCTGCGTCTTGCCGCCGCCCGGCAATACCCAGACCTTAAGCTTTTCGCTGTAATGCATCACCGAGGCGAGGTCCGCGTCGCCAACGAGATAGTCGACGACGCCGATTTTCTTGTCGGCCTTGACGTAGCGCGATGTGGTCGGATGACGCAGATCGCCGTCGACGACGAGAACCTTCAACCCCGACTGCGCCGCGGAGCTGGCCAGGGCGAGCGCCAGCGTGGACTTGCCTTCGCCGGGAACCGTCGAGGTGAATTGCAGCACCTTCGGCGGATGGTCGACGTCGCTCATCTGAATGGCGCTACGCAGCGAACGAAAGGCTTCGCTCATTCGCGACAGCGGCTTGACCTGGGGATATTCCGGAATGGTGAAGGCGGAGCCATTGACGGTGAGATCGCGCGCCTCGATCCGGGAAATCGAGGCGAGCAACGGCAGCGCCAGCATTTCCTCGATCTGGCGCGGCGTGGTGAAGCCGGCGTTGAGCAATTCGAGCGTATAGGCCCCGCCGGCGCCCGCCATCAGCCCAAGGACGAGCGAGACCAGCATGATCTGCATTTTCTTGGGCGACGAGGCGAAGCCCGGCGGCAAGGCCGGGGTGATGATGCGGGCCTCGCGCACCTCGAAGGTCGACTGCTCCTGAGTGACCTTGGCTCGCTGCAGGAAATCCTCGAACAGGCTCTTGTTGACCGCGGCGGTGCGCTCGAGTTCGCGCAGCGTAATCGCCTTTGTATTGTCGAGATCGCTGGCGCCGGTGACCTCGCGCAAGGTCTTTTCGACCGCTTCCTGGCGCGCCTTGGCGAGTTCATATTCGTTGCGGACATTGGCCGCGAGGCGCTGCACTTCGGCGTTGATGGCGCGGTGCGCGTCGGCCAGTTGCGCGCGCAGATTGACGACGGCGGGATGGTTGCCGCTGTATCGGGCGAGCAGATCCGCCTCCTGACGGGAGAGGTCCTGAGCCTGCTTGCGCAACTCTGCGATGGGGCCGGAATTCATGATATCCGGCAGAGCAGTAATATTGCCGCCGCGCGCCTCGATCTTCTGCAAGATGTCGAGCCGGGCTTTCTTGTCTGCGGCCTCGGCGCGCGCCTGAACCAGCCGGCCGTTCAATTGGCCAAGTTGCTCCTGATTTAGAGTCGCGCCCGGCGAAGAGCCGCCGAGATTGTTCTCGGCGCGGAAGCGGGCGACGGCCTCCTCCGACTGTCGCAACTGCTGACGCAATTCGACGAGGCGGTCGGAAAGCCAGGTCGAGGCGCGCTTGGCCGCCTCGAACCGCGCGTCGAGCTTGTCGACGACATAGGCGTCAGCGACGGCGTTGGCGAGGCGCGCAGCCTTTACGGGATCCGCGGAGGTGACCGAAATGGCGATCACCGACGCCTGACCGGCGCGCGTGACGGTGAGCGCGCTCTTGAGATTCTCGATGGTGGCGATGGTCTCGGGCGCAGCCGCGTCCGACGCCCCCGGGGAACGCGACGGAATGGCGTCGCCGCCTTTTTCGCCTGCTTTTCTGTCACGCTCGCCGGACCGCGAAAACAACCCGCTGATTGTCGAGAACAGCCCGCCTCCGCTTTCGACCGACGGCGCCGCGCCGAACTCCGGATCGCTGACGAGGCGCTCCTTCTTCACGACGCGCCGCAACAAATCGCTCGACTTGATGATCGCCATCTGGTTCTCGATCATCGAGAGATCGCGATATTCGTCATCCATGATGACGTCCTGTCCCGCGGCCTTCTCCTTGCGCGGATCGAGCAGCAACTGAGCGGTCGCGGTGTAAAGCGGCGTCTGCCGGACGATATACACAGCGCCGAACAGCAGCGCCAACGCGGTAACGCCGGCGATCAGCTTCCACTGGCGCCAGACGAAATTGATCGCCTCGCGGATATCGAAACCGCCGCCGGTCTCAACCGGGACGGTGAAATCCTGCACGGGCTCGAAGCGGTTCAAATGCGGAGCTTTCGACTTTGTTCTGAGGGGATGGACATCGATCAGGCTAGTCGGACGTTACGGCGAGCGAACTTTCGGCCTGTGCGGCGCCGGCGCCGAGGATCGCCAGAAAAGTCAGCGCCACGCCCTCCATCTGGAGACTGAAATCGACAAGCGCATGCGCGCCGACGAGGATCGAAGCCGCCGTCGCAGCCAGGGCGGGCGTGGCGTCTCGCCGTCGTGTCAGCGCGCCGCGGAAACATCGCGCCGCGATCCAGCAAACCGACAGGATGAGCGCTGAGCCGAACAGCAATCCGAGGCCGTGCCAGATTTCGAGATAGCTGTCATGCGCCTTGTCCCAGACGCCGGAGACAGGGATCGACTGGTCGCGATACATCGGGAAGACGTCAGCGAACGTTCCGTAACCGAAGCCCAGCAGCGGCGTGTCCAAGATCGAGCGCATGACGACGACGTAGACGGAAATGCGGCTCGTGTCCTCGAGGCCGGAGGTCGCCATGCGCCCGACGATCAGGTCTCCGAAAAACATGAAGCTGGCGACAAGCGCGACGGCGATGAAGACGACGGCTTCGACGCGGTCGCCGCCGCGACGCTGCTGTCGGGAGAATGACATTGCGAGCAAGGCGAACACGCCGAGCGCCGTCGCCAATATGCCGCCACGCGACACCGTCCCGAGCAAAGCGACGACGGTGACGAAACCCGCTCCGAGCAACGACCAGCCCCGCCGCCCGGTCGCCTCGATGAATTTGGTCAGACGATAGCGCATCAACCCCGCCGACGCAGGGACTTCATGCCGGAACAGGCGCAGCGTCAACGCCACAGTGACGACAAGGCCCAGACCGGCATAGGTGGCGAAACTGTTGCGATTGACGAAGGTCGCGCGCAGGAAGCCGCCGCTCGCCGGCGCGTCGAAGGGTGGAATCTCTCCCGCGAAAAAAGCGGCGAGGATGATCGCATAGGCGGAATAGGCGGCGACGATGAGACTGACCGCGCGCAGGAGCGCGTGCGCGCGCAGGGAATTGCGGCACAATTGCACGGCAAGCCAGAACAGACTCGCCGCCGTCAACAGGCGAATGAGCGACACCAGGGTCTCACCACGGTTGACGGAAATGGCGCCGTCGATCGGCTGACCCAGCGCATCGGCGGCCATGCCCCAGATCGGATGCGCGAGCATGGGCGGCGTCGGCGCAAGTTGCAGGCCGATCCACAACAACACGAGGCCGAACAGCGTCGCCGGCGCGTTCAGGCGCCTGAGTCCGATCGGATGCGGTTGACCGGTCGTCAGCAGATAACACTCGTAAAGCAATGTCAGCGTAGGGAAATAGACGCCATTTATTCCCCAGGCCGTGATGCGATTGCCGCCGAGCCAGAACGGCGCCCAGGTGAGACCGAGGAGAAGGCCGAAAAAGATCAGGGCCTCGACTTTGCTTTCACGCCAAAGATGCGAAAGCGGCCCGGGAAGGCGCGCAGGCGCGCTCGGCGCCGCGGAGTCAAAAATTGGTTTGGAAATGGACAGGCGGATTATTCTTTCAAACGGCGCATGGAATGTCGCCACGCTACCGCAGTTCGGGTGAAACCGATTGTTTCACCCGCGGCATAGCAATAGTCGTCCGCCCAAGGCGAACGAATTTACGCGGCGACGAGGCTCGAACGCTCCAACGTCGCGGGGATCTTGCCGCCCATGATTTCGAGCAGCACGCGCACTCGACCATTGGCGTCGAGGCGCACGAGCTCCCCAATCGCCTGCGCGAATGGACCGACGGTCACGCGAACCGCCTGGCCCTCGACCAGATCGCGGTCGAAACGGCAGACGCCGGCTTCATCGACGTATCCGAGCAACGTCTCGACGACGCCGGCAGGGACCGGCATCGGAACGTCTTCTCCCATGATCATGCGCGCGACGCCGAACGTGCCATTGACGGAGCGCCATCGATCACGATTCAGATCGAGGATCACGAAGAGATAACCGGGAAAGGCCGGCGCACGCACTGTGCGTAGCTTGCGCGCATGGCGGACGGTCTTGATCACCTGCGGCGTGAAGACGGCGAAACCCTGCGCCACGAGTTGCGCGCCGGCGCCCGCCTCGCGCCTTGCAAGCGTCTGAGCCACATACCAGCGTTCGCCCGGCGCGAGCTCGAAACTGCTGCGCGCGCCAGTTACGCCAAATGCGCTTCCGGACGATAAAACCATGTTCTACGTCGCGCTCCGGCCACTCTCGTTACACAACCGCGAAGCGGTATGGCGGCGCCTCTTCGGCCGCCTTTCCCGCATTGGTAAAGCCATTTGTATACAACCGCAACGCTTTAGATAGGACATGCACAAAAATTCTTGCGGCGGTCGCTCCGCTGGACGCGTCCGCCTTCATTACGTCATTGACCGGGAATGCTTTTTGCCTCGGGTTGGAACAGTTGGCGCGGTTGAATTGATTTCGCGCCGCCGCTCTCCGACTCCTGTCTTGCGATTTCGGCGCAATAGGGGTCTCGCGACATGTTGCGGGTGAATCGAGTTTGCGTGGATCGAGGCGTTTGCCGCCAAAGTCCGGCGCCGGAGGTTAGTTGACTGGCCAGCGCAATTTCGGCGAATTCGGATTCGCCTAATTTGCTCTCGCTTCATGTCTTGTCGCGCGTTCGGACGGAAAACCGCCCACACTTTTCCTGAACGCGCTTTAGTGTAATTGGCGATTGCGTCGCCGACGACGATCGCCCGCGTCGTCTCGGCGAGCAGGTCGGCCGAAATGTTCGCATCCAGCGTCGCTGGCGTGCACGCGAATCCAATCAGGCAAGCACAAAATCAATGGAAGTCGTTCGGAAACGACATCGTTGACCGTGACGGGCGAAGGACAAATAGCCGGTTCATTCTCCACCGCACGACGACTCCTCGGCATTCTCCCCGCTCGCAGTGTGTATGGCGCGCATCGTGCGATTGTTCGGTATCGGCGAGCAGGAATCAAAGCGCCCCCTGCCCCGCACTTGCGGAAGCGGCGCAGGGTGTCACCTCAGCACGCGCGCCGCGACACACGACTCAGCGCTCATCGTCTGCAGCGCGAAGTGGAGGTCGTCGCGCGCGATCCCGCCCGGCAAAAGAGATGGCGCAGCGTCTGCGACGGGCGTCAAACATTCAAGATCGACTCGACACGGGTCCAAGACGGCGCTCAATTCGGACTGACGAAGATTCCGCCGCCGCCGCCCAAGGCGCCGCCCGGGCCAAAGCCCCCGCCCCCGGGGGAGAAGAATGTCGAGCCGCCATTCGACCCGCCGGCTTCGGCGTAGTTCTGGTTTTGCAGAGACGCCACCATCGCGCCGGTCACAGGGTCCGAACATCCCAGCGCGGCCTTGATTACCCGCGCCTTGTCGGGATCGGCGCCTTGCAACGCGCGAACGAGGCCGATGGCGATGGCCGCCTTCTGTTCAGGGTTCGCCATTTTCGCCAGGGCAATGACAGCCGCGGCTGCGGAGGCGTCGCCCCTTACGGCGTCGGCGATCGCCGCTGAGAGCGCGTCGCCGCCATTGGGATTGGCGTGGAGCAGGTCCTTGAGGCTCGCCGGCGGCGCTGCGTCGCAGGAATTCGTCGCCTGTTGCTGCCGGGGCGCGGGCTTCGCGTCGACGGCGGTCGCGCCCGGGAGCATGAGCGCCGCGAGGAGGAAGGAAACTGCTGCTCTGCTCATCATTTCACCCCGATTGGTCAATAACGATAGGTCAGGCCGGCCGACACGATATTCTGGGCGAACCCGGACGGCTTGCCGGCCAGAAGCATGGCGGCAGGCCAACTATACGCAAATATTGGCGTATTCCAGCCAAAGAAGCCCCACGGATTCGTGGAGAAGGTGCGCGAAAACTGGTATTCGATCGTCGCAGAAATATTCCGCCAGAAATTATAGTTCAGACCGACCCCCGTTGTCCAAGCATTTTGCTTGTTCCAGGGATTTGAAAACTGCGTCTCGCCATAGCCGCCGCGCACATAGGCCGACCAATATTGCGACAGCGCGTAATCGCCTTGCACGCGCGCCTGCAGGGTCTTGCTGGCCGCGGCCGAGGTCCAGGGCAGCGCAGCCGTCGACAAGGGAACGCCAAACCCCGTCGCGGTCGGCTGCTGGGCCGCGGACGACAGCGTCTGATCGACGCTCGCGGTCAGGGTGATGTAGGGCGTCGGATAATAGAAGATGCGGGCGCCAAACGCCGGCCGCGACGTCGTTCCAAAATGGCCGCGCGCACTGGTCTGGCTCTGATAGCCGCCGTAGATCTCGCCGCGGAACAGGCTGATCATGTCGGAACCGAGGCCGCCGACGACGCGGTAACCATTCGTGTCCGCCCAGGAGTTCTGGTAGAAGCGCAGATCGGCGCCGGGTTCGACGAAGGCGTAAAGCTGCGGCGTGACCCACATGCCGCCGCGAATCGAACCTGTGTAATTGAGGCCATTCAGCGACCGATTGGCGAAATTGGCGCCGCCGAAGGGCGCATACCACCAGGGATCACTCGGACGACTGTCGTAGGTGATATATTGCGCGCCCGTTGTCCCGCGCAGGAACCAGCGGCCGGCGAACTTCTTTTCCACCGAGACATAGGCCGAATACTGGTTCGTATACTGCTGGGCAGCCGAAATCGTATTGGCGCTGAGGAGATTGGCGCCGCCCGAGCCGACGCCGAAGTTGGAGCCGAAGACGCCGTTCTGGCGCGTGTAATCCGCCATGACTTGGAACGACAAATCCGCCATCGGCTCCCAATTGTGGGCAAAGCCGGCGCGGCCGGTGACGTTGGTCGGCCGCGCGTCGACGAGCGGGCGCGGCAGGAAGCGGTATGATTCTCCCAGGCCCGGATAGATCTGGACGTCGGCCATCAGATAGGCGTTGGTCTTGTGTATGCCGTTGTCGAGCCGCGCATCCAGCGCGGGGCGCAGCCGAACGCCAACGCCCGCGACGCGATCGAACGGCCGCTGATAGATATTGTCGTTGAACACCGCGCCAGCCATGAACGACGGGTAGAACATCCAGCCGGCCATCGCGACGCCCTGGGCGGGGCTGGGGCCCGCCGAGACGCCCAGCGCCGCCTGCGTGGCCGCCGAGGGCGCGCCAAAGGTCGCGGCAGGCGCAGCCGCCTCCTCGGCGGCGACGGTGGGCATGACGAGAAGGACGCCGACAGTGGAAAAAAGGGCGCCCGTGCAAATATTTAGCTGCGAAAGCTTCATCACGCCCCCAACACACGCACGTCTGAAAAAGCAGTGTATACATTCAATTCATACTAAAGCTTGACAATTCAATGCAAGGACAACCTTTCCGAGTCAAGGAACGCGGTCAATAAACATTTAAGAGTGTGGCGCTAGCGCCACAGTTAGGCGCGCCGTCAGAAATAGCGCTCCGGGAGCCGGATGAGATCGCCGGGAAGCACCGGAATCGTCGGCGAGAGCGGGTATTCCCGAAAGCCGTTGTCGCCGATGTGCTGGATGAGAACATTCGAGCGGCTGGCGCGATAGGTCGAGCCGCCGGCGAGCGCGATGGCGCTCATCACATTCAGCCCGCTCTTGTAGGGATACTCGCCCGGCTTCCCGACCTCCCCGAGAATATAGAAGGGACGGAAGCTTGCGACGTCGACAGTCACTTTCGGATTGCGCAAATATTCGCCGCGAAACTTCTTGGCGAGCTCCCTTTCGAGATCCGGCTTGGTCAGGCCGGCCGCCTTGACCGTGCCGGCGAGAGGCAGGGAAACCATGCCCGCCGGGTCGATTTCATATTCGCCTGAAAGACGGTCCTCACCGAAGACGGTGACCTTGATCTTTTCGCCCGGCTGAAGGACCGGCGAGGATGCGGAAGACTTGATCAGCGCCTCCCGGTCCTCCAGCGACACGGGCCCGAGCGACGCGCCGCTGTCGCAGCCGGCCGACGAAAGCAGCAACAGGAAAATGAAAAGAGCGCGGAGCGGCGTGAGTGAATTTCTGGTCAACAGCATGGAATGCACCTTGGTGCGCGTCGGCCGAGAACTGTATAGCTTTAGGCTACCGTTGGGATATAAGACCCATCGGTGAACGTCAACATTAACGCGCCGCGAACAGATAAGCTAAAGCTCTGAACAAGGTATGAACCGCCGGAACACCTTTGTTTTCCATATCGCCGCCCGGCGGCCTCGCCCGGTCGTCTCCACCGGCGGGAGCGCCGGCTTTTGGCGAATGGCGATCGCCATGGCGGCTAGCCTGGGCGCGTTCCCGGTGGATGCAGACATGACGCGCGGCGCAACGAGTTATTTTTCCGCGCAGAACTGCGCGTCGGCCGGAAAACTTCCCGCCGAGGTCTGCAATTTCGCCGACATGAATTCGGCGGCCGAATTCGATGAAAAGGCGCCCCGCTTTGCCTCGCGCGACATTTGCGAGAGGAGTTACGGCTCCTGCTCTCTCGGCTTTCGCGGCGCCGACGGATGGGCGGGGCGCAAAAATGCGATCTTCTTCTCGCCGCGCCGCCAGGGGTTCCGGATCACGGTCAAGTCGGAACATGACGTGACCGTGGTTCCCACCAACGCCGGCATGAACTTCTCGCCACGCAGCGCCCTGCGCCGAGACGCGTCGATCAATCCCCGCTCAGCGCGAGAGCAAACCGGCCCCGTCGCGCCGGCGGGCGGCGGACAATCCGGCGCCTTCGGCGTTCCGACAGCCGAAGGCATGCGGGGGCCGTTACCGCCCCGCCCGCCGGTCGACCCGAATTTCGATTGCGCCGCGGTGCTCGAGCCCACGGACAAGGGCGATCCCAGCACGGGCTGCGTCCTCGCTCCCCCCAACAGGCGCTGACCTCCTTCTCCGCATCCACAGGCTAGTCGCGCTCCGGAGCGGCAGCCGCAGCCGGGCCGTGATCGGCTGCGCCCGCCGCCAAAGTTGATTGGCAACATTACTTGAGAGCGACCGGGTAAAATCGACCCGTTCATGAGCTGATCTGACAGCTCTGCAAGCTACACTCCAGCTTCGCGCCTTCGTATACATACAATACATTGGCGTGCGGCGGCGTCAGTAACGATAAATAAGCGAACGAGTTCTAGCGTCTCCGGGATAAATGTTGACGTTGTTTGTCAACATGGGTTCTCGGAGTGGAGTTATGTGTTCGATTACTTCGGAAACAGGCTGGATACTTGCTGCAAGGCCAAGAAAAAATAGATCGTCGGCGCGCCCCCTGGTTCTGGGGGCGTTGGTCGGCGCGGCTGCCGTAGCAGCGCTGGTCGCTTCCATTCCGGCGCAGGCTTTCGATTTCTTCCGGCCGATGGATCGCGGCGGTCGCATTGGCGACTACATGGAGCGCGTCGTGGCACAGGCGGGCCAGCCTTACGCCATCGCGGGCGACTGCATGTCCGCCTGCACCATGTGGCTGGGGCACAGGGGAACTTGCGTCATGCCGGATGCGGTGCTGTGGTTCCATGGTGCGTCAGATCGGTCGGCGGAACTGGCGGACGGAAATCCATGGCGAGCCATCAGCGCCACGGGCAACGCCACGCTGCTTTCCATGTATCCGCCCCGCGTGCGCGCGGTCGTAAGGCCATGGCTGGCGTCGCCGGACTTCCATACGCTGACGGGCACGCAGCTCGCGGCGCTCGGCGTTCCCCTGTGCCGCGCCACCGCGCGGGCGGATTAGGCGGCGACGGCGCTACTCGCGCGGTGCTCCAGAAACCACTGATAGGTGGAGGCAAGCCCGTCATCGAGCGATATTTCCGGTCGCCAGCCCAGCGCCCGGATGCGGCTCGAATCCATCAGCTTTCTGGGCGTGCCGTCCGGCTTCGTGCGATCGAAGACGATGTCGCCCGAAAATCCCACCGCGCGCGCGACGGCGCCGGCGAGATCGCCGATCGAAATATCGGATCCGGCGCCGCAATTGATGTGCTCGTAGTCGTCGTAAGAATCGAGGCAAAAGACCACGCCGCGCGCGAGATCGTCGACGTGGAGGAATTCGCGCAGTGGCGCGCCCGACCCCCACACGACCGCCTCGCGACGGCCCTGGACCTTCGCCTCGTGGAACTTGCGGAGCAGCGCGGGCAGCACATGGCTCGTGGTCAGGTCGAAATTGTCGTTCGGGCCATAAAGGTTGCAGGGCATGACCGATATGTACCGGCGGCCGTATTGTTTGCGATAGGCCTGGCAGAGTTTCAGACCGGCGATCTTGGCGATCGCGTACCATTCATTCGTCGGTTCGAGCGGCGAGGTCAGCAGCGAGTCTTCTCGGATCGGCTGCGGCGCGAATTTCGGATAGATGCAGGATGAGCCGAGAAACACCAGGCGATCGACGTCCGCGGCATGGGCGGAATGGATGACATTGGTCGCAATCGCCAAATTGTCATAAATAAATTCGGCGGGGAAAGCGTCATTGGCGTAGATTCCGCCGACCTTTGCCGCGGCGAAGATGATGGCGTCCGGCCGGTTCTGTTTCAGCCAGACCTCGACGCCGATCTGGTTGCGCAGATCCACGACCGAGCGGCCGGCCGTGATGACCTCGTCGCCGCGGGCGCGCAAATATCGCGTAACGGCCGAGCCAACCATGCCCGTATGTCCCGCAACCCAAATGCGTCTGTTGCTCATGAAAAGTTCCTGAGAGCCAAGCAATCCGCTCAGGAACCAATGTATACCTTCAGCTTGACAATTGCGCCAGATCCTGACGCCAATT
The DNA here is from genome assembly GCF_000188155.2 of Methylocystis sp. ATCC 49242. Taxonomy (NCBI): domain Bacteria; kingdom Pseudomonadati; phylum Pseudomonadota; class Alphaproteobacteria; order Hyphomicrobiales; family Methylocystaceae; genus Methylocystis; species Methylocystis sp. ATCC 49242. The sequence goes on from NZ_KE124774.1 coordinate 1,433,161, forward strand.
GTCGACAAGCCCTTCAGCGGGGGGCGCCGACTACTCCGGCCGCCGCTCGATCTCCTCCATGTCTTCGTCCGACAGGCCGAAATGATGGCCGATCTCGTGGACGAGGACATGGGTGACGATCTCGGCGAGCGTGTTCTCGCTGCCGGCCCAGTAATCCAGGATCGGCCGACGATAGAGCCAGATCATGTTGGGCTCGTCGCCGGTCTGGGAGAGATGCTCGCCCTGGGCGAGGCCGCGCCCGCGAAACAGGCCGAGCAGGTCGAACTCCGTCTCGCAATCCATGTCGTCGAGCGTCTCGTCGTCCGGGAAATCCTCGACCCGGATGACGAGGCCCTCGCAAAGACGGGTGAACCGGCTGGGCAGCGCCGCAAAGGCGGCGTCCGCCAGCGCCTCCATGTCGGCGAGCGAGGGGGCGGAAAGATCTTTCCATTCCGGGGGAGTCTTCGACATCTAAGGACTATGTCACGGCGTTCAGGCGCGCGAAACCGCGGCCTGGTAGTAATCGGGTAAGCACAATCGCCTGATCTTCATTCAGCCAAGCCTTTGCTGTGAGACACTGTCGCCGTTCCCGGCTGGAGTTCGGCATGTTTGCGTCAATCTGGCGAGTAAAGGAGCCGCGAACGCGGCGCGACGCGCTGCGGCTCGTCCTTCTTTACGCCGCGATCTCGGTCTCCGTCTCGGCGCTGGTCACGGCCGCCTTCGCCAGAATGAACGGCTGGCCTTTGGGGCCGGCGCTGATCCCCGCCATCGGGATACCCTTGCTGGTCGCGCCCTGGATGACCTGGACCGTCGCGAGCGCCGCCTTGCGACTGCATGAGATGCGTCAGGAGCTGGAGCGGCTCGCCCGCATCGATCCTCTGAGCGGGGCGCTGAACCGGCGCGGCTTGGCCGAATTCGCCGCGCGCCACTTTGCGGAACGGCGCGAGAGCGGAAAATTCTGCGCAATCGTGGCCGACGTCGACCGCTTCAAGACGATCAATGACGCCTTCGGGCATGCAGCCGGCGACGCGGTCATCGCGCGGGTGGCGGACATCATGCGCCTGATTGTGGGAACGAGGGATTGCGCCGTCGGCAGGTTCGGCGGCGACGAACTCGGCGCGCTGATCGTCGGCCTGTCGCTCGAGGAAACGATGATCCTCGCCGAAAATCTCCGCGCCGCGATCGAGCGGACGATTTTTCTGCATGGCGACCGCCGCATTCCGGTCACGACGAGCATCGGCGTCGCCGCTGTCGACGTCGACGACGCGACCCCGGAGGCGATGCTCAACCGGGCCGACCAGTCGCTCTACGCAGCAAAGGAGGCTGGCCGCAATCGCGTGCGCGCCAGCCTGTCTCGCAGGGCCGCCTGAGCGGCCCCTTACTTCCAGTTCCGCACGTCGACGAAGCGGCCGGCGATCGCCGCCGCGGCCGCCATCGCGGGCGACACGAGATGAGTGCGGCCCTTGAAGCCCTGGCGGCCCTCGAAATTGCGGTTCGAGGTCGACGCGCAGCGCTCGCCCGGCGCCAGACGGTCCGGGTTCATCGCAAGGCACATGGAGCAGCCCGGCTCGCGCCACTCGAAGCCCGCGGCGATGAAGATCTTGTCCAGACCCTCGGCCTCGGCCTGCTCCTTCACGAGGCCCGAGCCCGGCACCACCATGGCGTTGACGCGATCGGCGACCTTCTTGCCCTCGACCATCTTCGCCGCGGCGCGAAGATCCTCGATGCGGCCATTGGTGCAAGAGCCGATGAAGACGCGGTCGATCTCGATGTCCGTCATCTTCTCCCCGCCCTTGAGGCCCATATATTCGAGCGCGCGCTCGATGGCGGCGCGCTTTTGCGGGGTTTTGGCGCTATCCGGGGTCGGCACCGTTCCGTCGATCGTCGCCACGTCCTCCGGCGAGGTGCCCCAGGTCACGATCGGCGGGAGCTTCGAAGCGTCGAGCCTGATGACCTTGTCGTAATGCGCGCCTTCGTCGGTGAAGAGCGTCTCCCAATATTTGCGCGCCATGTCGAAGGCCTCGCCCTTTGGCGCCTTCGGGCGGTCCTTGATATAGGCGAAAGTCTTTTCGTCCGGCGCGATGAGGCCGGCGCGGGCGCCGGCTTCGATCGACATGTTGCAGACGGTCATGCGGCCTTCCATGGAAAGGTCGCGGATCGCTTCGCCCGCATATTCGATGACGTAGCCGGTGCCGCCAGCGGTGCCGATCTCGCCGATGATGGCCAGGATAATATCCTTGGCGGTGGCGCCGTCGGCGAGCTTGCCGTCGACCTGCACCAGCATGTTCTTGGCTTTCTTCTGGATCAGTGTCTGGGTGGCGAGGACGTGCTCGACCTCCGACGTGCCGATGCCATGCGCCAGCGCGCCGAAGGCGCCATGCGTCGAGGTGTGGCTGTCGCCGCAAACGATGGTCATGCCGGGCAGCGTGAAGCCCTGCTCCGGTCCGACGATATGCACGACGCCCTGACGGCGGTCATGCTCATTGTAATATTCGACGCCGAATTCCTTCGCGTTGATCGCCAGCTGTTCGACCTGCGCCTTGCTCTCCGGGTCCTCGATCGGCAGGGAGCGGTCGGTGGTCGGCACATTGTGGTCGACGACGGCGAGCGTCTTTCCCGGCGCGCGGACCTTGCGGCCCGACATGCGCAGCCCTTCGAACGCCTGCGGACTCGTCACTTCATGCACGAGATGGCGGTCGATGTAGAGCAGGCAGGCGCCGTCATCCTGGCGGTCGACGACATGGTCGTCCCAGATCTTGTCATACAGCGTGCGCGGCCCGGTCGAATTGGACATGTCTTCCTGTTCCTCTTGCCGCCTGAGCGGCCTGGCCCTTGAATTGATGGTCTTCTAACCGTAACGCAAGCCCCATGGAAGAGAGTTTGCGCCCCTCCCCCGCCGCGAGGCCGCGTTGAGCGGGCCGTCGCCCGCCCTGCCCGCGGGTTTGGCCGCCGCTATTTCGGCTCAGCTCGAGCGCCGGCCGCGAGGGGCGCTCGCCGAGAGCGCGCAACGGCTTTCCGAGAGCTATCGCGCCCGAAAGCCCACGGCCGACGCCATCCGCGACGTGACCGACGCGCTCGCCTATGCGCTCACCCGCATGCCTGCGACCTACGCCGCCGTCGTCACGGCGCTGGGGCGGCTGCAAAAGGAGCAGCCGGCTTTTGCGCCGCAGAGCCTCCTCGACGTCGGTTGCGGGCTGGGCGCGGCCTCCTATGCGGCAACGCAGGTCTGGCCGGAGATCGAGAGCGTCGAGATGCTCGACCGCAGCCGCGCCTTTCTTGCGCTGGCTGCGGCGCTTGCAGCAGAGAGCGGCCCGGTTCAGGTCGCAACGGCCCGCGTCGCCGAGGCCGACATCGCCCGCCTGTCCGAGGCGGCGTCAGCTCATGACCTCGTCGCCGTCGCCTATGCGCTCACCGAGCTGCCGGACGCCGATTTACCCCGCATCGCAGCGGCGCTTTGGGGCCGCACACGCGGCGCGCTCGTCATCGTCGAGCCGGGAACGCCGCGCGATCATGCGCGGCTGATGGGCGTCCGCGCCCGGCTGATCGAACTCGGCGCGACGATTCTCGCCCCCTGCCCCCACGCCGCCCCCTGCCCCCTTCAGGCGCCGGACTGGTGCCATTTTTCGGTGCGCCTTCCGCGCTCCCGGGACCATAAATTGCTGAAAGGCGCCGACGCGCCCTTCGAGGACGAGAAATTCTCCTGGCTGATCGCCGGCAGGACGGGCGCGCCGGCGCCCGCGCGCTTGATCGCGCCGCCGCGCGCCGGCAAGCCGGGAATTTCGACAAGGGTATGCGGGCGCAATGGAATACGCGAGACTTTCACGCCCAAGCGCGATAAGGCTCGATATGAAAGGGTTCGCAAAAAGAACTGGGGCGATCCGATCGACGCCCTGCCGGAGGATAATGGATGAATCGCCCGAAGGTCGCGCCTTATCTCACCGTCAGTCCGGCCGCCGCCGCCATCGCCTTCTACACGGGGGCCTTCGGCGCCAAGCAGCGCGCGCTCATGCCGTCGGTCGACGGCCTGCGCATCGCCCATTGTGAATTGCTCATCAATGGCGGCTCGGTGATGCTAGCCGACTTTTTTCCCGAATTCGGACAGACCCGCGTTCCCATGCCCGGCGATCAGGCCACCGTTTCGGTCAGCCTCGAATACGATACGGCCAAGGAAGTCGACGAGACTTGCGACCGCGCCGCAAAGCTCGGCGCCAAGATCGAGACGCAGCCGACGAACTCTTTCTGGGGTACGCGCTACGCGAGCCTGCGCGACCCCTTCGGCCACCGCTGGATCCTGAACGGCCAGCTGGAGAAGTGACCGGCCCCAAAGCGAAACCGCCCGGAGCCTCTCGGCGCCGGGCGGCTCGAAATACGCAGAGACGAAGCTCTTACTTGGCGGCCGCAGCCTTAGGCTTGGTGTCGACGCGCTCGGCGATACGGGCCGACTTGCCGCGACGATCGCGCAGGTAATAGAGCTTGGCGCGGCGGACCTTGCCGCGGCGGACGACCTTGATCGAATCGATCAGCGGCCCATGGATCGGGAAGACGCGCTCGACGCCCTCGCCATAGGAAATCTTGCGGACAGTGAAGGACTCGTTGAGACCGCCGCCGTTGCGGGCGATCACGACGCCTTCATAGGCCTGGACGCGCGAGCGGTCGCCTTCCTTGACCTTGACGTTCACGATCACCGTGTCGCCGGGGCGGAAATCGGGGATCGTCTTGCCTTCGACGAGCCTGGCGGCCTGCTCGGCCTCGAGCTGCTCGATAATGTTCATCGTTGTAAACTCCTGCCGTTTCGTCTGTAGCCTTGCGGGCCGACGAGCGTTTCGGAACGCTGTTTTAGTTGAGGCGCGCCTCCCATACAGGACGCGCGGCCGAATGTCGAGACCGCGGCCTTATGTCGCCTGCGGAAATTTCGCCGCCGAGGGCGTCAAATCGCCGGAACGCCCTATCTGTCGCCCGGGGAAGCGGCTGACCACCCCAAATCAAGGAGGGACGAAGGCATGACCAGTCAGGATGAGGCACGGGACAGGCGCGCGGGGCCAGACAGATCGAGTGACTCCGCAGGGGCGCGAGGCGAGGAAGGCTTCAGCGACAATTATCGGCAATTGTGGGATCGTTTTCAGGAGTCTAACAAGCAGTGGCTCGATCGCTACCAGAGTGAAGCGTCGCTCGCTCTCGAGTTCACCGGCAAGTTGACGGCGGCGCGCTCCGTTTCGGACGCCGCTGACGCCTATCAGCAGTGGACCGTAAAACACATCGAGATGGCGACGGAAGACGCCCGGCGCGCCATGGCCGACGTCCAGCATTTCTGGGAGGCGGGAACGCGCCTGTGGTCCGACGCCGGCGGCGAGGCCGGCAGGATTCGCGGCATGATGTCGTGACCGCACAGAAGCGGAGCGCGCGCGGGCGCTCCCCTTCCCTTACGCTATTCATCCTCCCGATCGAGCGTAAAGCCGACCTTCAGCACGACCTGATAGTGGCTGACTGCGCCCTTTTCCAAACCGCCCCGGATCTGCGCGACCTCGAACCACCGCATGTTTCGCAACGATTCTCCGGCGCGCTGGATTGCGGCGGAGATAGCGTCCTCGACGCTGTCCGGCGACGAGCCGACGAGTTCCACGACCTTGTAGACATGGTTTTGCATGGGGGCGCTCCCGAACCAGGATTACCCTCGATAGGTAGCGCGGCGCGCGGCCGCGTCATCTCGCGCCTCAGCTGAGCCGGTCGCCGAACAGGAACTCCATCGCACGGTCGAGCCGGATATGCGGAAGCGGCAGGGCCAGCTTGTCCTGCCCCAGCGAGGCGATCGGCGGACGGAATTTCAGAAAGCGGAAATCCGCATCCTCGTCTCCGAGCCCCAACGCGTCGCCGCGGAAGACCTTGCCGGGGTCCTCGGGCAGTTCGCCGGGGAAGATCGCGCCCTCCTCCACCCCGTCGAAAACCTCATCGCCGATGCGCTCGCCCTTGATCGGCGTGCCGACGATCGCGGAAAGCTGCTCGCCCTCGTGGCGCACCATGGCCTCTCGGGTGGCGCGCACGGCTGCGAGCGCGATCACGTCGATCTTGGCGCCGACGCCTTCCGCGCGCGTGATCGCCCGTCCCGTGAGATGCCGCAGCACGCCTTCGAGCCGGTCGTGGCTCGTGTGGTGAAGGTGGTCGGCCTTTGTCGCGGCGAAGAGGATGCGGTCGATTTTCGGACGGAAGATCGTCGAGAACAGATTCGAGCGCCCGGTGCGGAAGGCCATCAGCACGTCGGTCAGCGCGGTTTCCAGGTCGCGCACGGCGGCGGGGCCGGAGTTGAGCGCCGCCAGCGCGTCCACCAGCACGATCTGCCGGTCGAGTCGCGCAAAATGGTCGCGAAAGAAGGGCCGAACGACATGCGCCTTGTAGGCCTCGTAGCGGCGCTCCATCTCGCGGCCGAGGCTGCGATAGGGAAGGTCCTGCCCCTCCTCGACCGGCAGCGGCGCGAAGGTGAGCGCCGGCGAGCCTTCGAGATCGCCGGGCATCAGAAAACGGCCGGGCGGCAACGTGGAGAGCGCGTACCGTTCCGTCTTGGCGAGGCGCAGGTAATTGGTGAAAAGCCGCGCCAGATTTTGGGCTGTTTCCTCGGAATAGCGCGCCTTCGGATCGGCCATCGCCGTCGCGCCGCGCCAGTCGGCCGCAATCGGCGCGCGCGCCGCCACGCTCGCCGCCTCCAAGGTCTCGCGCGACCATTGCGCGAAGGTCTTGCCGAGCAGCGGCAGGTCGAGCAGCCACTCGCCGGGATAATCGACGATGTCGATGTCGAGCCGCGTATTGTTCTGCGCCATGTTCCGCAACGACCAGGACTTGGCCGTATATTCCAGCGTGACCCGGAGTTCGGAGATGCGCCGCGTCGATTGCGGCCAGTGCCGGTCGGGCCCGGTGAGCGCGCGAAGATGCTCCTCATAGGCGAATCGCGGGACGCTGTAGTCGGGCTGCGGATCGAGATGCGCGGCGCTGATCCGCCCCTCCGTCAACGCGCGAAAGACGGGCAGCTGCGCCTTGCGGCCCGCGGCGACCGCGCGGGTGAGATTGTGCACCAGCGCGGTGATGAAGACCGTCTTGCCCGCGCGCGACAGGCCGGTCACGCCAAGCCGCAAGCGCCCCCCGGCCACGAAATCCGCGAAGCTTTCCGCGGCGACCCGCGTTTCGAACCAGAGATCGGAGAATTGCGACACAAGAGCTCCCGGACCAGACGAGATCGATCCTCATCTAATCCATGAGCCGCAGTTTTGGGAGAGCGGAAGGGGAGGACGCCGCCCGCGCGACAGTTTACCGCTTCGACATCGGCACGTAGTCCCGACGCTTCTCGCCCGTGTAGAGCTGGCGCGGACGGCCGATCTTGGAGCCGGAATCCTCGATCATCTCCTTCCACTGCGCAATCCAGCCGACCGTGCGCGCGACCGCAAAGAGCACGGTGAACATCGATACCGGGAAGTTCATCGCCTTGAGCGTTATCCCCGAGTAGAAGTCGATATTGGGATAAAGCTTCTTCTCGATGAAATATTCGTCCGAAAGGGCGATGCGCTCCAGTTCCAGCGCGACGTCGAGAAGATCGTCCTTCACGCCGAGTTCGTTCAGCACTTCGCGCGTCGTGCGCTGCATGATCTTCGCGCGCGGATCGTAGTTCTTGTAGACGCGATGGCCGAAGCCCATCAGGCGGAACGGATCGTTCTTGTCCTTCGCGCGGGCGATGAACTGCGGAATCCGCTCCGGCGTGCCGATCTCCGCCAGCATTTTCAGCACGGCCTCATTGGCGCCGCCATGCGCCGGCCCCCACAGCGAGGCGATGCCGGCCGCGATGCAGGCGAAGGGATTGGCGCCCGAGGAGCCCGACAGACGGACGGTCGACGTCGACGCGTTCTGCTCATGGTCCGCGTGCAGGATGAAGATGCGGTCGAGCGCGCGGGAAAGCACGGGATTGACCTTGTATTCCTCGCAGGGCACCGCAAAGCACATGCGCAGGAAATTCGACGTATAGTCGAGATCGTTCTTGGGATAAACGAAAGGCTGGCCGATCGAATATTTGTAGGCCATGGCCGCGAGCGTCGGGATCTTCGCGATCATGCGCGTCGAGGCGACCATGCGCTGCACGGGATCAACGATGTTCGTCGAGTCGTGATAGAAGGCCGAGAGCGCGCCGACCGAGGCGACCATCACAGCCATCGGATGCGCGTCACGACGGAAGCCCTGGAAGAACCGCGCCATCTGCTCATGCACCATGGTGTGGCGCGTGATGCGATAATCGAAATTCGCCTTCTCCGCCGCCGATGGCAGTTCGCCGTAGAGCAGCAGATAGCAGGTTTCCAGAAAGTCGCCATGCTCGGCGAGCTGATCGATCGGATAGCCGCGGTAGAGCAGCACGCCGGCGTCGCCGTCGATGAAAGTGATCTTCGATTCGCAGGAGGCCGTCGAAGTGAATCCGGGGTCGAAGGTGAACATTTCGGTCTCTGAATAGAGATGGCGAATGTCCACGACGGCCGGCCCCATCGTGCCCTCCATTACGGGAAGATCGATGGTTTTGCCCTCGATGGCGAAGGAACCCTTTTTCTCGGCCATTGCGACCCCTCTCATCAGCCTTTCGCGCGAAACGCGACTCATGTTCGTCACGGCGCGCGGCGACGCTACGCAAGAACTGCGTCAACTCGTCGGCAGGCCTCGAATAACGCACATTTTCTGTCGGCAGGACGCCGGGTTGTGCAGTGCAAAAACTATAGCAGCCATAAGCGCTGTCAAGCTGCAAAGCGCTGCGGAACGCCCGCAGGAAAGGCGGCTCCGGCTCGCCGAAAGCCGCTTTTCGAGGCGCCCCGTCAGACGCTCTGATCGGCGATCCGGCCGAGGCTTTCCTCGCGTCCAAGAATTTCGAGCACGTCGAAGATTCCCGGCGAGGTCGAGCGGCCGGTGAGCGCTGCGCGCAGCGGCTGGGCGAGGTCGCCGAGCTTGACCCCGAGTTCGACGGACAGATCGCGCACGACGCCCTCCATCGCCGCAGCCGTCCAGTCGGGGAGCGCCGCAAGCTTTGGCCCGAGCGCCGCGAGCCGCGCACGCGCGTCGGCGGAGAGAAGCTTCTGCGCCTTTTCGTCGAGCGGCAAGGGACGCTGCACGAAAAGGAAGGCGGCGCCGTCGACGAGTTCGTTGAGCGTCTTGGCGCGCGCCTTCAGTCCCGGCAGCGCGGCGCGCAGTTGCGCGCGCTTCCTGTCGTCGAGCGCCCCCGCGACCGCCTCGCCGCCTTCGAGATAAGGAAGCGTCGCCACCAGCGTCTCGAACAATTCGTCATCGTTCGAGTCGCGCAGATAATGCCCGTTCATGTTTTCGAGCTTGGCGTAATCGAAACGCGCGGGCGAGCGATGAACCTGGGAGAGATCGAAAGCCTCGATCATCTCCGGCAGCGAAAAGAATTCCTTGTCGCCCTGGCTCCAGCCCAGCCGCACGAGATAGTTGCGCAGCGCCGCCGGCAGATAACCCATGGCGCGATAGGCGTCGACGCCGAGCGCGCCATGGCGCTTGGAGAGCTTGGCGCCGTCCGGCCCGTGAATCAGCGGAATATGCGCGAAGGCCGGCGTCTCCCAACCCATCGCTTCATAGATGTGCTTCTGGCGCGCGGCGTTGGTGAGATGGTCGTCGCCGCGGATGATCTGCGTCACGCCCATGTCGTGGTCGTCCACGACGACGGCGAGCATATAGGTCGGATTGCCGTCGGAGCGCAGCAGCACGAAATCGTCGATGTCCTTGTTGGGGAACACGACGCGACCCTGCACGGCGTCCTCGATGACCGTCTCGCCGTCGAGCGGCGACTTCAGCCGGATCACCGGCGCGACGCCGGCGGGCGCCTGGGAAGGATCGCGGTCGCGCCAGCGGCCGTCGTAGCGCGGCGGGCGCTTCTCGGCGCGCGCTTTCTCGCGCATCTCCTCCAACTCCTGCGCGGAGGCGTAGCAGCGATAGGCCTTGCCCCTCGCCAGCAGTTCCTCCGCCACCTCGCGATGCCGCGCGGCGCGTGAATATTGATAGACGATGTCGCCGTCCCAATCGAGGCCGAGCCACTTCATTCCGTCGATGATGGCGTCGATCGCCGCCTGCGTGGAGCGCTCCCGGTCGGTGTCCTCGATTCGCAGCATCATGCGCCCGCCATGGCGCCTGGCGTAAAGCCAGTTGAACAGGGCGGTTCTCGCCCCGCCGATATGCAGGAAGCCGGTGGGGGAAGGAGCGAATCGCGTGACGACTTGAGACATGGGGGCCGTGGTTGGAGGGGGTCGAGGCAGCCCCTCTAACACGCGCTTCCGGAATTTTCACCCACCCGACGGCAGGCGCACCCGGCAACCTCTCAAGGCGCAGGCAAGGCACAATCCCGCCGAGCCGGAAATGAACACCGCGACGCCGAGCGCGGCGGTCGCCCAGCCCAGAGGCGTCTCGCCGAAGTAGAAGACCGCAAGGAGCATGAGCGCGAAAGCGGCGATGAGACGCGGCGCGCGCCGCCATCCGGTTACGTGCATGGTTTCCTCCTGCGTCGAAGGTAGAGACGCGAGAGCGCGGAAAAAAGGCCGCTTCACGCGACCTTCTCCTCCCGCGCCTCTTCGGAGGATTTCTCGTTCCCGGTCTGCGCCTCGGCGGACGCTTCCTTCTTCTCCGTCTCCTGCCCGACGCCCGCCTCTATCGCCAATGCGCTGACGGCGGCGGCGGCCGCGAGCTTGTCGAGTTCGGGGATCTGCAAAATCGTGGGAGCCGGCGTCGACGCGGAAGCGGCGATGCTGATCCCCGCCGCCTTGAGCCGCTGGTGCAGATCGAAATGCAGGTCGCTGCGCACGCGCGAGGATTTCTCCACATCCTCGACGTAACACCACAGCTCGAACTTGAAGGTCGAGGCCTCCATGCCGAGGAACATCACCTGCGGCGCGGGGATGCGCAGGACGCCCTCCTGCGCCTTCGCGCAGGCGAGCATGATGTCGCGCAGCTGCTCGGGGTCGACGCCCGAATGGGGCGAGATTGCAACCTTGATCCGCCCGACCTTGTCGCCCCGCAGCCAGTTCTTCACCACGCCGGTGACGAGGTTGGAGTTGGGCACGATCATCGTCGCGCGGTCGAAGGTCTCGATCTCCGTCGAACGCACATTGATCCGCCTCACATAACCTTGCTCATCGCCGAGCACGACCCAGTCGCCGACGCGAATGGCCCGCTCCCACAGCAGAATCAGGCCGGAGACGAAATTGCCGACGATCGACTGAAGGCCGAAACCGATGCCCACGGAAAGCGCGCCCGCGACGATCGCGAGCTTCTCGAAACCGAGGCCAAGATTCGACATCGCCAGCCCGGCGGCGAGGATGAAGCCCGTATATCCCAGCGTCGCGCTGATCGAACTGCGCAAGCCGACATCGAGTCGCGTCAGCGGCAGCAGGCGCGTGTCCAGCCACTGGCGCAGCCCCTGCGTCGCCGCGAGGACGAGCGCGAAGATCAGCGTCGACGTGATCGCGCCATAGGGCGAGACGGTGACGTCGCCGATCCTGAAGGAGAAGAAGGCCGAACGGACATTGGCGAAAAAGTCGTTCGACTGGTAGCCCAGCGGGGCGATGGCGACGAGCGCCGCGCCCACATAGGCGACGATCGTCACGGCGCCGGAGAGCAGGACGCCGATCGGCGCGAGCTGCTCGCGACGCAGGCCGAGACCGCCCATGAGAGCGTGTCCGAGTATGCCGTCAGGCGAGAAGGCCGCTTCCACGCCGCCGCCCGCCAGCGCAACCACGACGTAAAGAAGGAAGACGACAGCCGCCATCCAGCCCGTCTGGAGAATCACGAAATTGGCGAAGGTCACGTAACCCGCGCCGCAGGCGCCAATGATCACCAGCAGAACGATCGAGCCGAGAAATCGCGTGACCGCGAGCCAGTCGCGCCCGTGCGCGGTCGCGAGCGCGCCCTCGTCCGCCACGGCCTCGTGCGACGGCAAGGCGATTAGCGCGCGCGCGAACAGCCCCGCTATGATCATGACGCCGACGCCGCGCGTGACGATGACGACGGGCAGACTCGCCTGCACGGTCTCCTCGACCTGCTCCAGAAGTCGCGTGATCGACAAAACGACGGCCGCGGCGGTGAGAAGCCGCACGAAAAGCCGCGCGAGACGGTCGCCCGGATCGACCACCCGCCATTCGGGATGACCGGGCGCAAAGACCGCGCGCGCGATGCCATAGACAAAGGAGACTCGCGCAATCGCCTCGAAAATACGCCGCCAGACCGGTTCGAGCGTCGAATCGAGCAGATCGAAGGCGTCGAGCGCGAGGCCCAGGGCCGCGGCGGCGGCAAGCGGCACTGCGGCCGCAACCAGCGCCGTCCAGCCGGCGGAGGCGGCGCGCCGCATTCTTGTCGGCTGGGTTCCGAAATTGTTTCGGGCGAGCACGCGCCGGGCGAGGATGAGCGCTGGCGGCAACGCCAGCAAGATCACCAGCACGACCGCAAGAAATTCCGAACGTCGGCCTTCGACCCGGCTCAGGAAATTCTCGCCGCGGTCACTCAGGAAACTGGCTCCTGCGCTGATTGCGCTGGGCGCATCGGCCAGCGCCACGCGCCACAGGTCCGGCGAGAACAGGCCGCTTGTGCGCAGAAACAGCGTCTTGGCGAAGAGCGCGCGCTGGCGCGCGACGATCGTGACCGTGACCTGCTTGACCTCGAGAAGCAACGCCCGGGCGCGCTTGAGCGTGGCTTCGGTGGCGTCGTGTAGCTTTCGCTGCTCGACCAGCTCCGCGCTGACGCTCTCTTCTGCGGAAGCGGGGGCCGGCTCCGAGACGGGCGGGGGTTGCTGTGTCGCCCTGTCCGGCTTCCCGGGCGGCGCGGGCGCTGCGGCTTTGGCGTCCGGTTTCGCAGCCGTGGGCTTTACCGGCGGCAGGGGAACGGGTTTCGCGGGCGCGACCGGCGCCGGCGGCGGCGCGGGGGCGGCCTTTTCGGGCTCGGCCGGCTTCGCCGCTTCGGGCGGCGCGAGTTCTTTCAGGCGCGCGTCAACTGCGGCAAGCCGCGGCGTCAGCTTGTCGATCGTATCCTCGAGCTCATGCCGCAGCGGGTCCATACGATCACGCAGAAGCCGTAGCGCGCCGTCAGAAAGGCTCTGATCTTCAAGGCTTTTTTGCGCCTCATCGAGCGTCGCGCGGGTACGGTCGAGCCGCTGATTGATCTGGTCGATCGTCGCCGGCGCTTCATCGCCGCGCGAAAGCGCGGGCGCAAACGCCACAAGGCACAAGGCGAGAAGAAGCGTGAATTTACGCAAGCGGTATCGTCTCCATGGGCGCGAAGCCAAGAGAAAGCGTGCGAATCGCGTCAATCTTGGGGCGATCTTAGGGGTCGTCGCGATAGAGATGCACCCGCCCGGAGCGATCGGCGATCCTCCAGCCGCCCTCCCCATCGGTTTCCGCGTCCGAAACCGGCGCCTTTCCGAAGCCGCCGGGGATGTCAAGCACGTAGCGCGGAACCGCAACGCCCGTGACGCGGCGGGTCAGCTCCGAGTGAACCCGCAAGCCGGCGTCGAGGCTCAGCCGGAAATGGCTCGTGCCCGGCGCGAGGTCGGGATGATGAAGGTAGTATGGCTTGACCCGCAAGGCGACGAGATCGCGCATGAGCCGTTCGAGCGTGTCAGCGTCGTCGTTGACGCCTTTCAGCAGGACCGTCTGCGAGAGGAGCGTTGCGCCGGCCTCGTGCAGGCGCGCGATCGCCGCTCGGGCCGCGGGCGTGAGTTCCCGCGAGTGATTGACGTGCAGCGCCACGTAAAGAGCCTTGCCACTCTCTCGCAGCGCGTCCAGCCGCTCCTGCGTCACAAGGTCCGGCGCGGCGGTCGGCGCGCGGGTATGGACGCGCAGGACGGCGACGTGCGGGATTTTCGCGAGACGGCGCGCAACGGCGGACAGCCGGCGCCCTGACAGCAACAACGGGTCGCCGCCGGTGAGGATGACCTCGAAAATCTGCCGGTGTCCGGCGATATAATCCAGCGCCGCGTCCGTCGCCTCGGGCGACAGCACGTCGCCCTTGCCGCGTCCCACAGTCTCACGACGGAAACAGAATCGGCAATAGACGGGACAGACCGTCAGCAGCTTCAGCAGGACGCGGTCGGGGTAGCGATGAACCAGCCCGGGGGCCGGGCTATGCGCGTCGTCGCCGATCGGATCGGCAAGCTCCTGCGGCAATGTCACGAGTTCGCGCGCGTCGGGCAGGAATTGCCGCGCGATCGGGTCCGCCGGATCGGCGGCGTCGATCAGCGCCGCCATGTCCGGCGTTACGGCGACGCTGTATTGCGACTCGACGCCGCGCAGCGCCTGGGCGCGCCCGGGGGCGAGCAATGCCGCGGCGGCGAGATCGTCCAGCGACAGCAGAGCTTTTTTCACCCTGGGGCGGTCGGGCTCGGCCAAGTCAGACGCGTCATGTTGAAAATTCATGAGGCCGCATTACGTCCCTTGCAGCGTCCTCGCAATCCTATTGACAAGGGACGAGAGGTAACTACTCTATAGAAATAATAGACTACTAGGGACCGAGGAAATCGCCATGCGCGCAAGATACGCCGAAACGGGCCACTTCCACATTCCTCACCTGCATTTGCCGTTTGCGCCGGTCTTCAACAAGTTCAAGGCGGCCGAGACGGCGGAACCGGCGCCTGCGCGGTCGGCGGACGCCGCGAAGGCATTCAATCCCGCGACGCTCGTGGAGTTCTTCGGGCTCGGCTGGCTGTGCGGCTTTGCGGCGGGTGCGGGAGTCGTCGCGATTTTTCTCCGCTGAAGCGCAGCAAGCTCATCCTGCGCTACCGAGCTCTGCGACCGGCGTCCAGAGCACATGTTCGATGCGCTCCGCTCCCGTTGCGAGCATGACGAGCCGGTCGAACCCGAGCGCGACGCCGCTGGCCTGCGGCATGAGAGCGAGAGCCTCGAGGAAATCCTCGTCGATCGGATAGTGCTCGCGATAGATGCGGCTCTTCTCCGCCATCTGTGCCTCGAATCGGCGGCGCTGTTCGACGGGGTCTGTCAGTTCGGCGAAGCCGTTCGCCACCTCCACCCCGCAGACATAGAGTTCGAAGCGGTCGGCAAAGCGCGGGTCGTCCTCGCTCGGACGCGCCAGCGCAGCTTCACTCAGTGGATAATCAGTTAGAATTGTCGGCCGTTCGCTCCCCAATCGGCCCTCGACCTTCTCCGACAGAATCTTGCTGAACAGATCCGACCATGAGTCGTCCTCCGCCACGCGAATGCCGTCGCGGGCCGCTGCGCGCGCGAGCCCGTCACGGTCATCGAGCAGCGCTTCGAGATCGATGCTCGCGTGGGCCGCGAAAGCCTCGCAGCAGGTGACGATCTCGGGCTCCTCGAAGGGATCGCAGACCCGCCCGCGCCACGCCAGATCCGTCGCCCCCGCCGCCCGGGCCGCTGCGGCGAGCAGGCCGGCGCAATCCTCCATCAGCCGCAACGTGGGTTCGCCGACGCGATACCACTCCAGCATGGTGAATTCCGGGTGATGCAGCGCCGAGCGCTCGCGGTTCCGGAACACGCGGGCGAGCGTGAAAATCCGTTCTTCGCCGGCCGCCAGCAGCTTCTTGCAGGCGAATTCCGGCGAGGTGTGGAGAAAAAGTCGGCTCCGGTCGCCGCCCTGCCCGATCAGTTCGGTCGAAAAGGCGGTCAGATGCGTCTCATTGCCGCCGGAGACCTGCAAGGCCGCGGTTTCGACCTCCGTGAAGCCCTCCGACGCAAAAAAATGCCTTGTCGCGGCGGTGATCTTGCCGCGCGCCTTGAGAAATGGCTTGCGATCGGCGTAAACATCCCGCGCCCACCAGGGCGAAGCGCGCGTCATGAGGCCTCCCTGCGGGCCGGATTTGCCGGCGCGCGCGAAATATGGTCTTACCCCCGTTCATAGACCAGTCCGGCGCATGCCGGCAATGAACGCGAGCCGGCGAGCCGGCATTGAAGGAAAGAAACCCGTGAAAGTCATCGCCAGCTCGATTCGCAAGGGCAATATTATTGAGCGTGAGGACGGCCAGCTCTATGTCGTGCTTACGGCCGAAAGCTTTTTCCCCGGCAAGGGCACGCCGACGACGCAGATCGACATGCGCCGTCTCTCGGACGGCGTAAAGGTCTCCGACCGCTACAAGACGACCGAGCAGGTCGAGCGCGCCTTCGTCGAGGATCAGGACTTCACCTATCTCTACAGCGACGACGACGGTCACCATTTCATGAACCAGCAGAGCTACGAGCAGGTCGCCGTGCCGGCCGACGTGATCGGCGATCAGGCGCAGTGGCTACAGGAAAACATGGTCTGCATCCTTTCCATGTTCAACGGCGTCTGCGTCGCGATCCAGCTCCCGCCGCGCGTGACGCTCGAGATCGTCGAGACAGAGCCGGCGCTCAAGGGCCAGACGGCCTCCTCCTCCTACAAGCCGGCGAAGCTCTCCAACGGCGCCCGCGTGATGGTGCCTCCGCACATCCAGACCGGCACGCGCGTCGTCATCCAGACGGAAGACGGCGCCTATGTCGAGCGCGCGAAGGACTGAGCGCAGCTTACCATCCCGCGCGTGCGGCGGACGTCCATGACGTACGTCGCGGCGCGGACGTGCTTTGCCGGAATGGCCGGGCCAGACCCGGCCATGAAACAGCTTAACGATCTCGTACCTGATTCAGGAATTCCCGCAGCTTTTTCTCCAGCGCGGGCGCGTTCTTCAATTCACATTCCCAGACAATGAGCGTGCGCCAGCCGAGCGCGGCGAGTTTTTCGCGATGCACCTTGTCTCGCGCCCGATTACGCGCAATTTTCGCGCGCCAGTAGTCGGCGTTGGCCTTGGGCATGCGCGCCCCGCGCGCGCAATCATGCCCGTGCCAGAAACAGCCATGCACGAAGATCGCCTGCTTGCGGCCGATGTAGGCAATGTCGGGATTGCCGGGAACATCCTTGCGATGCAGCCGATAGCCAGGCGCAAATTTTCGAAGCAGGGCGCGAACAGCCAGCTCCGGCGAGGTGTCGCGCGACTTCACCGCGCGCATTGTGGCGGAGCGTTGCGCGGGGTCTTCCACCCTACGCAGCGACGCGCATAGGGCGCGGGCCGATCAGCGGTTCGAGGATATGCGCCGCGATATGTCGAACTACGGGCGCGACAACGCCGTCGCCGGTGAGATGATAAGCCTCATTGTATTTCTCCGGCAGCGTGTATTCGTCAGGCAGGCCCATCAGCCGTGCAGTCTCGCGCGCCGACATGAGCCGCGAGCGCACCTGGCCCTTGTCGACGACAAGCACGAATTGCCGGCTGGACCCGCCCGCCGGCGTGCGAAGACAGCCCGCAACATCGTCGAAGCGCGCCTCGGCGCGCTGGATTTTTTCGCCAGCCGTATAGCGCGTGCGGCGATACATCGTCCCAACCATCCTGCGGCCGGCGCGCTTCGCCTCCGCAATCTTTGCAAGATTGACGTCGCTCATCATATCTATGAGCGTCTGCGTCTCCGCGGCGCTGTGCCAGGCGACGTCGCGCGGCGCGTCCTCGACGATCTCCGCAAGCGTGACATTGCGTAGAGGCGGCGCCGGCAGGCGCCACCACAGCCATTTCGCTTTCAGCGCTTCGGGCAATTGCTCCTGCGCCGTGCGCAGCGCACGGGTATGAAAGGGAGCGCTCGCGCGCTGTTCCATGAGCGGCGCGGGAATCGGCGCGTCCTCGCGCACCGCGATGATGAACAGACGCGGGCGCGATTGCGGCAGGAAGAGCGCGGCGTCGATGACCAGCGCGCCGAATCTGTAGCCCCCGTCGCCAAGCGCCCGGCAAATCTCGGTAAAATCCCGCCCGCCATGCGAGGTGAGCGCCCCGCAGACATTTTCGAGCACGATCGTTGCGGGTGCCCGCCCCTCCGCGCAAAGCGCCTTCATCAGCGCCCAGAAGGGCCAGAACGTCCCTGACCGCTCGCCCTTCAACCCTGCCCCTGCGCCGGCGAGCGACAGGTCCTGGCAGGGGAACGACGCCCAGACGAGATCGGCGCGGCCGGGAAGCTGCGCGGTCGTGATCTCGCGAACGTCGCCGACATGCATCTCTCCGCCGCCCCAGTTGGCGCGGTAGCTCTCGGCTTTCTTGCGGTCGAAATCATTGGCGAAGAGGCAGGCCCAGCCCGGCCCCAACCCCGCGCGCGCCATGCCGCCGCCGGCGAAGAACTCGTAAAAGCTGGGCTTGCAGCGCATGTCGGCGTCTCGCCCCGGATCTGCGGGAATCGTCGGCGTTTTTGAATGTGTAGGACGAAACCGCCGATATTGTCACATTCTTTTTATGTGCGCGTGCTTGACACAAATCGTTCGCGCGGCCCGAGGGCGCGCGCGTCGCAGCTGCAAATACTCCCCGGTCGAGGCGTCTGAGCGCTTCCCTTCTTCTTCGATGGAGAAAGAAAATGAAAAAACTGCTGTTTGCTATCCTGGCTCTCGCCCCTTCTGTCGCCTACGCGGGCGACGAAGCATTCGACTGCAGCAAGAAAGACGGCGACGTCGAATGCAAGGTCAAGAAGGACCATGTTTCGGTCAAGGCTGTCACGATCGATGGCGGTGACTGCGCTGTTCCGGCCCGGGACAAGGCATACCACAAGACCATGGCCAAGGGCGACAAGTTCAAATTGCCCGGTTCGCACGAATGCAATTATGTGAGAGCTTTCACGATCACGACCGAGGACGGCAAGACGCAAAAATTCGTTGCGTTTTGAGGAATGTCACGAAACTTGCCCGCAGGCGGCGGGCAAGTTTTGCCGCTCGGGCAAGCAGTCGTTTCGTTTAGACTCGTTTTCAGCCAATCCGCCCCTGCATCGGGCGTAGGTCAAACCGACACAACCATCACATGCACGATGGGCTTCTTGCCCCATACGGAAAACACGGCGCCGCGCACCGAGCGCTCGATCGCATTTGAGATCGCGTCCGCGTCCCGTCGGCGCGCGCGCGGCAGGCCGTCAAACGTAGCGAACAGCGCCTCGTCGACGACCTCCCCCATGTCCTCGCCGAATTTTCCGCGCTTCGGCACGCCGGCGAAGACGACATCCGGATCGCCGACGAGATCGCCCTTCTTGTCGACGGCGAGCGCGATCGACACCACGCCCGCATAGGAAAGCTTGCCGCGCTCGCGCACGGCGCCGTCATCCTCACGCAGCACGACGTCGCCGTCCTTGAACAGGCGACCGGCCGGAATGTCTCCTACAACGCCAGGCGCGCCGGGCGCGATGCGTACGAGAGTGCCATTGCGCGCGGGAACCACTTGGTCCACGCCCTTCGTCTTGGCGAAGGCGGCATGCTGGGTGAGATGATGCGCCTCGCCATGCACGGGGATCGCCGTCTTGGGCCGCACCCAGTCATACATCTGCGCGACTTCGCCGCGGCGCGGATGGCCGGAGCAATGCACGAGGTGATCGTGATCGGTGATCACTTCTACGCCGAGATTGCACAGATTGTTGATGACGCGATGAACCTCGCGCGCGTTGCCGGGGATGGTGCGAGAGGAAAAGATGACGCGATCGCCGGGACCGAGCTTGATGGACGGATGCTCGTTGTTCGCGGCGCGGGCCATGGCTGCGCGCGGCTCGCCCTGGCTGCCGGTGGCGATGACGACGACCTTCTCGCGTGGAAGCGTCGGCAGAAGCTCCGGCGAATGAAAACCGGGTATGCCGTCCAGATAGCCGCATTCACGCGCGACCTGAACCACCCGATCCATCGCGCGGCCGGCGACGACGACCGTCCGCCCGCACTCCATCGCGGCCTCCGCAATGGCGCGCAGACGCTGGACATTGGAGGCGAAAGTCGTGATGAGGACGCGTCCCGTCGCTTCCGAGATCAGCGTCCTTAGGGTGCGGGCGACGTCGCTCTCCGAAAAGCTGTCGCCCTCGCGAAGAATATTGGTCGAGTCGCAGACCAGCGCGTCCACGCCCTCGTCGCCCAGCGTCCGCAGCCGCGCCTCGTCGATCCGCGCGCCGATGCCCGGTTCGGGATCAATCTTCCAGTCGCCGGTGTGCAGCGCGACGCCGAGCGGCGTGCGGATCGCGAGCGCATGCGCCTCGGGGATCGAATGGGCGACGGCGATATATTCGACAGTGAAAGGATCGAGGTCGAGTACGCTTCCCGCGCGTGCGGGAAGCAGATCGATCTTCGGCGCGCCGGGTTCGCTCAGCCGACGCACCTCCAGCAGGCCAGAGGCGAAAGGCGAGGCGAAGACCCTGCACTTGAGCTTCGGCCATAGCGTGGCGAGCGCGCCGATATGATCCTCATGCGCATGTGTAATGCAGATCGCGACGAGATCCTTCGCGATTTTCTCCACGAAGGCGATGTCGGGAAAGACGACGTCGACGCCCGGAAGCTCGGGCCCCGGAAAACCGAGGCCGCAATCGACCATCAGCCATTTGCGCGCTTTCGGCGGACCATAGCCGTAAAGCGCCAGATTCATGCCAATTTCGCCGACGCCGCCGAACGGCACGAAAACGAAGTCAGCCGCGCCGGTCGTCATCGGGCTATTCCTGCCGCGATGGGGCGCGGGCCAAGCAGCACGTCCCCGGCTTCCACGACGCGCGCGCCGTCACTGGTCGCGAGAACCAGCCGACCAGAGGAGTCTATCGTCTCGAAGCGGCCCTCGACGGTTTCCCGAGCCAACGCGACCCGAATATCGGCGCCGAGCCCGGAGGCGTAGGTCAGCCACTCCTCCCGCAATTGCGCAAAGCCCGCGCCGCCGCGCCAGATTTCGAGCGTCTCCACGAGGGCGTCGGAGAGATGCGCAAAAACGGTCGCAGCCGAAGGCGCCTCTGCGCCAAGAGCAGCAAGCGCGCGGGCTTCATAAGGAAGATCATCCGGCGCGTTCGCGCAATTGACGCCAATGCCGATGATCGCGACCGAAGCCGCCGGCGCGCGTGCGTCGCCGGTGGGAACGATCACATTCTCGAGAAGAATGCCACCGAGCTTTGCGCCGTCCAGCATCAGGTCATTCGGCCATTTCAGCCCGAAACGCCCGCGCCCCGCAGCCGAAACCAGGGCGCGCATCGCCGCGACGCCGGCGACGAAGCCCAGTTGCGGCGCGACGAGAGTTTCGCCGAAGTCGCTGATGATGAAGCTTGCATGGAGATTGCCGGCCGGCGACAGCCACTCCCGGCCCATCCGGCCCCGGCCTTTCGTCTGACGCGCCGCGACGACCCAGAGCGGACCCCGTTCGCCGCCTTCAATCAGGCGACGAGCCTCGCTATTGGTCGAGTCTACCTCATCGAGCGCAAGAAGCCGAACGCCATGCGCGCGCGCGGTTGAACCAATTTCCACGCGCGCGTCCTCTTCAGAACAGTGATTTGGCTGCAACGGTAGCCGCGTCCATGACCGGCGCAGGATAGATCCAGAATCCGAGCAGCGCGATGGTCGAGACGGCGAGAACGGCGCGGATCGCCAGCGGCGAACGGTCGAAGCCCGGCGCCGGATCGTCGAAATACATGACCTTCACGACGCGCAGATAATAGAAGGCCGCCACCGCGCTCGCCAGCACGCCGATGACGGCGAGCGGATAAAGCCCGGCGTCGACCGCCGCGAGCAGCACGTAATATTTCGCGAAGAAGCCGGCGAGCGGCGGCACGCCCGCAAGCGAGAACATCAGCATCGCCATGAAGAAGGCCATGAGGCCATTTGTGCGGGACAGGCCGGCGAGGTCGGAGATGTTCTCGACGTTCCTGCCGTTGACGCGCATCGCGAGGATTGCGGCGAAGGAGCCGAGCGTCATAACCAGATAGACGGCAAGATAGATCGCCACGCCCTTGACGCCCGCCTCATTGCCGGCAGCCAGGCCGATCAGCGCGAAGCCCATGTGGCCGATGGACGAATAGGCCATCAGGCGCTTGATGTTGTTTTGACCGATCGCCGCGAAGGAGCCCAACAGCGTCGAGGCGATCGCAAGGAACACGATGATCTGACGCCACTGATGGGTCACGCCCGGGAAAGCGGTGATGACAATGCGCGCCGTAATGGCGACGGCGGCCATCTTGGCGGCGGAGGCGAAAAACGCGGTGACCGGCGTCGGCGCGCCTTCATAGACGTCGGGCGTCCACATGTGGAACGGCGCGGCCGACATTTTGAAGGCGAGACCGGCGAGCACGAAAACGAGGCCGAAGATCACGCCAATGGGCGCCTGATCAGACACGACCTGCGCAATGCCCGAAAAGGACACCGTGCCCGCGAAGCCGTACAGCAGCGACGACCCATACAGCATCATGCCGGACGACAGCGCGCCGAGCACGAAATATTTCAGACCCGCTTCCGACGAACGACCGTCATCCCGCGCGAAGGCGGCCATGACGTAAAGCGCGAGCGACATGAGCTCGAGGCCGAGGTAGAGCGCGATGAGATTATCCGCCGAGATCAGCAGCATCATGCCGAGCGTGGAGAGGATGACCAGCACCGGATATTCGAATTTCTCGAGGCCGTTTCGCTGCAGCCAGTCCACCGACATCAGGATCGAGACCAGCGCGCCGACGAGCGTCAGCACTTTCATGAAGCGCGAGAAGGCGTCATCCATGAAGGCGCCGTCGAAGGCGCTTTGATCCACCGACTTGGTCGACAGCACGATCGCCAGAATGGCAAGGCCGAGGAGACCGACCGCCATTTCGTCGACGAGGCTGAAGCCGCGCTCGCCGCGCCAGGCCCCGATCAGAATCAGAACCATTACGCCGACGGCGAGAATGATTTCCGGCAGGAAATTTTGCGCGAGTTGAACGAGAAAGGGCATCGTCATTGATCCGTCATTGACCCGCGACGGCGAATTTCACCGCGTCGAGCAGGGCCGTATGGGATTGGATGAGATTGTCGACCGAAGCCTGGGTCGCACTGAGGATCTGTCCCGGCAGCACGCCGTAATAGATCGTCAGGGCGATGAGCGGGGCGAAGATCGCGATCTCGCGCGGCGTCAGATCGACGATGTCCTTGAGGCTCGCCTTCTCCAGCGCGCCGAAGACGACGCGACGGTAAAGATAAAGCGCATAGGCCGCCGAGAAGATCACGCCGCTGGTGGCGATAAGCGCAACCCAGCTGTTGGCCTTGAAGGCGCCCATGAGCGACAGGAACTCCCCGATGAAGCCCGTCGTACCCGGCAAGCCGACATTGGCCATCGTGAAGAGCATGAACACGAAGGCGTAAATCGGCATCCGGTTCACGAGCCCGCCATAGGCCGCGATCTCGCGGGTGTGCATGCGGTCATAGATCACGCCGACGCAGAGGAAGAGCGCGCCGGACACGAAACCATGCGAAATCATCTGGAACATCGCGCCCTGCACGCCCTGCGGATTGAGCGTGAACAGGCCCATCGTCACATAGCCCATATGGGCGACCGACGAGTAGGCGATGAGCTTCTTGATGTCTTCCTGCACCAGCGCGACGAGCGAGGTGTAGACGATCGCGATGACCGACATCGCATAGACCAGCGGGGCGAAATAGGCCGACGCGTCAGGGAACATCGGCAGCGAGAAACGGATGAAACCGTAGCCGCCCATCTTCAGCAGGATCGCCGCGAGGATGACCGAACCGGCCGTCGGCGCCTCGACGTGAGCGTCCGGCAGCCACGTGTGCACCGGCCACATCGGCATCTTCACCGCGAAAGAGGCGAAGAAGGCGAGCCACAGCCAGGTCTGCATCTCCTTGGGGAAATCGGTCTTCAGCAACACGGTGATGTCGGTCGTGCCGGCCACGCCATACATGGCGAGGATGGCGATCAGCATCAGAAGCGAGCCGGCGAGCGTATAAAGGAAGAATTTGAAGCTCGCATAGACGCGCCGTTTGCCGCCCCAGATGCCGATGATGAGGAACATCGGAATGAGGCCGCCCTCGAAGAAGAGGTAGAACAGCACAAGATCCAGCGCGCAGAAGACGCCGATCATCAGCGTCTCGAGCACAAGGAATGCGATCATATATTCCTTTACGCGCTTCGTGACCGACTCCCAGGAGGCGAGGATCGAAAAGGGCATGATGAAGGTCGTCAGCAGGACGAGCGGCATCGAGAAGCCGTCGACGCCCATCTTGTAGACGAGGCCGCCCTTTCCGGCGCCTTCAGCGCCGAACCAGCTCTTTTCCTCGACGAACTGGAAGGCGGCGCTCGACGCGTCGAAGCCCGACCAGACGTAGAGGGACAAAGCGAAGGTCGCGAGCGTCGTGAGAAAGGTCGCCCAGCGGATGTTGCGAAGGCTCGCCTCGTCGTCGCCCTTCTGCGTCAGAAGGAAGGCGACGCCGACCAGAGGAAGAAAGGTGAGGCCGGAAAGAATGCCGAACCCATACATCAGCGGAGCCCCCCGACGACGAACCAAGTAACAACCGCCGCGACGCCGATGAGCATGGCGAAGGCATAGTTATAGATGTATCCGGTTTGCAGACGCACCGCGAGGCGCGCGCCATCCGCGACGCGCGCGGCGACGCCGTCGGGACCGAGGCCGTCGATGATGGCGCCGTCGCCGCCCTTCCAGAACATGCGGCCGATCGCAAAGGCGGGCTTCACGAAGATGGCGTCATAGAGCTCGTCGAAATACCACTTGTTGAGCAGGAACTGGTAGAGACGCGGGAAAGCGCCCGCAAGCTTCTGCGCGGTTCCGGGCTTGAGCACATAGACATAGAGCGAGACGAGGAAGCCGAGGATCATCATCACGGTCGGCGCGAAACCGGCCCACGCGGGGATCTGGTGCATTTCGTGCAGGATTTCATTGTGCTCGCCCGTGAAAAGCGCGCCTTTCCAGAACTCGCCATATTCGTGACCGGCGAAATAGGGCTCGAACAGGAAGCCCGCGCCAATTGCCCCGAGAGAGAGGACCGCGAGAGGGATCAGCATCACGATCGGCGATTCATGCGGGGCATGATGGCCATGACCATGATCATCATGCGCATGGTCATCGTGATGGGCCCCATGCGCATGCTCGTCGTGCGTCGGTTCGTCATGCGAGTGGTTGTGTGCAATCTCATGCGCCGGGCGGTGACCGAAGAAGGTCATGAACACGAGGCGCCAAGAATAGAAGGAGGTCAAACCCGCGGCGACGACCGTCGACACGAAGCCGATCATTGCGGTCGTGTGGTGTTCGCCGGCGGCGAAGGCTGCCTCGATGATGCCGTCCTTCGAGAAATAGCCCGCCGTGTAGGGGAAGCCTGTCAGCGCCAGAGTGCCGATGGTCATCATGGCGAAGGTGAACGGGATGTCCTTGCGCAGGCCGCCCATGTTCCGCATGTCCTGCTCGTGATGCATCGCGTGGATGACCGAGCCGGCGCCTAGGAACAGCAGCGCCTTGAAGAAGGCGTGGGTGAAGAGGTGGAACACGCCGAGCGAATAGGCGCCGACGCCTTCAGCAACGAACATGTAGCCGAGCTGCGAACAGGTCGAATAGGCGATGACGCGCTTGATGTCATTCTGCACGAGGCCGACGGTCGCGGCGAAGAACGCCGTAACGGCCCCGATCAGCGTCACGAATTCCAGCGCTGCCGGCGCATGTTCGAAGATCGGCGACAGGCGCGCGACCATGAACACGCCCGCCGTCACCATGGTGGCGGCGTGGATGAGCGCAGAAACCGGCGTCGGACCCTCCATCGCGTCGGGAAGCCATGTGTGCAGGAAGAACTGCGCCGACTTGCCCATGGCGCCGATGAACAGCAGGAAGGCCGCAATCGTCAGGGCGTCGACGTCCATGCCGAAGACATGGATCGGCTTGCCCGCAAGACCCGGAACGGCCGCGAAGACCTCATTGAAGCTCAGCGACTGCGTGAGCTGGAAGACGAGGAAGATGCCGAGAGCGAAACCGAAATCGCCGACGCGGTTGACCACGAAGGCCTTAATGGCGGCGGCGCAGGCCGACGGCTTCTCGTACCAGAAGCCGATGAGCAGATAGGACGCCAGACCCACGCCCTCCCAGCCGAAGAACATCTGCACCAGATTGTCGGCGGTCACCAGCATCAACATGGCGAAGGTGAAAAGCGACAGATAGGCGAAGAAGCGCGGACGCGACGGGTCCTCGTGCATGTAGCCGATCGAATAGAGGTGCACGAGGCTCGACACGGTGTTGACGACGACGAGCATCACCGCTGTCAACGTGTCGACGCGCAGCGCCCAGTCGACCTTGAGCGCGCCAACCGTCATCCAGTTGGCGAGGACGGGAGCGCTTGCCTCTTTGTGGCCGAGGGCCACGTCGAAGAACACGACCCAGGACAGCACGGCCGAGACCATGAGCAACCCGGTCGTAACGAGCTCCGACGGGCGCGGTCCGAGCTTGCGCCCGAAGGCGCCTGCAATCAGAAAACCGAGCAGCGGGAGAAAGACGATTGCCTGAATCATCGCGGGATCAGCCCTTCAACGAATTGATGTCTTCGACCGCGATCGTGCCGCGATTGCGATAGAAGGCGACGAGGATCGCAAGGCCAATTGCAGCCTCCGCCGCCGCCACGGTGAGAACGAAGAGCGCGAACACCTGCCCCACAAGATCGCCGAGCGACTGCGAAAAGGCGACGAAGTTGAGGTTCACAGACAGGAGAATCAACTCCACCGACATTAGGATGACGATGATGTTCTTGCGGTTGAGAATGATGCCCGCAACGCCGAGCGTGAACAGGATCGCGGCGACGACGAGGTAGTGAGTGAGGCCGATGGTCATCATGAGACTTCCTCGTTAGACGCCGGTCCGGAACGGGACTTTCTTGATTTCGATGACATTGTCGCGGTTGCGCGCGTTCTGTTCCGCGATCTTCTGGCGCTTCACATTCGGCTTGTGATGCAGCGTCAGCACGATCGCGCCGATCATGGCGGTAAGCAGCACCAGCGCTGAAGCCTGGAAGAAGATCACATACTTCGTATAGAGCACCTGCCCGAGCGCCGCAGTGTTCGAGACATTGGCGACGATAGGCGTGGCGGCCGCCGAGGAGGCCGAAGGCGCGGATTGCCAGCCAATGGCGACCATGCCGAGCTCCGCCAGAACGACGACGCCGACCGCGGCGCCGACAGGCAGATATTTATTGAAGCCCTGCTTCAATTCCGCGAAGTCGACGTCGAGCATCATGACCACGAAGAGGAACAGGACCGCCACTGCGCCGACATAGACCACGATGAGGATCATGGCCAGGAACTCGGCGCCGGCGAGCAGGAACAGACCCGCGCCGTTACAAAAGGCGAGGATGAGAAACAGCACGGAATGCACCGGATTGCGGGCGAAGATCACCACGCAGGCTGACGCGATCATGATCGTCGCGAAGATGTAGAAAAATACAGCCGCCACGGCCTCATCCTCTCATGAAGAGCGCGACCTGCGTCGCGGCTCGCGTTCTCTTTTTACCGGTAGGGCGAGTCCATCGCGATGTTGCGCGCGATCTCACGTTCCCAGCGGGCGCCATTCTCGAGCAGGCGCTCCTTGGTGTAGTAAAGCTCCTCGCGCGTCTCGGTCGCGAATTCCTGGTTCGGGCCCTCGACGATCGCGTCGACGGGGCAGGCCTCCTGGCAATAGCCGCAATAGATGCACTTCACCATGTCGATGTCGTAGCGCGTCGTGCGACGGGTGCCGTCGTTGCGGCGTGGACCCGCTTCGATGGTGATGGCCTGAGCCGGACAGATCGCCTCGCAGAGCTTGCAGGCGATGCAGCGCTCCTCGCCGTTGGGATAGCGGCGCAGCGCATGTTCTCCCCGAAAACGCGGCGAAATCGGGTTCTTTTCATGGGGATAATTGATGGTCGCCTTCGGCTTGAAGAAGTAGCGCATGGAGAGCCAGAAGGCTCCGACGAACTCCGACAGGAACAGCGACTTGGCGGCTTGGTCTAGTCTCATGACGGGCCTCAGCTCGCGACCGCGCCGGGGCCGAACTGCAGCACCGCGGCGACAATAATGACCATGACGAGCGAAATCGGCAGGAACACTTTCCAGCCCAGACGCATAAGCTGATCGTACCGATAACGCGGCACGAACGCCTTCACCATGGCGAAGAAGAAGAAGAAGAAGCTGACCTTCAGGATGAACCAGATGACTCCCGGCACCCAGGTGAAGGGGGCGATATTCGCCGGCGGCAGCCAGCCGCCGAAGAACAGGATGGTCAGCAGGGCGCACATGGTCACGATCGCCACATATTCGGCGAGCATGAACAGCACGTAAGGCGTCGCCGAATATTCGATCATGAAGCCGGCGACGAGTTCGGATTCCGCCTCGACGAGGTCGAAGGGAGGACGGTTCGTCTCGGCCAGCGCCGAAACGAAAAAGATGACGAACATCGGGAACAGGCGCAGCCAGTACCAGCCGGCCATGCCGTATGGCGTGTCCTGCGCGCGAACGATTTCGGTCAGATTCAGCGAACCGGCGCAGAGCAGCACGGTGATGATGACGAAGCCGATCGAGACTTCGTACGACACCATCTGCGCGGCGGAGCGCAGGGCGGACAGGAAGGGATATTTCGAGTTCGACGCCCAGCCGCCCATGATGACGCCGTAAACGCCGAGCGACGAAAGCGCGAAAATATAGAGGATGCCGACATTGATGTCGCCGACGACCCAGCCGCCGTCTGACACCGGCACCACCGCCCAGGCGGCGATCGACAGCGTCGCCATGATGAATGGCGCGAACAGGAAGATGCCCTTGTTCGCGGTGTCCGGGATCACCGGCTCCTTGAGGGCGAATTTGATGAAGTCGGCGAAGCTTTGAAGCAGACCCCACGGGCCGACGACATTCGGGCCGCGACGCAACTGCACCGCCGCCCAGATCTTGCGGTCAGCGAGAATGACGTAGGCCACATAGATCAGCAGAACCACCGCGATCAGCACGCTCTTGATGAGCGCGAGCAGAACGGGGCTTTCCGCGAGATAGGCGGTAATTGCGTTCAGCCACTCGGTCACGTCTTCGCTCCTATTCCGCCGCCTGCTTCAGCCGGCCTTGCGCGAGAGCCGAGCATTCCGCCATGACCGCCGAGGCGCGCGCGATCGGATTGGTGAGGTAGAAATCTTCGATGGCCGGGACGAAAGCGTCCTTCATCGCGACCGCCGGATGAATGGCGAGCTTGCCGATATCGGCCGCGTCGCCCGCCGCGATCTGATCGATGCGCGCGAAATGCGGATGGACCTCGACGAGCTTTTTGCGCAAAGCCGCAAGCGAGTCGAAGGGCAGCGCCTGCCCGAGCGCGCCGGAAAGTGCGCGCAGGACGGCCCAGTCCTCGCGGGCCTCGCCTGGCGGGAAGACGACGCGTGAGGCAAGCTGCACGCGGCCTTCCGTGTTCACATAGATGCCCGACTTTTCCGTGTAGGCCGCGCCGGGCAAGATCACGTCGGCGCGATGCGCGCCGCGGTCGCCATGCGTGCCGATATAGACGACGAAGGCGCCCGGCTCGATCGCCAGTTCATCGGCGCCCAGGTTGAAAATGAGGTCGAGAGCGCCCGCTTTGGCCATCGCCTGCGCGTCCATGCCGCCCGCCGCCGGCGTGAAGCCGAGATCAAGCGCGCCGACGCGCGACGCCGCCGTGTGGAGGACGCTGAAGCCGTTCCAGCCGTCGCCGACCCCGCCGAACTTCTGCGCGGCCTGCGCGGCGAGCGCGAGAATTGCGTCGCCATCCGGGCGTGCGAGCGCGCCCTGCCCCACGATCACGAGCAATCTGCCCGCCGGCTTGCCTTCCTGAATGAACCGCAGAAGCGAATCCGCGCCCGCGCCGAGATAGTCGTAGTCGTAAGTGAGATCGGCCTTTTCGCCGACCACCGAAATCTTGAAGTCGCCCCTGAGCCAGCGCTTGCGGATTCGCGCGTTGAGAACGGGCGACTCCTTTCGCGGGTTGGACCCGACGATCAGCAGCGCGTCGGCGTCGTCGATACCGGCGACGGTGGCGTTGAACAAATAGGACGCGCGCCCGAATTTCGGATCGAGCTTGGCGCCATCCTGACGGCAATCGATATTCGGCGTTCCCAGCTGCTGCATGAGCAGCCTGAGCGCGAAAATCTCCTCGACCGCCGCGAGGTCGCCGACGATCGCGCCCGTACGCGCGGGCGCCGTCGCCTTGCGCTTGGCGGCGATGGCCTCGAAGGCCTCCTGCCATGTCGCGGGACGCAGACGACCATTCTCGCGCACATAGGGGCGATCCAGACGCTGGGTCTTGAGACCATCGACGATCTGACGCGTCTTGTCGGAAATCCACTCCTCATTCACCGCGTCGTTCACTCGCGGCAGGATGCGGATGACTTCGCGGCCGCGGGAGTCGACGCGGATGGCCGAACCCAGGGCGTCCATGACGTCGATGGTTTCGGTCTTCTGATATTCCCACGGACGCGCGCGGAAATTCTGCGGCTTGGGCAGCAGCGCGCCGACCGGGCAAAGGTCCGCGACATTGCCCTGGAGCTCCGAGGTCATCGCGCTTTCGAGATAGGTCGTGATTTCCATATCCTCGCCGCGGCCGATGGCGCCCATGTCGCCCGTGCCCGCGACTTCCGCAGTGAAGCGGACGCAGCGCGTGCAATGAATGCAGCGCGTCATCTCGGTCTTGACCAGCGGGCCGATATATTTGTCTTCGACCGCGCGCTTGTTTTCGCTGTAGCGCGAGCTGTCGCCGCCGAATGCGAGCGCCTGATCCTGCAGGTCGCATTCGCCGCCCTGATCGCAGATGGGGCAATCGAGCGGATGGTTGACGAGCAGGAACTCCATAACGCCTTCGCGGGCCTTCTTCACCATCGGCGATTTGGTGAGAACTTCTGGCGGCGCGCCGTTCGGACCCGGACGCAAATCCTTCACCGACATTGCGCAGGAGGCCTGCGGCTTGGGCGGTCCGCCCTTCACCTCGACGAGGCACATGCGGCAATTGCCCGCGATCGACAGGCGCTCATGGTAGCAGAAGCGCGGCACCTCAGCGCCCGCCTCCTCGCACGCCTGCAGAAGCGTGAACTCTCCCGGCACGTCAACTTCGACGCCATCGACGAGAATCTTGGTCACTTCGCTCTCTCCGAAGTCTCGACGCGCTTGTTCATGATCACTCCGCCGCCTCGCGCACCGGCTCCGGGTGCGGGTTGGCCGTATATTGATCGATTCGCTGTTCGATCACGTCGCGGAAATGGGTGATGAGGCCCTGAATCGGCCACGCCGCCGCGTCGCCGAGCGCGCAGATGGTGTGGCCCTCGATCTGCTTCGACACGTCGAACAACATGTCGATTTCCTTCTTGTTCGCGCGGCCTTCGACCATGCGCTGCACGACGCGATACATCCAGCCGGTGCCTTCTCGGCAGGGCGTGCACTGGCCGCAGCTCTCGTGCTTGTAGAAATAGGCGAGGCGCGCGATGGCGCGGATGATGTCAGTGGACTTGTCCATGACGATCACCGCCGCCGTGCCGAGGCCCGAGCCGAGCTTTACAAGGCTGTCGAAATCCATCGGGCAGTCGATGATCTGATGCGCCGGAACGCAGCGCACCGACGAACCGCCGGGAATGACCGCGAGAAGATTGTCCCAGCCGCCGCGAACGCCGCCGCAATGGGTGTCGATCAGTTCGCGGAAGGAGATCGACATCGCCTCCTCGACGTTGCACGGCCGGTTGACATGGCCGGAGATCGAGAAAAGCTTGGTGCCGGTGTTGTTGGGCTTGCCGATGCCGGCGAACCAGTTCGGGCCGCGACGCAGGATCGTCGGAACCACGGCAATCGACTCGACGTTGTTGACGGTCGTCGGACAGCCATAAAGGCCGACATTCGCGGGGAACGGCGGCTTCAGGCGCGGCATGCCCTTCTTGCCTTCGAGGCTCTCGATCAGGGCCGTCTCTTCGCCGCAGATATAGGCGCCGGCGCCGTGATGGACATACAGATCGAAGGGATAGCCGTGGACGTTGTTCTTGCCGATTAGATTGGCCGCATAGGCTTCATCGACGGCGCGCTGCAACGCCTCACGCTCGGCGATGAACTCGCCGCGAACGTAGATGTAACAGGCGTGCGCGCCCATGGCGAAGGAGGCGACCAGCGCGCCCTCGACCAGCGTATGCGGGTCGTTGCGCATGATCTCGCGGTCCTTGCACGTGCCGGGCTCGGACTCGTCGGCGTTGATGACGAGATAATGCGGACGCCTGGGATCGACGTCCTTCGGCATGAAGGACCATTTGAGGCCTGTCGAGAAACCTGCGCCGCCGCGGCCGCGAAGGCCCGAGGCTTTCACTTCCTCGATGATCTTGTCGCGGCCCTTGGCGAGAAGCGCCTTCGTATTGTCCCACTGGCCGCGCTTGCGCGCACCGGCGAGCGAGCGATCCCCGAGGCCGTAAAGATTCGTGAAGATGCGATCTGAGTCGGAGAGCATGATGGTTCCGTTCCCTCCGCTTACTTCTGGCCGTAGAGCGAGGTGAGGCTCGTGAGCCCGCCCTCGGGCTCCGATGAAACGCGGCCCTTCTGCGAGCCGGTCTTCACCGGACGGCCGGCGGCGAGATCGTCGAGAAGCTTCTCGAAATTCTCGGCGGTCAGGTCTTCGTAATAGTCGTCGTTGATCTGCACCATCGGCGCGTTGCAGCAGGCGCCGAGACATTCGACCTCGAGCCAGGAGAACATGCCGTCAGCCGTCACCTTGCGCTGCGGGCCGACGCGACGCTCCAGCACCTTGATGAGATCGTCGGAGCCGCACAGCATGCAGGGCGTCGTGCCGCAAAGCTGGATGTAATACTTCCCCACCGGTTCGAGATTGAACATGGTGTAGAAGGTCGCGACCTCGAGGACGCGGATCTTCGGCATGCCGAGCGTCTCTGCGACCTTCTCGATCGCCTTCTGCGGCAGCCAGTAATTGTTTTGCTTCTGCGCCTGCCACAGGGCTGGCACGACCGCGGAGGCCTGTCGGCCATCGGGATATTTGGCGATCTGCTTTTCGAGCCACGCCTTGTTTTCGGCTGTGAACTCGAAGCTCCCTGGCTGGTTCTCGGCGAGACGACGGACGGACATTAGCGATCGACCTCCCCGAAGACGATATCGAGCGAACCAAGGATCGCCGAGACGTCGGCGAGCATGTGGCCCTTGCACAGGAAATCCATGGCCGACAGATGCACGAAGCCCGGCGCGCGGATCTTGCAGCGATATGGCTTGTCGCCGCCGTCGGATACGAGATAGACGCCGAATTCGCCCTTCGGCGCCTCGACCGCCGCATAGACTTCGCCGGCCGGGACGTGGAAGCCCTCGGTGAAGAGCTTGAAGTGATGGATGAGCGCTTCCATCGAGCGCTTCATCTCCTGACGCGACGGCTGCGTGATCTTGTGGTTCGGCGTCAGCACCGGGCCGCGGCCGTCAGCGCGCATCAGCTTTTCGACGCACTGCTTCATGATGTACGTCGACTGGCGCATCTCCTCCATGCGGATCACGGCGCGGTCGTAGCAGTCGCCATGTTTTCCGACGGGGATGTCGAACTCCATTTCCTCGTAGCACTCATAGGGCTGCGCCTTTCGCAGATCCCAGGCCGCGCCGGAGCCGCGCACCATCACGCCGGAGAAACCCCATTTCCAGGCGTCCTCGAGCGAAATCACGCCGATGTCGACGTTTCGCTGCTTGAAGATCCGGTTCCCGATGAAGAGTTCATCGAGATCGTCGACGACTTTCAGGAACGGGTCGCAGAAGGCGCCGATGTCCTCGACAAGCTGGTCGGGCAGATCGCGCGCCACGCCGCCGGGACGGAAATAATTGGCGTGCATGCGGGCGCCGCAGGCGCGCTCGTAAAACACCATAAGCTTTTCGCGCTCTTCGTAACCCCACAGCGGCGGGGTGAGCGCGCCGACGTCCATCGCCTGCGAGGTGACATTCAGGAGATGCGACAGCAGGCGGCCGATTTCGGCGTAGAGCACGCGGATGAGCTGACCGCGGCGCGGAACCTCCACATCGAGCAGGCGCTCGATCGCGAGACAGAAGGCGTGCTCCTGATTCATCGGCGCGCAATAGTCGAGCCGGTCGAAGTAAGGCACGTTCTGCAGATAGGTGCGCGACTCCATCAGCTTCTCGGTGCCGCGATGCAGGAAGCCGACATGCGGATCGACGCGCTCGACGACTTCGCCGTCGAGTTCGAGAATAAGGCGCAAAACGCCATGCGCCGCAGGATGCTGCGGACCGAAGTTGATGTTGAAGTTGCGTTGACCCTGCGGGGCCGCGGGCTGTTCAGTCATCGTTGAGGCGCTCACTTGCTCGCCTTCTCGTCGCCGGGAAGGTCGTATTGGACGGCCTCCCACGGCGAGAGGAAATCAAAGTTGCGATATTCCTGCGTCAGTCGCACAGGCTCATAGACCACGCGCTTCTGCTCGTCGTCGTAGCGCACCTCGACGAAACCGGTCATCGGGAAATCCTTGCGCAGCGGATGCCCGTCGAAGCCATAGTCGGTCATGATGCGGCGCAGATCCGGATGGCCAGAGAAAATGACGCCGAAGAGATCATATGTCTCGCGCTCGTACCAGTCGGCTCCCGGAAAGAGCGGGACAAGCGAAGCCACCGGAGTCTCCTCCGAGGCCGGCGTCTTGATGCGGATGCGGCGGTTGTGCTTCGGCGACTGAAGATGCGCGACGACCTCGAAGCGCTCCTCGCGCTCGGGATAATCCGCCGCCGTCACGTCGATCACGTTGACGAACAGACATTCGGCGTCATCGCGCAGAAAGGTCGCGACATCGAGCCAGCGATCGCGCGCCACGGTGAGCGTGAGTTCGCCATAGGCGACGTTCACATTCGTCACCGCGCCGGGAAGAGCGTCGCTGATCCGCGCGCCCAGCGCCTCGAATTCCCCAACCATTGCCAGTCCCTTCGCAAGAAGCTTTTTGCTTCGCGTCAATTTTCCCTCGCGTTTCCCGCCCGCGACGCGAGCGGAGAACGCGCTAGCGCTCGATCGTCCCCGTGCGCCGGATCTTCTTCTGCAACAGCAGCATGCCGTAGACGAGCGCCTCGGCCGACGGCGGACAGCCCGGCACATAGACGTCGACCGGGATGATGCGGTCGCACCCGCGCACCACGGAATAGGAATAATGGTAGTAGCCGCCGCCATTGGCGCAGGAGCCCATGGAGATGACGTAGCGGGGCTCCGGCATCTGGTCATAGACCTTGCGCAGCGCCGGCGCCATCTTGTTGGTCAGCGTGCCGGCGATGATGATGCAGTCCGACTGGCGCGGCGAGGCGCGCGGCGCGAAGCCGAAGCGCTCGAGATCGTAACGGGGCATAGCCGCCTGAATCATCTCGACCGCACAGCAGGCGAGGCCGAATGTCATCCACATGAGCGACCCGGTGCGCGCCCAGTTGATGACGTCGTCCGTCGCGGTGACGAAGAAGCCCTTGTCGGCCAGCTCTTCGTTGATCTGAAGAAAGAAAGGGTCGTCCGATCCCACCGGCTTGCCGGTGCGCGGATCGATGAGGCCCTTGGGCTGCGGGGCGACGAGCGCGCCGCCCTGATTGGTGATCAATCCCATTCCAGCGCTCCCTTGCGCCACTCGTAGACGAAGCCGACGGTCAGCACGCCGAGGAAAACCATCATCGACCAGAAGCCGAAGGCTCCAGCCTCCTTAAATGCGACGGCCCAGGGAAAGAGGAAGGCCACTTCCAGATCGAACACGATGAATAGCAGCGACACGAGATAGAATCGCACGTCGAATTTCATGCGCGAATCATTGAACGGATTGAAGCCGCACTCATAGGCCGAGAGCTTCTCGGGGTCCGGCGCCTTGAAGGCGAACAGGAAGGGCGCGACGAGCAGGGCGCCAGCGATGATCGCGGAGAGCGCGATGAAGATCACCAGCGGCAGATATTGTTCGAGCAGCATCGGCATGGGTCGTGTCCGGTCGATTGCAGCGGGGCGAAGGCCGCATTCGCGGGAGCCATTTCCTTGGAAAGGCTCCAAGCCGCGCGTTCCGTAACAAAGCCCCTTGTGCAAAGCAAGAGACAAGCGCGCGATGTCCCGCCTTATGAGCGAAATCGTCGCAGTGGCGCTTAACAGGGCGCCGCGCCGCCCTATTTGTTGACGGTTTCGGAAAGGAAGGCCGCCGCGCGCATCTCCACTAAGCGCGCCTCGCGCCGGGCGAGCGCCTCGGCGTCGGCGCCCCAGGCGCGCATCTGGAAGTCCTCGTCCACATGGGCTGCGGCCCAGGCGTCGTCTACTTTCAACTCGCCCAACGCCGTGGCGATTCCCACCATCAGCGAGCCGGTCAGCGTCGTCATGACATGCAGGGAGGACAGCCGGAACGGCGCCGAGGGCCCCTCGCCGACATATCCCCGCACCGCGGCGGCGATCGCGGCCAGCGCCGCCTCGCTCTGGGCCGCGAACATCACCCCTTCCGCCAGCGACAGCCTCGCCCCGAGCCTGTCGCGCGCGAAGGCGAGGAGCGGGTCCCAGGCCGCCGATTGCGCGGCGACAAGGCTCTCGGGCTCGCCTGCGCGGTAGCAGATCAGGTCGGAGCCTGCGTATTTGACGAGCTCCGACTCAACCTCGGCCATTTGCCGGGCGACGCCGTCGATTGTGGAATTAACGAGCTTCGTCAGAGGCATGGTGGCGGGGTTGATCGTCTCCCCCTGCTCCGCCCATTCGGCGGCCATGGCTTCGGCGAGCTCCCGCGGCGGGACGACGACGCGCCGCCTCGCCGGCGTGTTGACGGGGCGGCCGTCGAGAAGGACGCTGTAGCCGCCTTCGGCCTCCCCGACGGAGACCGTCTTGTAAAATCGCCTGGGGCCCGACGCGCCCGCCGAATCGCGTTGGGCGCTGACATAGGCGCGCTCGGCCGCCTCAACGAAGAACTGCGAAGCGAGGTCGCTCTCCTCGCGGGGCTTTTTTGGTTCGTCGCTCATTTTTCCGCTTCTCGTCGATAACGACGGGACCGTCAAGGAATCCGCCGTTGAAGCCAAAAAACTGATTTTCCTCTATCTGCGCTTGCGGCACGGTGTTGCCCCCATCTGCGGCGCTCCGGGCATGAAAGTTCAAAATATGGATGAGAATCAGAAGCCGAAGCAGACGGACGACGCGAGAAGCCCGGCATGGACGACAGCGCATCCGCTTGATTTTTACGTTACCGAACCCGAAAGATTTCGTGAGCTTTACCGCGGTCGCTTCGCCGATCTGTTCTTCGCCAATGAAGATCGCGTCGCTCACAAGTGGCTGCATTATTTCGCCATTTACGACCAGTTGCTGCAACCCTTCGTGGGAACGGCGGTGAGAATGCTGGAAATCGGCGTGAACAAGGGCGGTTCGCTTGCCCTGTGGCGACGCTTTTTCGGCGAAAAAGCCGTCATATTCGGCGTCGACGTCAATCCAGAATGCGCGGCGCTCGACAGCGCCGACGCCGCCGTGAGAATCGGCTCGCAGGACGACGCGACCTTTCTGGAGAAGGTCGTTGCGGAAATGGGCGGGATCGACGTCGTGCTCGACGACGGTTCGCATGTCGCGACCCATCAGCGCGCCAGCTACAACATATTGTTTCCATTGCTTAACGAGGGCGGGCTTTATCTTATCGAAGATATGTGCACGGCCTATTGGCCGCCATATCAGGGCGGGCTCGGAAGGCCCGGGACGGCCATCGAGTTCCTGAAGGAAAAAGTCGACGAGATGCACAGGCACTACCTGGCGCCCGGTCTTAATACGCCCGAACATATGACGGACATCGAAAGCGTGCAGTTCTTCGACTCGATCGCGGCTGTCCGCAAGCGCCGGCAGCTTCCCCGCCATCATCTTATGGTCCCGCCGGCGGCGAAAC
The DNA here is from genome assembly GCF_000188155.2 of Methylocystis sp. ATCC 49242. NCBI lineage: Bacteria > Pseudomonadati > Pseudomonadota > Alphaproteobacteria > Hyphomicrobiales > Methylocystaceae > Methylocystis > Methylocystis sp. ATCC 49242. The sequence continues at coordinate 1,470,754 of NZ_KE124774.1, forward strand.
AGGGCGCGTGAGGCTTACGCGTCCGGCGCGTCCTCGATCGGGTCGTATTGCTTCACGTCGAAGCCGAACAGCTCCCAGCTCTTTTGCATGTGAGGCGGCAGCGGCGCGGTGACGTCCAGCGTCCCGCCCCTGGGATGCGGCAGAACGAGTCGCCGGGCGAGAAGGTGAAGCTTGCGCTCCAACCCGTCGGGCATGGCCCTTAGGGGGTCGCGGCGGCGCACGTCATCCTCGGGCCGGCGCCCATATTTCGGGTCGCCGAAGATCGGATGGCCGATCGCCTCGGCGTGGGCGCGCAGCTGGTGGGTGCGGCCGGTGAGCGGCTTCATCGACAGCCAGGCGCAGCGCGGCGCGACCTTGTCGACGATTGCGTAATAGGTCAGCGAATGCTGGGCGTCGGCTTCGCCATGCTTGGCGACCCGCATTTTTTCGAGGTCGCGGCCTCCGCCCCGGGCCTTCTCCATCCCGGCGCCCTTGGCGAGATAGAGCGACACCCTGCCCTGTGCGGGCTTGGGCACGCCTTCGACGAGCGCCCAATATATCTTTTTTGCCTGCCGGGAGCGGAAGATTTCGCCGAGGTCGGCCGCCATGCGCCGGGTCTTGGCGACCAGCAGCACGCCTGATGTGTCGCGGTCGAGGCGATGGACCAGCACGGGGCGCGAATCGCCCCTGGCGAGCGACTCCAGCATGCCGTCGACATGGCGCTTTTGGCCCGAGCCGCCCTGCGTCGCCAGCCCCCAGGGTTTGTTGAGGACCAGCACGTCCTTGTCCTCGAAGAGCGTCATGGCCTTGAGCGCCTGCGCGTCCTCGGGCGAGGCGCGTTTCACCGCCGGCGCCTCGGGCGCCTCTATCCTGAGCGGCGGCACGCGAACCTTCTGGCCTTCTTCGAGCCGCGTCGAGGTCTCCACGCGCTTGCCGTCGACGCGGACCTCGCCTTTCCGGCAAATCTTCGCGAGATGGGACAGCGCGAGAGTCGGATATCGCCGCTTGAACCAGCGGTCGACGCGCATCCCCGCCTCGTCCTCCGTGACGGTCGTAGTGGAGACGCCGCTTTTGGCCTCGGGCGCGCTCATCGGCCGCCTCGCGGTTGCGGAAAGGGGAGAAGAAACGGCATTTCGGCCTTATGAACCAAAGCCCGCCCCTTTGTCGATGGCCCCCGTTACGGCTTCGATTGCGAGCGCTGCGGCGGCGGGGCATGTTGAGGCGCGCGCCCCGAAGCGCCGCCCGATCAAGCGTTCGTCATCCGGAGTAAAGTGAGGCCCTGTGCGAAAAGTTTTCGCAGCCCTTGCGGCTCTCGTCGCCGGATATGCCTCCGGCGCCTTTGTCGGCGCTGTCCTGGTCGAAATCTTTTCCGGCAACCGGCATGACAAAAGCCTCGAGGCCGTCATGACCGCCGCTTTCGTGACCGGCCCCCTGGGCGCCTTCACAGGGCTGCTCGCCGCGATCTTCTGGCGCGGGTCGAATTCCTGAACAGGGAGTAAGCATGTCAAACTACTACGGCCCCGCCCATCGCGAGCTTCAGGACGCCTTCGACTCGCGCCGCCTCGCCGATCTCATGGAGGGCGGGGTGATGCACGCCGAATTCGCCCCCCACGAAGTCGAGTTCCTGCAGTCGCGGGACATGTTTTTCCTCGCCAGCGTCGATACGGCGGGCCGGCCCACCGTCTCATACAAGGGCGGCGCGCCGGGCTTCGTGCGGGTGACCGGGCCGAAGTCGCTCGTCTTTCCGTGGTTCGACGGCAACGGCATGTTCTACTCCGCCGGCAACATCGCGGAAAACGGGAAGGTCGGGCTGCTGTTCATCGACTTCGCGACGCCGAACCGCCTGCGCGTTCAGGGCGAGGCGAAAATCCTGCGGAGTCCGGACTCCGCATCGCAATATCCCGGCGCGCAGTTTCTGATCGAGGTGCAGGTCGAGTCGATCTGGGTCAATTGCCCGCGCTACATCCATCCGCATCGGAAACTTTCCGACTCCAAATACATCCCCGACGCGACCGGCGCTTCCCCGCTGCCCGGGTGGAAGCGGCTCGACATCGCGCAGGAGGCGCTCCGCCCGGAGGACCGGGCGCGGGTCGGAGAGGCTGGCGGGGTGGTCGACATGGACGCCTACGCCGGAATGGTGCAGCGAGGGGAAGGCTGAAACGCGCCTCCTTCAGCGGAGCCGCGCTCGGGGCCGAGTTCCAGACTGAGCCTGATCGGACACGGCTGACGCATAGCCTTTGCCGCCGCCGCTCCGGACTGAAATTCGATGCGTCCGAAGTCTAGTAGGGAGCGGTCGGCGTGCACTCAGGTGGTGCGCATCGTGGCTTGTAGGCATAGGGGATCATTGCGCCGACAAATAGCGCAACACCCAGAACAATGATTGCAATTTTATAGTTCATGGCGACGTCCTGTGCTTCGTTTATTCTCCGGCCGCCCGCTGCGCCATTGGTGCTGATGGAGACATGATTTCGGGGACCGTGGAGTTCTGGCCACATTTCAACCAAGGAAAGGACCTCGCGTCCGTGACAATGTCGCTCAACGAAATCCAAAATCGGACCAGCGCGGAACGATAACGTCGCGCGGACCGGCCATGCTTCCCGTTTCACCGTGAAGAAGCCGTCGGCGGTTCCTTGTCCGCCCGGCGACAGCCGCTTGGAAGGCGCCCCCGCCTCCGTTAAACTTCCCAATATCCATCCCGCGAGGCCAAAGATGAGCGACCGTCCCAGCGAAGCCGCCCTGTTCGACCGGGCCAATCTGGACGCGCGCATCACCTTCGTGTCCGCCAGCTTTCTCCTCGCCTATGGCTTTGCCGCGCTGCTCGACCGGGTCGGCGCGCCGGAGCGTTTCGTCGGGGCGGCACCGCCCTGGTTCACGATCGTCGCGCTGGCTGCGCTGGGCTTCCTGCTCCATTCCATGCGCGTCTCGGTCTATTACGCGGCGGGACGCGCGGTCCCGGCGGCCTATTCCGGCTTCGCCAATGCGGCGATCGTCATCGCCATGGTCACGCCCTTTGCGACGCGTCTTGCCGGCCGATCCTGGACGCTCGGCGTCGTGGGCGGCGTTTTTCTCGGCCTTGCGACGGCCGCCTTTTATCTCGGCCCGCTCCTGCGCAAGACCGGGGCCTTCTCCATCTCCGGCCTTCTCGCGGCGCGTTTTCCGAGCGCGGCGCCAAGGTTCGGAGTCATCGCCGCGGTGGCGCTTTCCTCCGGCCTGCTCGCCATCGCGGGCGGGCTGATCGCGGTAGACGCACTCGTGGACCTCACCGGCGCGGGCCGGACCTTCGCGGCCTTCGCCATCGCCGCGGCGACGCTCGTCATCGCGGGGCCCGGCGGCCTCGCCGGCGCCATATGGACCGCGGCCGCGGCGGGGGGCGTCGCGCTTTTCGGCCTCGGCTTGCCGCTCTTTGCGCTCGGCGTCCGGGGGGAACTCCCCGTGAACATTCTCGGCGGCGGGCCGGGCTGGCGGGAGGCGGCCGAGCTTCTTTCCGCCTGGCGGATCGTGCCCGCGCCGATGAATCTCCTCATTGAAATCGGCGCCACCATCGCCGTCGCGCTCGGCGTCGCGACGCTCGCCCCCACCCTCGCGCCCGCCGTCACGACGAACGACCTCGCCGCGGCCCGCCGCTCCGGGTTTGCGACGTTCGGCTGGAGCATTTTCTTCGCGCTGATGGTCGGGGGCGCCGTCGCCGCCTCGGCCATCGAATTCGCCGGCGCGACGGCCGGCCAGCCGCCCGAGCGATTGCCGCCGCCGGTTTACGCCGCCAGCAAGCGCGGCCTTGTCGAGATCTGCGGAGCCACTGTCCGCAATCCTTCCGAGGCGCAGCGCGCCTGTGTCGCGCAAGGCCTCGCGCCGGGCGCGCCGCTGAACGCCGCCGACGTCCGCCCGATGGAGGGCGTCTATTTGCTCGGCGCGCTGCCCGGCGCGTCCGGGCTGGGCGCGGCGGCCGCCGGCCTGCTCGCCTCGGGGCTGATCGCATTGGGACTGGCGCTCGCCGCCACGGGGCTCCAAACCTGCGCCACAGCGGTCGGGCATGACGCGCTCTATCGCCTGCGCGGAGAGATCGACCTCACGAGCCGGCGGCTCGCCATTACAAGGCTGGTTCTGATCGTCGTTTCGGCCTTGGGATATGTGGTCGGCGCGACGCATATCGTCTCGCCGAGCGTATTGGTTTCGCTCGCGCTGTCGATTTCGGCCGCATGTGTAGCTCCCGCCGTGGCCATGGCCTTCTGGCCCCGCGCCGGCGACCGCGAGGCGCTCGTGGCGCTGATCGGCGGCGTGATTGGCCTCGTTGCGGCGCTCGCGGCGGCCGCTGCGGCGCGGCGCGTGGAAATCTATGCGCTCGCGGCGCTCGCCGGCGCGACGCTGGGCCTCGCCATGGGCGTTGTTTCCGGCCTGTCCACCGAGCCCGAAAAGCCCGGAGCCCGGGAGTTCATCAGGCGCGTCCTGCGCGGCGACGGACAGGTCATGGCGCCGGACAAGGGCGCCTGACAGGCCTCAGCGATCTGTATTCACGAAACTTTCTCCCGGCGTAACCTTGCCGAAAACCAGAGGCTTGTCCCTGCCGCAGTCGAAGCTTCGCGCATGTTTGTCGGCGATCTCGCGCGCGAGTTCATTGGCGTCGGGGTTCGCGACCGCATCGACATAGCCGACATGGCACACCGGCCCCGGCAGCAGGCGGGTGACGACCAGGACTCTGCCGCTCACTTTCAGGCTTTCCCGATCAGGGATGGTCTTCACGTTCCAGCGCATGATCGCCGCGAAGGGCTTGCCGCCGCGCTTGTCCAGCCGCCATTCGATCGCGCCCTTGTAAAAGTCGTTGAAGGGCGCGAGCGTCTGCTCTGCGGCGGGCTCATCCTTCGCCTTTCGGCCAAAACTCACGAACATGCGCTGGTCCCCGGCGGCGAGCCATATGGGCGCGCCGGCATAGCCTTTGCAGCGCCACTCGCCATAATCCTCGACGACATTGCCGGGGGAGCGCCGACAGTCGCGGCGCACGTCGATCTTCGTGTAGGCGGAAGTCGCGCCCTGCGCCAGAGCCGCAAATGGCGCGAGAAACATAAAGCCGGTCATCAGCGAGCTGCTACTCAAAACTGTTCTCACGGATAGTCACCCTGTCTTGGCCGGACGCCCGATCAGGCGTCCGGCGACAACATTGGGGACGTCTTTCGTCGTGGTCTTTGCGATGGATCACATCGCGGGCGGCGTCAGCCTCGTTTTCTCGGCAGCAGGTGAATGACGCGAGCAAGACGCCGCTCGGTGAGGAAGGCGAGGCTGAACAACTGCAGAAGATTGTCCGCTTCGATCAGTTCGAGGCCGATGGACTTCGGGACGATCTCCTTCCGCGTGCCGAAGAGAATGTCCCATATAGCGAGGACGATGCCGTAATTGCTGTCATGCTCGCTACGCAGCGTCGAGTGATGGGCGCGGTGCAGGGACGGCGTAATGATGAAGTAGGACAGCCATTTTTCTCCGGGAATCGTAATGTTCGCGTGGTGGAACAGCACAAAGAACATGCGCGCTATTTCGCATACGACCACCACATGCGCCTCGACGCCGATGGCCACCGCACACACGCATTTCACGATCACTTCCAGCAGCTGGTCGAAAACGTGAAAACGCAGGCCCGTCGTGACGTGGAAGCTCTTGTCGCTGTGGTGAATCTTGTGGAACAGCCATAGCGACTCATATTTGTGGCCGAGCAGATGCCATACGTAGACGACGAAATCGAAAAGAACGAAGCTCAAGACCCATTTCAGCGGGCCATCCGACATGCCGCCCAGCAAACCGAAGTGCGAATATCTCCCGGCCACAAGCAGCAGGCTCGACACTGACAGGGCGTTCATGATGATATTGTTCACAATGAACGCCGACGCATTGGTCGAAAACGATGCCTTCAGCCCCGCCCCTGCGTGCTTGACGTAGGGACGCTTCTTTTCCAGCACGAGCAGCGACGCGAACAGACAAAACACAGCTAGCAGCAGGATGTTTTCGATCTGGGGCAAAGTGCTCATTGTCAACCTCGCCATTTCGTTTCCGGATCAGTGGACCCGACCCCGCCTTTAGAACCTGTAAGCAAGACTTGGCGAAAGCTGCTTTCCGATCAACCGGGCCAAGCGGTCATTTCTCGCCAATGTACGGACACTCCCGGACGAGCGGCGAATTGGTCCTTGCCGATGGGGGCATGACGCTTAACGTGAGAATTGTTCGATCAATTTTTGCGATAGAGGGACGTTGCATGCTGGGACTGTCCTTGAAGGTGGGAAAACCCGCGGCTGTGCGCGGAGCGGCCACCGCCGTCATCTCGCGTTCGATCGACTCGGCATATGGTTTCGTCGTGCGAGACTTCTTCCTCAATTACCAGCGCTGGTGTCCGCAGGTCATCGAACTGGATCCGAGCGGCAAGGCGCCGGTTTATCCGGGCGTGAAAGCCCGGCAAGTCACGCTCGAAAGGGGCATAAGGAGCGAATCCACGTTCGAAATCGTCGACGTTGAAGAGCCCCGCCGCCTGACCCTGGAAGGGCGGTCCGAGCCATTCCGCTCCTCCTATCAATTCGACGCGACGCCGACAGAGGACACCAGGGTGACGTTCGAGTTCGAGATGTGTGATCTCGAGCTTTCAATGAGGCCTTTCGCCAAACTCATCCGCGCTACGCTGCAGGATGGAGCCGAGCAGACAGTGGAAAACCTCAAGCGCATTCTTGAAGGCGAGTCGCAAGCTGCGGACGCAACATGACGATCCTTGCGAGGCGAAGATCGGAAAAGGCAACGGAGGAAACATGTTTGTCGTTCAAAAAGACAACGGGATCATCCCGGCGATCCTGACCCAGATTCTGGACTCCTGCGTCAACGGCGCCACGCTCGCGGATCCCGATATGGAGGATGCGCCCATCGTTTACGCCAACAAGGCTTTCGAGGACATGACCGGCTACTCGCAGGAGGAGATCATCGGCAGGAATTGCCGCTTTCTGCAAGGACAGGACAGCGATCAGGAGGGAATCGGGATCTTGCGCGAAGCGCTCTCGAAACACGAGAAGGTCGAAGTGACGCTCAGAAATTACAAGAAGAATGGGGAGTTGTTTTTCAATAAACTTAATATAACGCCACTACTCGATAACAAAGGAAATGTGATATATTATCTTGGCGTTCAGTATGACGTGACCGAGTTGGTCCGGGCGGAAGAAGAGATCAACCGGCTGGGTAGCCGCCTGAAGGTGCTGGAAGAGGCTTGAGCAGACCATCGCCTCTATCCTTCGCCGGTTTTTCTGCTATAAGGCCATCCGCACGCCCGGCTCAGCCGGGCGGCGCCGCTTTGAGGCGACCTCGCTGGACGACATCCCGGCCAAGGCCGCCCGCCGCGGGCAACTCCCGGACACAAGGAAAAGCCGGATGTCGATCACAGCCGAGCGCAAGCAGGCGCTCATCAAGGAATATTCCACCAAGGCCGACGACACGGGCTCGCCCGAGGTTCAGGTCGCGATCCTCACGGAGCGCATCGCCAACCTCACCGAGCACTTCAAGACGCATGTGAAGGACAACCACTCGCGTCGCGGCCTGCTGAAGCTGGTCTCCCAGCGCCGCCAGCTTCTCGACTACGTGAAGAAGCGGGACGAGGCGCGTTACAAGACCCTAATCGAGCGGCTCGGCATCCGTCGCTGACCGAAGCTTTCGAAAGCGGCGCCGCGAAATGCGCCGCTTTCGTCCTTATGGAGCGCCCTCATGCGGCGCTCGAGATCGAAAACCAGCGCTCAAGTCATGGCAGGATCGCCGGACGCTGCGTGGATGCTTAAAGAAATTTCCAGCAGCTTCTCGCCGTCTTGCTCATGACGAACCGTTGGCGTTCACCAGAGAAAGACAGCACATGTTCCAAGTTCACCGTGAAGAACTCGACTGGGCCGGGCGCAAGCTCGTCCTCGAGACCGGCAAGGTCGCGCGGCAGGCCGACGGCGCCGTGATGGCGAGCTGGGGCGAGACCACCGTCCTCGCCACCGTCGTCTCCGCCAAGGCCCCGAAGCCCGGTCAGGACTTCTTCCCGCTCACCGTCAATTATCAGGAAAAGGCCTTCGCCGCCGGCCGCATTCCGGGCGGCTATTTCAAGCGCGAGGGACGTCCCTCCGAGCGCGAGACGCTGGTCTCCCGCCTGATCGACCGCCCGATCCGCCCGCTCTTCCCGGACGGCTACCGTTGCGACACCCAAGTGATCGTCACCGTGCTGTCGCATGACCTCGAGAACGACCCGGACATTCTCGCCATGGTCGCGGCTTCCGCTGCGCTGACGCTCTCGGGCGTGCCCTTCATGGGGCCCGTCGGCGGCGCGCGCGTCGGCTATATCAATGGACAGCTCAAGCTCAATCCGACGATCGAGGAGATGAAGCTCTCCGACCTCGACCTCGTCGTCGCCGGCACCTCGGACGCGGTGCTTATGGTCGAATCGGAAGCCAAGGAGCTCTCCGAGGAGACGATGCTCGAGGCGGTCATGACCGGCCACCGCGGCTTCCAGCCGGTGATCGACGCGATCATCCGCCTCGCCGAGCGCGCCGCCAAGGACCCGCGCGACCTGATCGTTCCCGACCTCGCGCATGTCGCCGAGGCCGTGGCCCGCATCGCCGAAGCCGATCTGCGCGAGGCCTACAAGCATACGGTCAAGCAGGAGCGCTACGCCGCCGTCGACGCGGTGAAGGCCAAGGTGATGACCGAGCTCTTCCCCGAAGGCTCCGAGCCGGCCTTCACCAAGGAGCAGGTCGGCGAGGTCTTCAAGGAGCTGCAGGCCAAGGTCGTCCGCTGGAACATTCTCGACACGGGCATCCGCATCGACGGCCGCGACGTGAAGACCGTGCGCCCGATCGTCGCCGAAGTCGGCGTGTTGCCCCGCACCCATGGCTCGGCGCTTTTCACGCGCGGCGAGACGCAGGCGCTGGTCGTCGCGACGCTCGGCACGGGCGAGGACGAACAATTCGTCGATTCGCTCGAGGGCACCTACAAGGAGCGCTTCCTGCTCCATTACAACTTCCCGCCCTATTCCGTCGGCGAGACGGGCCGCATGGGTTCGCCCGGCCGCCGCGAGATCGGCCACGGCAAGCTCGCCTGGCGCGCAATCCGTCCGATGCTGCCGGCCGCCGCCGAATTCCCCTATACGCTGCGCGTCGTCTCCGAGATCACCGAGTCGAACGGCTCGTCCTCGATGGCCACCGTCTGCGGCACCTCGCTGGCGCTGATGGACGCTGGCGTGCCGTTGAAGGCGCCGACGGCGGGCATCGCGATGGGCCTGATCCTCGAAGGCGAGCGCTTCGCGGTGCTCTCCGACATTCTCGGCGACGAGGATCACCTCGGAGACATGGACTTCAAGGTGGCGGGCACGTCTAACGGCGTCACCTCGCTGCAGATGGACATCAAGATCGCCGGCATCACCGAGGAGATCATGAAGGTCGCGCTCGCCCAGGCGAAGGACGGCCGCCTGCACATTCTCGGCGAAATGGCAAAGGCGCTGACCACCTCCCGCGCGGAGCTCGGCGAATTCGCGCCGCGCATCGAGACGCTGAAGATCCCGACCGACAAGATCCGCGACGTGATCGGTTCGGGCGGCAAGGTCATCCGCGAGATCGTCGAGAAGACCGGCGCCAAGATCAACATCGAGGACGACGGCACCGTGAAGGTCGCGTCGTCGGACGGCAATTCGATCAAGGCGGCGATCAACTGGATCAAGTCCATCGCCTCCGATCCGGAAGTCGGCATGATCTACGAGGGCACGGTGGTCAAGACCGCCGACTTCGGCGCCTTCGTGAACTTCTTCGGCGCCAAGGACGGCCTCGTCCATATCTCGCAGCTCTCCAAGCAGCGCGTGGCGAAGACGACCGACGTCGTGAAGGAAGGCGATCGCGTGAAGGTGAAGCTGCTCGGCTTCGACGATCGCGGCAAGGTGCGCCTTTCCATGCGCGCCGTCGATCAGGAGACCGGCGAAGACCTGGAGGCCAAGGAAAAGGCCGAACGCGAGGCCGGAGCCGCGCTCAGCGAGTGATTGCGCTGGCGCACTGCTGATATATTCGAGCCGTCCGACATTGTCGGGCGGCTTTTTTTCAATCCGAGAGGGGCATTCGGCGATGCGAGGGATTGCAGTTCTTCTGGCGGCCACGAACATTGCGACGGCTGCATATGCGGAGGCGGACTACTCCCGGGTCATTTCCACCGTTACGCTGAGCTTCGAGAACGGAGACACGGATCGCGCCGCGCTCGTGGAGAACGGCGACGCCGGCGCCGACCTTTATATCTATCGCGGGCTGGAGCCTGCGCGCGATCTCGCGACGCCTGCAAAGCCCGCGCTGATCAAAAAGGACGCCGCATGGAGCGGAGCAATGTGGGGCGCGCGCCCGTCTCTCGAAACCAACGCGAAGGGGTCGCTGCTCATCAAGTCGGAGAACACCGGGATCGGCCGCGACAGATGGAGCCAGACGCTGACGGTCGTCTATCGCAACAAGGAATTCATCGTCGCCGGACTGACGCACGAGTCATACGACACGCTCGACCCGAGCAACACGCATTCCTGCGACCTGAATTTCCTCACAGGCAAAGGCAAGCGCGATGGAAAACCCGTCGACTTCAAACGTCCGGCGCCGAAACTTGCCGACTGGTCCGACGAGAAACTGCCGAAAGAGTGCGGGTTCTAGCCGTTCCTGTCAGGCCCGCCAGCCCTGATCTTCAAGAGGACAGACGCAAACACGACGGAGGGAAGAGATGACTGACGAGACGCCTCCCGGCGCGCCTGAGCCGACACGCGCGGCGGTGGACATCTTCGTTCTCGCGCGCCTCGGCCTCACGCTCGTCTTTGTCGCTGTCACGCTGCTGCTCGCGGCGCCGTTTCTCTCCAGTCTCACCTGGGCGCTCGTTCTCGCCGTCGTCTTTCTGCGTCCGCATCGCGCCATCGAAGCGGTCATGGGCCGCTCCTTCGGCGCCGCGCTTTCGGTGCTCATCGTCGCGCTGATCATTGTCGGGCCGCTGGCATTCGTGTCGGAACGGCTCATCAACGAAGCCGTCGAGGGCGCAGCTTACATCCAGCAGGAAGTGACTCAGGGCAAGTGGGTCGATTTCCTGAAGGCGCATCCCTGGCTGGAGACGGTCAATAACTGGATCGAGGGACAATTCGACCTGCAGGATGTTCTGAGCCGGGTCGGCGCCTTCCTGACCAACGCCGGCGCATTGTTCATCAGGCAATCGACGGGCCAGGCGTTGACGGTGCTGCTCTCCTTCTACATGCTTTTCTTCTTCCTGCGCGACCGCAAGGCTGGCGTCGAGGCGCTGCTGCGCCTTTCACCCTTTTCGGACATCGAGACCCGCAAGCTGATCGTGCGCATCCGCGACACGATCTACGCGATCATCTATGGCACGCTCGCCGTCGCCGCCTTGCAGGGCGCGCTCGGCGGCTTCATTTTCTGGTGGCTCAACTTCCCCTCCCCTGTGTTCTGGGCGCTGATCATGGGCCTCCTCGCCATCGTGCCGGTGCTCGGGACTTTCGTCGTCTGGGTGCCGGCGACGATCTTTCTGGCGATCGAGGGCCGATGGGCCGACGCATTGACGCTCGGTCTCTGGGGCGGCGTAGTGATCGCCAGCTCGGACAATCTGGTTCGTCCCCTGCTCATCAGCGACACGCTGCGCCTGCACACTGCGCCCGCCTTCATCGCCATGCTCGGCGGCATACAATTGTTCGGGCCTTCCGGTCTTGTGCTCGGTCCGATCGCAATGACGACGACGAGCCTGATGCTGGAGTTCTGGCGCCGCCGCGCGAACGCATAGACGGAAAACCGCACAAGCCTTTCCTGAGAAGCGCTCTATTCGAGATGTAGGCGGCGCCGCAGGCGCGCCGCCAGTTCCTCGGCGTTGTGGCTCTTTTCAAAGGCGGGGCTCTCGAATTCCTCGCCGCTCTCCAGCGCGAGCACAACGCGGTAGACGTCCGGCCCGTCATCGTCGGGAAAGAACCGCACTCGCATTTCACGTAAATTCTCGCGCCGGACCGCGGTAGTGCTGCGCCAGCCGACCCTTGTCCGCTCGATGTCGATCACGCCGTCTCGAACCCGCCAGCGCTGATCTTCGCCAAACCAGGCGGCGAGGATGAAGCCGCCGCCAACCGTCCAGGCGCCCAGAGTGAGGAAACCGAAGAACAGCGTCGAAAAATCGGGATGCAGAAAGACGTGACGAAACTCCCACGCCGGCGTCACGATGCAGAACAGGCCCGTCGCCGCGAGTCCTGCTCTCAGCCAGCCAGGTAAAGGGCGTTCGATAGAAAATTCGTCCGTGTCGATCATCTGGAGCGACACCATAGCGCGCTTCGATTATCGACAGGTTGCGGTGCCGACGCGTCTTTGCGCGCCCGTTATCAATGAAAATTAACGCTCCCGCGCCCGTTCGAACGCCGCATCGAGCGCCGCGTCCTGCGCCTCCATGGCCGTGGCCGTTTGAGTCCAGACGAGAAAGCAGCGCAAACGCTTGCCGGGATAAAGCGGCGCGATCGCCGCGCGATAGAGCGCCAGCTGGCGCAATTGATCGGGCTCGGGCGCCTCGCGCGCCCGACCGGTTTTGAAATCGGCGATGAGCACCTCGTTTTCCGTCTCCGCAAGCCGGTCAATTCGGCCGGAAACGAAAAGCCCGTTATCAAGCGCAGCGACAATGTCGACCTCCGCCGCCGATTGAGGGCCGAACAAATCCGCAAGGCCAGGATCTTCGATCACCGCAAGAGCCGCCTGCGCGATCGCATTGCGCCGCGCGTCGTCGAGTCCTTCGCCTCGCAAAGCGAGAAAGCGCTCCGCCGCCGCCCGCCGGCGCGGTTCGGCGCAGGTCGGCAGATGTTGCAGCAACGCATGCGTCAGTCGCCCCTCCAGCACCCGCTCGGCGTCACGCCGGTTCGGCGCGGCTGCGGCGCCCGACGCAAACGCGTCGGCGCCAGCGAGCGCGCTCGACGGCCGCAGCGGCGGCGCGGGATCGATTTCGCGCCGCGCCGCCGTGTGCGCGAAGGCGGGAATTTCGACCAGCGACTCGCGCGCGACCGTGCGCGCGAGGTCATGACGCGGCGGAACCTCGCCAAGCCTGAGGATTGCGCCCTCCGGCTCGAAGGGATCCGCGAACGCATTGCAGGCGGGCTCAAGCGCATCGCGAATGGCGTTGTACCAGCAGCCATCCGCCGGTCCGCGCGATCCGTGATAGCCGGCGATATAAAGCCGCTCCTCAGCGCGTGTCAGCGCGACATAGAGCAGGCGTTGATGCTCCGCGCGCTCGGCGTCGCGATGACGCGCGCGCGCCGCGCCGAGCGCCGCCGGATCGCTCGCCTTGTCGAGCGACCAGACGAGCGAAACGTCGTCGTCCTCTCCAAGCCTGAAAAGTTTCGGATCATGCTTGCCCGCCGGCGCGCCGCAGGTGTCGGGCAGGAAGACGATCTTGGCCTCCAACCCTTTCGCGGCGTGCGCCGTCATCACGCGCACCGCCGCGCCCGCCGCCTCCATGTCGCGCTTGATCGACAGGTCGAGCGTTTCGACCATCGCGAGAAAGCTCGTCAGCGACGGCGCCTGCTCACGTTCGAAAGTGAGCGCCAGACGCAGGAACTCGTCGATTGCGTCATTGGCCTCGGCGCCGAGACGCGCGACAAGTTTTGTCCGCCCGCCGCCCGGACCGAGAATCCGTCCGTAGAAATCGAAGGGCGCGAGCGTTGCCGCGTCCCGGCGCCATGCGTCGATCGTTTGCGCGGCGTGGCGATGACGCTCGTCGCCGGAATTTTTCAGCGCGCTGAAGAGAGATCCCGTCCGGCGCGGCGCCAAGGAGATGAGATCATCGTCGTCGAATCCGATGAGCGGCGATTTCAGCACCGTCGCCAGCGTGAGATCGTCCTCGACGAGAAGCGCCGCGCGGCCGAGCGCGACGAGATCATTCACCGCGATATGATCGGCAAGGTCGAGACGATCCGCGCCCGCGACCGGCACATGCTCCGCCTTCAGCGCGCGGATAAGCGCCTCGAAGAAAGGGCCCCGCTTGCGCACGAGGATGAGAATGTCGCCGGCTTCCACGGGACGCAGCCTGCCCTTGTCCTCGACGCATTCGCCGCTGTCCGGCGCCAGCAGCGTCTTTATCTTTCGCGCAACCCTGCCGGCGAGTCGTTCGGCGGGATCATTCTCCTCGACGTAATCCAGCGGCAACCGCCAATCCGCCGGCTCCTCGGCGTTCTGCGAGCCAATCGGCTCCCATATCTCCACGAGCGCCTGGACATCCGTTTTCCACGCCTCATGCTTCGGCATGCCCGCCAGCGGATCGGAGGCGAGTCCGGCGCCATTGCCGGCATGGCCGAACACCATGTCGACCGCCTCCAATATGCCCTTCGCGGAACGAAACGATTGCAGCAGGCGCACGTCGCGAAAGAGCCGCTCGACAGTCCTGAAGCGTCGCTCGAAATCGCGCCGCATGGCGTCGAATTTCTCCGGCGCCGCGCCCTGGAAGGAGAAGATCGACTGCTTCTCGTCGCCGACCGCGAAGAATGTGCGCGCCATATGACGTGCGCCGTCGCCGGCGCAAAACTCGTCCGCGATGGCGGTGAGAATATCCCACTGCGCCGCGCTCGTATCCTGCGCCTCGTCGAGGAGGATGTGATCGATCTGCGAGTCGAGCTTGTAGAGAACCCAGGAGGGGCTCGATCGCTGCAGCAGGCGCCGCGCGCCCTCGATGAGATCGTCGTAATCGAGCAGATTGCGGTAACGCTTGGCGCGCGAATATTCCGTCACGATTGCGTCGCCAAGCGTCATGAGCGCCATCGAACGCTCCGCAGTCGCCGCCGCCTTGCGTTTTTCGATCAGCGGCGCGAGACGATCGCGCTCTTCCTCCATGCGCTCCAGCAGGCCGGGTTCGCCTTTTACAAGGCCCGCGGTAATGATTTTCGTCTTGCCGGCGCCACGTGGTTCGCCCTTCTGCGTGTAGAAAGCCGAGAGATAGATGTCGATGCAATCGGGGTGCGGCGCGAGCGCGTAAGCGCGCTCGAGACTGTCGGCAAGCTTGCCGTCATTGCTCGAACCACCGCGCAGAGCCTTCGCCAGAGCCGGCCAATCAGGCCAGGGTTCGCCTCCTTCGACGATTTCCTTTTCAATGCGCGCGAGCGTCTCTTCCGCGCGCAGGCCGAGCCTGGCGCGCAATCGCAGCGCGTAGGTTTCACGGTCGGAAAATTGCGCCAGCGCGTCACGATTGCCGAGCAGTTCGTCACAAAGATTATCGAATCCGAAGCCCGACGTTTCGCGCGCGACATGCTCCAGCGCATGACGCAACGCGCCTGAGTCACGCATGGCGCAATCGAGCGCGCGCCGCTTCGATGCTTCGAGCAGCTCCGCGCGCTCCATGTCGTCGATCACGCGAAAGCCTGCCGGCGCGTTGGCCTCGAACGGAAAATGATGCAGCAGCTTCTCGCAGAACGCATGGATCGTCTGGATTTTCAGTCCGCCCGGCGTCTCCACCGCGCGCGCAAAGAGACAGCGCGCAACGTTCAGTTCCGCCCGCGACGGCCGGTCGGCGCCTGTCGCCTCTATCTCACGGATCAAGGATTCATCGTCGAGCAGCGCCCAGCGCGCCAGAACGTCGAAGATTCGCGCCGACATATTTGCGGCCGCGGCCTTGGTGTAAGTGAGGCAAAGAATCCGCGACGGCGGCACGCGCGCGAGCAAAAGCCGCACGACGCGCTGCGACAGCACATGCGTCTTGCCCGAGCCGGCGTTGGCGGAAACCCAGGCGGACGCCGCGGGGTCGGACGCATCGCGCTGCGCGTTTTTCGTGAGGCTGCCCACGGGCCGGATCGTCATGCGCCGTCCCCGCCGCCGCGCGACCATTCCTTCACGCGCGCAAGATGATCATAGTCCCCGACGCCCGACACGAAGGCGACGAAAGGTCGCGATGGATAAGGCGTCGCCGACGCACGATATTGCGACAGCATTTTTTCGACCTCGACGCGATGCGTCGCGACGACGTCGGCGAAGCCCCTGTCCTTCCAGTTGAGCCATTGCGTGTCGCCGCCGTCCTTCAGGCCGACATAGGCGGCGCCCCCGACGGGATGAACGCCGACATCCGCGAAGGCGCCGGCCTCGACCATCGCGGCCTCCAATGTGAGCTGCGGCGC